>JBOGOP010000035.1:0-30485 GCA_050747225.1 Pyrinomonadaceae bacterium
TCCGGCGAGGCTCCCCTTCCCCTTCTCGCTGCCCCTACTGTACCGCGGTCAAAGGGAATGTCACTGAACTCGCCGGGCACGTTTCCGTACGGCGACTCTCCAGAGCCATCGTTTGCCGGATCGTTGTCCTTCGAGAGTGGATCGCCGCCCTGAATCAAACGAGCCGCTGCGTTAATGCGATGAAAGGCGGTGTCGTTGTAGAACCCTTCCTGGATCAGTTTCTTGAAACGCTCCACCATCTGCGGCGCCACATTCGGATACAGTTCGATGACAATGTCGCCGTAATCAGCGGTTGTGATCACTGCCACTTGCTCGTCCGGCTGCGGCTTGCTTCCCCGCTTCACGTTGCTTCGGGTAGGTGGTGCTTTGCCGGCGTCGAAATCCTTCACGGACGACTCTGTCTTGTTACAAGCGGAGAGGGATAAAAACAAGAAAGCGACTAAGCTAATTGAGCCCAAGCGCGTTCCAAGATTCACTGAAGTTTCATTGAGCGAAACAGTCATATTCCCAGTGAAAAACCCCCTCTAGCCCGCGAAGCGTGGCGACAGCGTAAAGCCTGGGGTGGAGCGAAGCGGAACCCCAGGTATTCAGTCGAGAAGAAGACCAAGCGCGCGAAGCGTGCGACAGGAGATTGGCAAAGCGGTTACTCTCGATAAAGCGCTGTCGCCGCGCTTCGCGGGCTTTGTCGTTTGTTTTCCTACCATCCTGGGGTTCGCTACGCTTCACCCCAGGCTTTACGCTGCCGCACGCTCCGCGCGCTTCGCCGTTCTCAAAACTGTTTGCGGCTGTCGAGCAAGATAGTCACCGGTCCGTCATTGACCAACTCCACCTGCATCATGCTGCGAAAACTGCCGCACGCAACTTTCCCTACGAGGTTGTTTACTTGCGCAATGAAATATTCATATAACGGCTTGGCCACTTCCGGCGCTGCTGCCTCGGTCCAGGAAGGACGCAGGCCGCGCCGCACGTCTCCGTAAAGCGTGAACTGCGAAACCACCAGCACCCCGCCGCTCATGTCCCTCACCGACCGATTCATCTTTCCTGCTTCGTCGTCAAAGATACGTAACGATGCGATCTTCGAGGCGAGATAATCCGCATCAGTTTCGGAATCGTCGCGCGCGATGCCTAACAAAACGACGAGACCCTGATTGATCTCACCAACGATCTCATCCTCGACTTTAACCCGCGCGCGGGTAACGCGCTGCACTACAGCTCGCATTATGTTTTTGGCGGCCGACTCGGCCTGATCTCAACCCGACTGGGAAGGCTGCGATCATCGTGATGAAGGAGGTCGATGACTACTCTCGCGATGTCCGCAGGTTGCAACTGCCATGAATTCTTGTCACTCGGCGTGTCGCCGCCAAACTCTGTATTCACCGAGCCGGGCATGATGTAGCTAACCTTGATGCCGTCGTGTCGCACCTCCTGCATCAACGCTTCACTGAAACCGTTCAGGCCAAACTTCGAGGCGTTGTAAGCAGCCATTCGCGGATGCGGGTTAGCGCCGGCAAGCGAAGAAATGTTGATGATGTAGCCACCACCACGCTTCTTCATGAGAGGGATGGCTTCATGGCAACAGTAGAAAACACCGGAGACGTTGGTTTCCAATATCGCACGAAAGTCTACGGGCGACATCTCTTCAACCGTAGCAAAAATTCCAACGCCGGCGTTGTTGACGAGGATGTCGATTCCACCCAACGCGGCGGTCGTACGTTCAAACAGTGACTTCACTTGAGCGTGGTCGCGCACGTCGCAAACGAAACCGATCGTCCCTGCGCCGACGCTGCTGTTGAGCTCCGCTGTCGCTTCATCGATATCAATTGCATTGCGAGCGCTAATACAAACCCTCACGCCCTCGCGAGCCAGAGCCTCGGCGATGCCTCGGCCGATGCCTTTCGTTCCGCCGGTTACGATTGCGACTTTGCCAACTAAGTTCATTGTGTATGAATGCGGCGGCTGGGCAGCGCAAACTTGAGTTTGCGCCCAGCCGCCGAAATTAGAATCTCGCAAAACTAACGGTCTGCGCTAACAAAAGAGCTAGGGCACATTGGTCGCGGGCAATGACACGCTGCGATTGAGAATCACGCCAAACTCAGTGCCCGACTTCACTTCCGCTTCTTTTTCTTTCTCAAGCACGCGCGCCCCAGTCCCGAGGGCACCGCCGAGGATTGCGCCGATTGCCGCGCCTTTACCGCCGCCCGCAATTGCCCCGATCAGAGCCCCACCGGCGGCGCCGCCGCCGATGAACACCGCATCTCGTTTCCGGTTGCTGGTGCCTTTGACAGTGCTTTCATTGTCGGAATTCACGTCATCAGCTTGCAAGGTAGTCAAGGATCCGTTGATCACCGCAGTTCTTCCATTCGGTAACCTGACCGAATCGAAAGCAACCGTGATGGTGCCGGGGCTGCGTTTCCCAGCGCGTTTTACTTGCGTCACTCGTCCCCCGATCCTGCTGCCAACAGGAATGACTTCCACGCCATTGCCGGCATAAACAGGCTCTACAACGTTCGAGGTGAAACGATCGCCGATACGAGCCTCACCGGAATTAAGCGATTCGTTAAGGCGAGCGCGGATTACCGTGTCAGCCGGCACTGCGTAGAACCTGACTGCAGGGGTAACCACGCGTGTGGTACGCCTGGCCCGGCGCCGTCGTCTTGTTTGACCAGAAGCGTCAAACATCGCGCCGGCTATTAACGTCAGCAATACGAGAAAGGTCAGCGTGCGAATGACCAGCTTACTATTCATCTTCAACATCAATCCATCCTCCCGTCGAGTTAAAAAATCTCACTGATTTGTTAATCCGCCATTGTCGTAACGTCACCCAAGCGGCGGACTGTCCACTCCCGTCTAGTCAGACGTCTTAGTTTAGAAACAAAGCAAACGACCCACAAAATCACACTAAGCAACAACTAACTTTTTGTTCGTGAAAGTTCGTGTTATTTCGTGGATCGCTTTACCAGGCGACTGAAGTTAGCCGCTAAACTTCAAATTCAGACACTACCAAGCGTCTAGTGTGATTTACGAGGGTTGCAATTTTGTCTTTAGTCTCTCGTTTACAACTTTCGGATTCGCCTTGCCCCTTGAAGCTTTCATCACCTGACCCACAAAAAAGCCGAACAAGGTTTCCTTCCCCGCCCGAAATTGCTCAAGCTGCTGTGGGCTCGCTGCAATCACTTCGTCGATAATGCGATCAATTTCTCCGGTATCGCTGACCTGAACCAGGCCTTGCTCCGCGATGATCGTCGCTGCGCTCTTACCGGACTTGAACATCTCAACCAGCACGTCCTTGCCCTGCTTGCCACTGATCTTTTCCTCTTCGATCAGCCGCACAAGTGCGCCTAAATCTTCGGCCGCAACCGGCGAAGCGCCGGCCAGGACGCCGACACTCTCGAGTTCACGCAGCAGCTCCGAGCGAATCCAGTTGGAAGCGCTGCGCGGATTCCCCGAAACCTCGGCAGCTTTCTCGTAGTAGTCCGCCAGTGAACGTTCTGAAGTCAATTGCGACGCATCGCTAAACGACAGGCCATACTGATCCATGAACCGGCGTCGTCTGGCCTCAGGCAACTCCGGCATAGCTGTGCGCACACGCTCGACAAACTCATCCGCAACGATCAGCGGCGGAAGATCGGGTTCGGGAAAATAGCGATAGTCATGCGCTTCCTCTTTCGACCGCATCACACGAGTCTCGCCGGCGCGTTCATCCCAAAGTCGCGTTTCCTGTTGTAGCTGGCCGCCTGCTTCAAGCACGCCAATTTGCCTGGTGACCTCAAATTCGATCGCGCGCTGCATATGCCGCACTGAGTTAAGGTTTTTCACTTCCACCTTGGTGCCGAACTTCTCGTCGCCGATTCGCCGCACCGACACGTTTGCCTCACAACGAAGGTTGCCCTTCTCCATGTCAGCCTCGGAAGCCCCCACCCACTGCAACGCGCGCCTGACATGATTGACGTAATCGTAAGCTTCCCAGGAGGTACGGAAGTCGGGCTCGGTAACAATCTCGGCCAACGGTGTCCCGGCACGATTGAGATCGATGTAGGAGTACCGATCGACATCAGGTAATCCTTCATGCACGTTTTTTCCGGCATCTTCCTCGAGGTGCAGGCGCGTGATCGCAATTTTCCTGGCCTTCCATTCCACCGGGTGACCCGCCTCATCTCGTTCGGCGGTCATGATCTCGAGTTCGCCATTTGCAGAAAACGGTCTGTCATACTGCGAAATCTGATAGCCCTTGGGGAGGTCTGGGTAGAAGTAGTTCTTACGGGAAAAAATAGACTCGTTGTTTATGCGGAGACCAAGCGCCAGGGCCGCGCGCGCGCCCAGTTCCACCGCACGACGATTCAGCACGGGCAGCGCGCCCGGCAAACCCAAACAAACCGGGCAAGTGTTTTCATTAGGCTCGTCACCAAAGCGCGTCGAGCAACCACAGAAAATCTTTGACTCAGTGCTGAGCTGCGCATGAATCTCCAGGCCGATAATTGTCTCCCAACCAGTCATAGTCTTCAGTCTTGGCTTTCAGTCTTAAATCTTGAATTTGAAATCTTAGATTAAGGTTCCTTTGCCTCCTGCGCCTGCCTCCTGCCTCCTGCCTCCTGCCTCCTGCCGCCTGCCGCCTGCTCCCGCCTCCTGCGCCTGCCTCCTGCCTCCTGCTCCTGCTCCCGCCTCCTGCGCCTGCCTCCTGCCTCCTGCCGCCTGCTCCCGCCTCCTGCTCCTGCCTCCTGCTCCTGCCTCCTGCTCCTGCCTCCTGCTCCTGCCTCCCGCCTCCTGCCTCCTGCCTCCTGCCTCCTGCCTCCTGCCTCCTTTCTCTCACGGCCTGAGCCATCCCGGCGGCGCACCGGCGCGCCTCGCTTCCTCTTCGAGTTCTCGCCATCGTGCGTTAAGGCCAGCTCGAGCCGCCCCCAACTCATTGAACCGTGTGATGAGCTGGCTGCGCTCGTAGGAAATATCATAAGGCTGCGATATCACAGGAGAAATGTTCGACGAGGCAAACAGCGGCAATCCAAACTGACGCGAATGACCGAATCGCCGTGGATTGAGAAATACTTGTCCTCGCGTCGCGCCTCCACCGAATACAACCCGTCCGCTTAGTTGCGCGCCAGCTCGCGGCGAGGCAAAAACGCGCGGGCGCATGGGTCGTGAAGAAAACGGTCCCTGCCGTCCGGTATTGCCAAACGAAACAAACGGGACAACACTACCGACGTTAATGAACGAGCCACCGCCGGAATATAGCGGTTCATCCAGTTGGCTGCGGACGTATCTGATTTCGGCATCGACCGCAGCGATCTCAGTTCTCAGTGCAGTAGCACGCTCGCGCCAGTAATTCTCCGACTCGCTTTCCGAGGCGCGCGTCTGTTCCAATTCCCGCGTAATCGAATCAGACTGCGTGGCGGCTTCTCGGCGAGATTCTTCTACCGACGGCAGCCCAAGTTCCTTACGTCTGCGCTCGTAGGTCAACTCACTCTCGCGTCGCCGGCGCATTGCAGATTCCAGATCGCGATTCGTGATCGTGCGTGTTGACGTAGAAGTACTCGCCCGTTGTGCAGACATGTTTTTGTCGGCGGGCTGGCTGGATTCTGTCGAGGCGGCAGGGACGCGCCGTAGCAAACTTCCAGGCAACTCGTTGTTGGCAATCTCCGTCGCGGAAATATCTATCGCGGCGAGGTTCAGCGTAATCTGAACGCCCGGCGAAACTTCGTAAGTCAAAGTCGAGGTTGTCACGATGAAACTTGAAGGAATTTCAATTCGCTTTCCGCCTCGCATAATGACAGTGTAAGCGTTTGCTGTGACGGTCAAGACGCATACAAAAACTAAAACGGAAACGATTCGGCCGAGACGTCGTCTGATTCTGTGAAGTGAATGCATGGCTATTACTTCCTCAGGCTTCAACAATCGGGTACTGATGCAGTTTGAATCTTGATCAGCTTTCTCATTAGCACCGTGGCTTTAGCCCGGTGATCAAGGTTCAGGTTCGGAACCGAAACCGTTTAAACGGTTTTGGGGTTGTCTGGGCACTAAACTCACCGGGCTAAAGCCACGGTGTTAATGAGACCAGAACGAGCAAACTACACCAGTACCAACAATCGGTCATGTTTAGGGGAAAGGCAGGAACTAGTATAACATTCCGGGCAAAAGGCAGGGCTTGTTGATTGGCTTTCCCCACGTTATTGCGTCCTGCTTACTATCCGGTCGCATAGTTAAATACCAGTCGGTGTTGGCGAAAAAGCTGGGCGAAAAAGCTTTCCAAACGGCGAACAGTTTGATATATAGGGCCTACATTCCGACCCCTTGAATCGTTTATTGAATGTGGGACGCAAGTTTTTTCGCAGCGGCCCGCGCGGTTGTCAACCTTCTTAGAGGAGTAGAGACAAATCATGGCCAAAACGGTTTGTAAGCTTCTGGGAGTGATATTGTTGTTGGTGGGCGTATTGGGATTCACTCACTTGCTGGATTCTCTGGGCGCACATCTGTCGCCCGTTCACAATCTCGTCCACATTATTTCAGGCGTAGTTGCGCTGTATTTTGGTTTGGCGGGAACCGTCGGCGGCGCAAAAAGCTTTTGCACTATCTTCGGCCTGATCTATCTGCTCCTGGGAATCGTCGGTATGGCGAAGGGAGACTTGACGCTCGGACCACTAATGCTCGGGAAGGTCGATCACGGCATCCATCTTATCGTTGGGGCGGCTTTTCTCGCCGGCGGACTTCTTACCAAGAAGCCCTAGTGTTGGCCGCCGCCTAAAGTTTCAGGTTGCAAGGACAAGCTCAATAAGTAGCGCGCTGGCGCCCTGAGCTTTGAACCCTTGCAACCTGAATCGCTGTTTGGCTTCCTAAAATCAAAAGGTGAACGATGCGCCAGCCCGACCGGTTCTACCCGGCGTGCGAAAGCCGTTCTCGAAATACTCGTAGCCGAATAGATTCTCGACGTACCCAAACAACCTCAGCGAGCGCGTTTCCTTGAACACGAACGTATAGCTTCCGCCCAGATCCGCCCTGGCCAGCCCGTGAAAACGACAAGCACGGCTGCTGAAGGTATTGGAGTCAAAGACCGGCGCTAGATAATCGCTCGACGCTGCTAAATCAAAGTTAACCAAGACGTGGCGTCCGAAGCGCTGGGTGGCAACCAACGAAAATTGATGATCGGGAACCACCAAAGATCGGAGCACGCCCGGCACCTGGGGCGTGCGCTGCAGGCTCTTTGTATAGGTATAAGCGGCGGAGAAATCCAAAGTGCGAGTAGGCGTTGCGGTTACGCTTAGTTCCAGCCCGCGAGCAATCCCTCCATTCGTGTTGACGTATCCACCGAAGCGACCAAAAGGATCCGTTGCCGGATCGATCAAACCTGAAAAATCGAAGCTGATCACCTTTTGAAGTTCCGTGTAGAAATAAGTCGCCGAGGCTCGCAATCGGTTTCTGTATAGCGTTTGATCAATCCCCGCATCAAAAGCGATTGAACGGTCCGGCTTCAACCGCGGATCGCCAAAGACAGAGTAACCAAAGAAACTGTCGAAGAATGTGCCGAACCGCTCAAACAGCGACGGAGCACGATAACCATTTCCGACATGCGCGCGTAACTTGGTGCCCGACGAAAACAGGTAAGCAAAGGAGCCATCGGCGGTGTAGGCCGTTGGCGGCGACAGAAAAGTTAGGTTCGCATATGGCGACGCCGCTATGGGTGTGAACGTCGGTTGTTGTAGTCGGAAAAACTGCGCGCGAAAGGCTCCGGAGATTTGCAAATGATCATCCATGAACCGCAATTGATCCTGCACAAAGAGCGTATGACTCGTTTGCGTAACATCAACGTTGGAGTTGCCCGCTGGATCGACAGGAAATGACGGATTCTTGAAGTTCTCACTTTCGAACTCGTAACCCCCAGTGATGAAGTTGACGCGTCCAGCCCGTAGGTCGAAACGTGCACTCAGCGTATGAACGCGCGCGTCGAAGTCTGATCGCTCGCTTCCGCCAAACGGCTGAAAACCGACGCCCAGTGGTCCGTTAACGCCGCTGCGATGGGTGGCCAGACCCTGATAGCTGAGGGTGTAGCCAAACGTCTCGGACGGACGGTGAGTAAGGAGCACCGCGCCGGAAACGAAGTTTGCCCGGCGCAGGTTGTCCGGATCATTTGCGGCGGGGATGAAGTTGGCGGCTCCAGCATTCAGCAGCGAAGGGGGAACGCCAGCTTCGTAACGACGCTGTTCTCCGGGTGACAGGGCGACGGCATCAATGATGCCAGTCGGCGGTAGAGTGCCGATGCTCTCCGGACTATTATTCAGTTGCAGGCGAGAGTTGGTTGCGTAAATGCGCCCTGACAGCGTTGTCGTTGGTGTCAAGTGAAAAGTAATCCGCCCATGTCCGCTCGTGTTGCGCGTCTCGTCGTGGCCATCCAGACCACGAGTCACATTCAGATGCGAGAAGCCGCCGCTATACGCAATGTTATTGTCGTTCGTGCCACCTGCCAATTGGGCTCGACCGCGAAATAGTCCCAGCGCGCCACCTTCCCCGAGGAGACTACCGTGGATCTGACCGCCCCCTTCATCCGTCACAAGATTGACAACACCACCGATCGCATTCGAACCATAGAGCGATGAGCCCGATCCTCGCAGGACCTCGACGCGGCTCACATCAGTGACGATCAGGTCCTCCAGAAAGCCCGAAGCGTCACCCTGCGGTGCCGCGGCATCGCGAAAGCGCAATCCATCAATCAAGACCGCGGTATCTTCGTTGCGCAGGCCCCGTGTCTTGATTGAAACGAACGAGCCTGGGCCGCCAAGCTGTTGCACGCGCAAACCAGGAATGGTACGCAAGGCTTCGGCAATCGCGAACTCGTCGCGATCCTCTATCTGTTGCTCGCTCACAACCGAAACCGCCTTTGACACTTCGTCTACCGGTTGCGCCGAGCCTTGTGCAGTTACTACGACTTGTTCGCTGATACCTGTTAGCGGCAGTGAGATGTCTACTGTCGCCGCCGAGTTACGCTCAAGCTGTACAACCTGGGCAGGCGCGCGCGCGAAGCCCCGCGCTTCAGCCTCAACCAGGTACTCACCCGGCGCCAGGCGTTGAAAGAGAAAAGTGCCCTTGTCGTCACTAAGACCTCGGAGCACAACTCCATTGTCTCGCGTGTAAAGAGTGATGGCCGCCTTAGCAACAATCGCGCCTTGCGGGTCGATGACGCGCACAGTAAGTCTCGTGTCTGTGATGCTGCTGTGCTGCGCCAGGGCGCCATTTGAAAAAGAATTGAGAAGGAACAAAAGGACCAAAAGACTGAGCGGCTTGTTCCAGAAACGAAAATCGATCGAAATGTATTGTGTCTTCATTTAGCTTCTCCTGCCCGACGCAGTGCGAGCTGAAACTGACGCGGCCAAGAGGTTTCCTGACTTGCGGCGGGAAGGGCAAGGATGAAGGCGGAAGGATGAAGGATGACAATTACTCAACCAAACACCCAACCGTCTCGACTTTACCCATCGCGCATGCGCCTTCCCAGGTCTAAAGATGCTTGCGAAAGGTTGTTGTTCATCCTTCATCCTTCCGCCTTCATCCTTTGATCCCCAGTGGCTGAAAGCATGCGTTACGACCGCTTACAGTTGCGCGGGCAGTGGCGGCTTTTCACCGTCTTCCCTCGCCAGCCGTTCATGGTTAATAGTTACCGGAGCACTTCATGCACCGGCGTAATTCGAGGCACTCCCGAAATCGGATGTGCATCCACCAGCACCTTGACTGCAAAAACCTCCTTGAGTAAATCCGGCGTCAAAACTTCGTCTGGCGTGCCAAACGCGACGCTCTTGCCGTCCTTCATCAACAGAACGTGATTCGAAAACTCCGCCGCGAGATTGATATCGTGCGTGACTACCAACGCCGCCGTCCCGCGACTGTCACAGCGCATCCTTACCAACGCCAGAATCGTAGCCTGATGTGCCAGGTCGAGATTCGCTGTCGGTTCGTCCAGTAACAGAGTGCCTGCTTCTGTGGCCAGCGCCCGCGCCAGAACCGCTCGTTGGCGTTCACCACCCGATAACTCAGTCATCAGACGATCGCTGAGTTCCACGAGCTGAGTCTCGCGCAGGACCTCGCGCGCCACCGCCACATCGTGAGAGGTTTCCCAACCCCACCCCGAAGTGCTGGACCAGGCGTAGCGTCCCCCCAGCACAAATTCGAAGACCGTGACAGGAAAGCGCAAGTCGGCTTCCTGCGCTACCACGGCGATGCGCCTCGCAATTGCTCGCCGTGAATAAGAACCGAGCGGCCGGTTATCAAGAATGATCTCGCCCGAGGCCGGCGCGATTCCGGCGTTTAGACTGCGAAGCACAGTTGACTTGCCGGCGCCGTTTGGCCCGACGATCGTGATGACTTCACCGGGCGTTAGCGCAAGCGAAACTTCGGACACGGCTAGCCGTGAACCGTATCTGACCGTGATGTCGCGTGCTTCAAGCATTATTTTTTTGGAGTGCGGTGATCCTGTCACCGCTTTGGTCGGTAGCGACCTGTCGCGGCCACCGTTCGCTGAAGTCGATATTAGATCTGGGCGCCAGGCCGCCCAAGGCCAAAGCGGTGACAGGTCACCGCACTCCAAAGCGTCAGCGTCGCCTCAACAGGTAAACAAACAACGGCGCACCGATAAGCGCAGTAATCGCACCCACGGGCAACTCGCGGGGCGCGATGATCGTTCGTGCGATTGTGTCCGCAACGACTACAAAGATGGCGCCACAAATTGCCGCCGCCGGCACCGTAATTCTGTTGTCACTTCCCAGCGACAGACGAACCAGATGCGGGACAACCAGGCCAACATATCCAACCGATCCGCTGGCCGCCACCGAACTACCCACCAGCAAACTGGCCACGATAAAGACCACCAGGCGAACGCGCGAAACCTCTACACCCAGGTCGAATGCGTCTCGCTCACCCAACATCAGCAGGTTCAGCGAACGCGCGTGCGCAGCCAATACGATGGTCCCGGCTGCTGTAATGAAGAGCGCCAACCACAGTAATTTTGCGGTTGTACCTGACAAGTCGCCGAGTAACCAAAACGTGAACGACCTGATTCGTGTCACGTCCATTAACGTAGTCACAAAGACGATCGCTGACGACAGGAATGTCGTGACGATCACGCCGGCCAGGATGAGACGTTCGGGAGTTGCACCCGCCTTTCCCTGCGCCAGCCGATAAACTACCAATGTGGCAACCAACGCACCTGAAAACGCCATCAGCGGGCGACTCCACTCATGCGCGCCCAGGAAAACCAGACCGATCATTGTTCCCACCGCCGCGCCGTTTGAGATCCCCAGGAGATAAGGCTCGGCGAGGGGATTTCGCAGCAGCGATTGATAGCTGGCGCCGGCAACCGCGAGCGAACCGCCAACCGCGGCGCCCAGCAGGATGCGTGGCAAACGAATGTCAAAGAGTATTGCGTCCTGGTCGCCGGTTAAGCCACACGACGACTTGCCAAAAGTGATCAGCGCGCAAAGTGATGCTTGTGCCGGAAGTTTTTCGCTGCCCAGCAGTGACATGAAGACAATGACAACGACAAGCCCAGTAAACAGAATGCCGCAAACAACCAGAGTCTTCGTTAAAGTCGCGCGCGTTCCGTCAATCCCGCGAAACGCGGGGACCTGTTGACTTACTTCGCCTGAACCAGTCGTCATCATTTACTGAAAACTTCCGGGTGGAGCGCTCGCGCCAAATCCTCGAGACCGTCGACTGCCCTTGGCCCCGGTCGGGAAAGATGGTCAGGGTTGATTTTGTAGACGCGACCGTTGGAGACCGCTGGAGATCGCTCCAGCGCGCTTGCGACACTGGAGTTAGCATTTCCCATTGAACCGCCAGTGGGCAAGATAATCGCATCTGGCTTCGTGGCCAGGGCCGACTCCGCACTGTACTTGGGCCAGGCGCCGGGAACGTCGGCAGTCACCGAAATCCCGCCGGCACGTTTGATCAGATCGGTGATAAAAGCATCCCGTCCGATGGTGTAAAGAGGCTCGTCGGAAACCTGGTAGAAGACACGAACAGCCGCCTGCGACTTCACTTTTTCCTCAACAGCGTTCACTCGATTCCTGAGTTGATTCAGCAGTCCATCTGCCTGCGGCCGTTTCCCCAACATATCAGCGACTCGCTCGATTGAGTGAAATACCCCTTCAAGATCGTGTGAATCCGTAACGTAGACGGCGATGCGATGGGCTTGCAATTCGTTGGTGAAGGCCTCGAGCTGTGAAGCGGTCGACACGAAAACAATTTGCGGTCGCAAAGCGATTATTCGTTCAATGCTCGGCTTGAGCGTGTCACCAACTGCTTCGACCTTCAGCGCTTCAGCCGGATAGTCGCAATACGTTGTTCTGCCAACCAGACCATCGCCGGCGCCGATGGCATAAACAATCTCGGTCAAACTTGGCGCCAGCGAAATGAATCGCGTAACAGTGTCGGGGACGGTAATTGTTCTCCCGGCCTCGTCAACGGTTTGATGGAACCCGACCTGATTGTCAGCCGTGTGGTTGGACTTTGAGCAGGCAGCGGTGAGTAGCAATCCAAGACAAAACAGGACAGCGAACACGCGTCGCGCTGTCCCGAATGCTTCGGATTGTGGGAAGTGTTGTTTCAGCAAAAATCCCGCCGATCTCTGTTCCCTCGCGAAAAGGGACAGGCGATCGGCGGGACTTGAAAATGGCTTCGAATCCGGGCGGCCTGAACGCCTTCCGCGGGCGTTCAAAACTACAAAGCTTCGTGGGCAGGTCTCCTGGCTTCAAGACTGACTGCTTCCCTACTCTATGGCAGCGAGCAAAGTCTCATCACAGTGGCGCGACCGCACGGGATTCTCACCCGTTTCCCTATTCTCCCCATTTTCCTGGGGCACCCAGATGCTTTCACTGACAAAGAACAATCTCTAATCGAGCGGGACGTTATCACGCGCTCGTCGACAGTGTCAAACTTCAGCTCACTCAAGGCTGCAAAGGCGACGTCATTGCCATCCCGCTTTGCTTCGGCAATTCGCCTCCAGTAAGATTCATCGCTACTTCAACTCAGAAAGAGCCGCCGGAACAAATGATCAAAACTATCGAATGGACGGATGAAGGCATTAGTATGCTGGATCAGCGACTACTGCCAACCGAAGAAAAATACCTCATGCTGAGGTCGTATGAAGAAGTAGCCGAGGCCATTAAGAAAATGGTCGTGCGCGGCGCGCCGGCCATCGGTGTCTCGGCCGCGATGGGACTCGCGCTTGGCGCCAGCCAGTCAGTCGGCACGTCGGTCGCCGACCTCGAAGATGATTTCGACTACATGTGCAAGGTCATGTCCGAGACTCGTCCGACAGCGGTTAACCTCTTCTGGGCGATTGAACGCATGCGTGAGAGATTGCGACGCGAAAAGTCTGTCACGCAGGACCCACTCGTGATCAAAGAGTGTTTAGTGAAAGAAGCTCTCGACATTTTTCGCGAGGACATTGAAGCCAACCGCGCCCTCGGCCGATTTGGCGCCGAACTACTCGCTGATGGCGATACGGTGTTGACGCATTGCAATGCCGGTGCGCTTGCAACCGCCGGAGACTACGGAACCGCGCTGGGAGTAGTTCGTGGCGCAATTGACGCAGGCAAACACATTGCAGTTATCGCCGACGAAACCAGGCCTTTTCTGCAGGGGCTAAGATTAACAGCGTGGGAATTGGCGAAGGACAATATTCCCGTCACGGTCATTACAGACAACATGGCCGGGCACGTGATGAAGAGCGGCAAGGTAAACGCGGTGGTGGTGGGAGCGGATCGCATCGCCGCAAACGGGGACGCTGCGAACAAGATTGGGACTTACATGGTTGCGGTGTTGGCGCGGAAACACGACATACCTTTTTATGTTGCGGCGCCAATTTCCACACTCGACCTTTCTTTAAAGTCGGGCGATGAAATTCCTATCGAAGAGCGTAACGGGAGAGAAGTAACTCACATCAAGGAACATCAACTCGCCCCCGACGGCGTCCAGGTGCAGAACCCCGCGTTTGATGTGACGCCGAACGATTTGATCAACGCGATCGTCACTGACAAGGGCGTCGCTCGCGCGCCTTATGTCGACAGTCTTCGTGCGCTGGTCGAGGGAAATGCGGCCGCTACGAATGGATGAGTTTTTTTGCGTGAGGATAAACAAGGAGTTCAGAGTGCAGGCTTTAGCTTGTCTCAGCCGCGCAAGAGCAACCTAAAGGTCGGACTCTGAACTGCTTGCCCGTTCCGCGCGACTCTACACGGGACCCCTACGAATCACTTCGAACGGACGATCAGGTGCTGGCGAAGCGGCTGTTTTTCCACCAATCGATAGTGAACTCCAAACCCGGACGCAGCCCCACAAGAGGCTCAAAGCCAAGTAGTTCGCGCGCGCGTGTGATATCCGCAAGGCTATGCTTAACATCACCCACTCGTGGCTGCTGATAATCCGCTACCACGTCAGGCTTCCCGGTTAGACTCTTCAACACGTCCAGGAGCTGATTCAAGGTGATACGTTCTCCGTTTGCGATGTTGATGACCTGACCGATTCCTTTGGTGCTCTCAGCTGCCTTCAAATTAGCGTCGACTACGTTCTGGATATAGGTGAAATCTCGCGACTGCTCGCCGTCGCCGTAGATAACCGGACGATTGTCTCCAAGCAAGTCGCCGATGAAACGTGAGACCACTCCTGAGTAAGTCGAACTAGGATCCTGCCGAGGTCCGAACACATTGAAGTATCTCAGCGACACGGTTTCCAGCCCATAAACGCGAGTAAAGACCTGGCAGTAATGTTCCCCCACCAGTTTGGCAACCGCATACGGAGACAGTGGCTCCGGAAGCATTGTTTCAACTTTTGGAAGCGTCGGCTGATCACCGTAAGCCGAACTCGACGCCGCGTAAACCAGTCGCCTCACGTTCTTTTCACGCGCGGCCAAAAGAAGATAGAAGGTTGATTCGACGCTGGCGATGTGGGTTTGTCGCGGATTCTCAACTGAACGCGGAACTGACGGAATTGCTGCTTCGTGGAAGACTAATTCGACGTCTTCAATAGCTTTTCCTAGTGCTGCCTGATCGGCAAGGCTTCCCTGAACGAAGTCCAGATCGCCTTTGATCTCCTCCAGATTTTCTCGATAGCCAGTCGTTAAATCGTCAATAACGCGCACTCTGGCGCCCGCAGAGGCAAGCGCCGAAGCAATGTGTGACCCGATAAAACCGGCGCCACCAGTCACAAGTGCAATTCCACTCAGGGCCATAAAAGAACTATTCGTCTCGGCTATCGTGCGGGTTTTATTGTGCGGGCCTAACTTGCTGCGCTGCCTTAGCGGCCAACTCCAACGTACTCAAAACCAAGTGCCCGCATATCCGCCGGGTCATAGATATTTCGTAAGTCTGCAATTTTGGGAGACTTCATGAGGTCTCTCACGCGACCCATATCAAGGGCCCGAAACTGATTCCACTCCGTCACAAAAACGAGAGCGTCGGCGTCGGTCACCGCTTCATATTCGTCCCCGGCAAAACTGACTTTGGGTAGAACCTTGGCGGCTTCGCTCATGGCGACAGGGTCGTAAGCTCTTACTATGGCGCCACGTTCCAGGAGGCCGGAGATGATATCAATCGCGGGTGCTTCACGCATGTCGTCCGTTTCAGGCTTGAAGGCGAGACCCAAAATTGCCACAGTCTTGCCTTGTAGTTCTCCTATGAGCTTCTCGATCTTCGGGAGCATCGCCTGGCGCTGGCGGCGATTCACTTCTATCACCGCATCTACAATCATCGAGTCGCGTCCAAACTCGCGGGCCACCGAAGCAAGCGCCTGCGTATCCTTGGGAAAACATGAACCACCAAAGCCGGGACCAGGATGAAGAAACTTGTTGCCAATCCGGCGGTCCATGCCGATGGCCCTTGCCACGTCATGCACATCACAGCCGATGCTTTCGCACAAATTCGCTATTTCGTTGATGAAGGATATTTTCGTAGCCAGAAAAGCGTTCGCAGCATACTTCGTTAGTTCGGCCGCCTCCAGCGATGTCACCACGAAGGGTACTTCGATCAGGTAGAGCGGCCGATAAAGATCGCGCATGATAGCAACTGCTTCTTCGTCACGGCTTCCAACAACTACGCGATCTGGCCGCATGAAATCATTAATTGCCGCGCCCTCGCGGAGGAATTCCGGATTCGACACTATTCCGAAATTCAGGCTGGTTTTCAAATTCTCACGGATCAGCTTGCGCAGATACTCGCCTGTTCCGATCGGCACCGTCGATTTGGTGACAATTACTTTGTAACCGTTCATATGCTCGGCGACAGAACGGGCCGCGGTTTCAACGAAACTTAGATCCGGCGAGCCGTCGCTCTTCGGCGGCGTCCCTACGGCCAGGAAAACAACCAGCGCCTGCTCGACTGCCCGCTTAAGATCCGTAGTAAATCGCAGTCTGCCAGACTGCATGTTTTTGGTTACCAGCTGTTCAAGGCCAGGTTCGTAGATGGGCATCTCCCCAGCGATCAAACGAGCAATCTTGGCGGAATCAATATCAACAGAGGTGACATCAACACCGAATTCAGCAAAACACGCACCGGTAACTAAACCGACGTACCCAGTGCCAATAACCGCAATATGCATTTAGGAATTTACCTTCAGAAGCAAAGGGAAGGAACCAAAGTGGACACGTACAAAACCTTGCGGGTCAAGCACGACATATCGTGGCGTGACCCGCAAGGTTTCACATAGTTGACCGCGGCGCTCTTAGGCGCGCGCCCGCAGTGTTTTTCGAGAGCAATTCGATGACTTACTTCGACGGGCTGATGACGATCACGCTGCCGCCGAAGTTTAGGTCGTTGTTGTGCATCGCTGCATAAAGGATTCCGGCGACGGCGCCAGCGCCCAGCAGAATCAGTGCAGCCAACTCACCACCACTCATCTTATCGTCATCGTCGCCTGGATCAGTTCTCGAGTCAGGCGTTCCCGCCATCGCGCTCTCGCCTGCGGCAACCTGCTTCACAGCGCTACCAACGTGCAATTGCGCCACGCCGGAATTGGTTGTTAGGGAAGTTACTCCCTTAACAACGCTAACTGTGAATGAAGTCGCCTGGCTTCCATCGACCACAACTACACCATCTTTGGTCGTGAAGTTGACGGATGTTCCAGCCAGCGTTGAGATGCGAGCAGACCCGTTCTCAAGCATTCCCATGATGCTCTTGTCTGTGAAGCTCAATTTCAAGTTAGAGGTTGGCAACAGCTCAACGCGGCCCAACTTGCTGAGGCTGACAGTGGCATTGCTCTTTTCGGCAGTTGTGATAATGCTTTCCGAAAACACAGTGCCGCCAGAAACCGCAGTCTCACCGTTCACTGTAACCTGGCCGGCGATCGACAACTCGCCCGACGGGGCTTTTGCTGCGGGCGACGCTAAAACTACCATCGAGTAAACACTCAATATGGCAACTGCCACCAAGGCCGCTATAGGTTTGCGGCTCCAAGTTTTGCTAATCATTAACTTTCCTCCCGTAATGTGAACAATTTCTTGATTGCGTGCCGCGACGGCTGAAAAAGTCTTAAGAGGTCGCACTCAATTACCGTCAGCCCTAAACCAAATTCACTGTTCAAAGGCCTAAGTGCCGTCTGCAAAGCCTAAAACACTGGGCAGTTATTACATGAACGAAGGTACTCTGTCAACAGACTTTTGCCCCGATTTGCCACAAAACTGTGCTTTTTTCCCTTGGCCGTGAATTTAGCATACGGGCCACTGGCAGTCCAGAGTTTTTTGCCCTGGAAGGGCCCGATGAACCCGCGCTCATCAGCGGCGAAAAACTCAGAAAACAGCGGAACGGACAGCCAAGATTGGGAAAGCAAAATGCGCGTCAGTGGTCCAGGCGAGTTTGCTTTGGTTCTTTGTTGAGGAAGCTGCTCAATTAAGGCGTCGAAACGCGCCGCGATCGAGTGCTGACCTTCACACCTGACACGGGATTTGAGACCACGGATCCCGTAGCGTTATCGCGAATTTCCTTCTTCTTTTGCAGCAGATCTGCCTGCTCATAAGGGTCAAGTCGCGCAAAAATATAGAAGGAGTCGCCGCTCCGAACGACACCAAGATATCTAAAGGTCGTCTGGACAACCTCGCCAACTCTGAGTGTCTGAAGGCGAGGCGGACGCTCAAACAGCAGTCGCAGTTCGTCTGACGCAACGGCCTCGAGCTCGGGCAAATAGTCGTTCTGACTTTCCCGTGCGATGCGCATCGCCATCTGCCGAAGGGCCTTAATGCGATTTGAATTTCGTCGGTAATACGCGACATTTATCTCGCGCCGGCTCGCACGATCATCGACGACTTCCTGCTCATTTCGCAGGTAGCCGAGATAGGCTTGAACGACGGGCCCAAACTCTGCGCCTTCCCTCGCGGTTTGCGCGGATACTCCGGTACCGGCGGCTAAAATGATGAGCGTCGCGATGAGTGCCAAACGGATCAGTCGAGTGTCGAGCATAAATTCGGGACCTCCGGCCCCAAATGTAAAGACTGAATGGAAGGCTGAAAAAACTATCTACTTGGAAACCCAGGGATTGTAACAAGTCTCGCGCCTGACTCCATTGCGCCTCCGTTTCAGCAATGTTACATTGATCTTTAATTTCGCGTATAGTCACCCCGGCACCGAGGCTCCCTTGGACAGCTTTTCCAACGATAAAAAAGTAGCGCTGGGCATCACCGGCGGCATCGCGGCGTACAAGGCAGCCGAGGTCTTGCGCGGGCTGCAGCGCGCCGGCTGCATCGTCCGGGTGGGCATGACAAAGCGAGCTTGCGAGTTTATTCAGCCGTTGACGTTTCGAGCGCTTTCGGGGTCCCACGTTATCGTAGACGACTACGCACCTGACAATCCAGATCCCATCGCTCATATCACCTTTTCCCAAACTGTTGACCTGTTTCTGATAGCTCCAGCCACCGCCAATATCATCGGCAAACTCGCCAATGGAATCGCCGATGACTTCCTGACGTCGACTTACCTCGCCTCTACCGCCCCGGTGTTGATTGCCCCGGCGATGAACACCTCAATGTGGCATCATCCCGCAACTCAGCGGAACCTCGAGCAACTTCGCTCTGACGGCGTCTTTGTAATTGAACCTGACGAGGGAGAAATGGCGTGCGGAACGGTTGGGCCGGGCCGGCTTGGCGAGCCTGAAAGAATTGTCACAGCGGCCCTGGAGATATTGCAAAATTCGAGAAACGAAAGAGCATGCGATCTGGTAGGAGAGCATCTGCTTATTACTGTCGGCGCAACACGCGAGGCAATCGACCCTGTTCGCTTCCTGTCAAACAATTCGTCTGGACGAATGGGATTTGCCATTGCTCAAGCTGCAAAACAGCGTGGAGCCAACGTCAGGGCCATAGCGGGAGTAACAACTACGCCTGCGCCGCGCAACCTTGAAATTATTCGAGTCAACTCCGCAAATGAGATGCAGGCTGCTGTTATGGAAGAGCTGCCAAAGGCATCAATCTTCATAGGCGCCGCAGCCGTAGCTGATTATCGACCTGTCAAACGTTCACCCGGAAAGATCAAAAAAACCGAGGCTTCCCTGTCATTAGAGCTCGAGCGCACCCCGGACATACTCCGCGAGGTAGCAAACGCTGAACAGCCCGGACTTCTGGTGGTGGGATTTGCCGCCGAGACTGAGAACGTTCTCCAAAATGCTCGCGAAAAGCTGAACACAAAGAACCTCGATGCGATCGTTGCGAATGATGTCAGTCAAGCCGGCGTTGGGTTTGATACTCCGACTAATGAAGTAACCATCATTAGCCGCGACGGAAAGGCACCGATCCATGTGCCGCTGATGGCAAAGACAAGTGTCGCAGATATTATTCTGGACGAAGTTGTTCGGCTGCGCGGCCGCGTTAAGCCGTCATCTCTCCCGTCTGCTATCCAGCGTCCGAGAAAAGCCTGAGCGCAGACCTCGCCGTGGTCATCTATTAAACCGAACCGCTATGCAGAGTGAAGCCGAAAATGCCGAGTTCCTGGCGCTGGTGAAAGCCGCGCGGGAGCAAGTAGCTTACTTGAAAGAGCTCGGTGTCGAGGGCACTGCAAAGCAGTCCAACGATATGGCAGCAAAAGGCGCCCTTACAGCCGAGCAGCCAGAGCGATACACCGCTGTTCAGCCCCGACATCAAGTTGCCTCCCCTTCACCACCGTTAGACACGCTGTTTGGAGACTTGAGTGCCCCCCTCCCTAGAATTCAGAAATCTTCAGAGACTTTTGAAGAGATTTGGGCCGACATCGGCGACTGCACGCGTTGTCCGCTTTATCAGGGTCGAACCAACATTGTGCATACCGACGGTAACCGGAAGGCGCGGCTGATGTTCGTTGGTGAAGCTCCCGGCGCCGATGAAGACGCCCAGGCCCGCCCCTTTGTCGGCCGCGCCGGACAATTGCTAACGAAGATCATTGAGGCGATCGGACTAAAGCGCGAGGAAGTATTGATTGGCAACGTCAACCGCTGCCGCCCGCCCGCCAATCGACCGCCGACGCCGGAAGAGGCGTCCATGTGCAAGCCCTTCCTGCTTCGCGAAATCGCAGCCGTTCAACCCGAAGTTATCGTGGTGCTCGGAAACACCGCCATGAAGAACCTTCTCGATCTCAAGCAGGGAATAACCAGAGTACGTGGTCAGTTTCAGGACTACCAGGGTGTCAAAGTTATGCCTACTTTTCACCCGGCTTACCTCCTGCGCGACCCGACCAAGAAAAAGGAGACCTGGGAAGATCTAAAAAAGGTGCGAGATTACCTCGACAGTGCAAGAAAACAGGAAAGCTAATACTCCCACGCGTTCTCCCTTCCGACTTTTGCAATTTCAGCTTTCGCGCTACCTTCTCACCCGTGGAACACGCCTCGGAATCTTCGCCTAAGAATTCGCCCGGCACGAATCCGTTAACTATTCAATCGCCTGACGCAGCCGGATATCAGTATGCAGAGGTAGCGGTTCCCGTCCACGTATCGTCCACCTTCATTTATCGACTGCCAACTTCAATGCGTCATCTTGCCCAGACAGGTTCGCGCATCGTTGTTCCCCTCGGTCGAAAGTTTGTGACTGGCTACATCGTCGCCTTACTTGAAAACTTGCGAGCCGGTACCAGTCTGCAGGAATCAGATATCAAAGAAGCTAAGGACATTCTTGACGTTATCCCGCTGGTGACGCCGGAACTTCTGCAGCTCACGCGCTGGGTCGCAGATTACTACCTCGCGCCATGGGGCGAAGTGATCAAGGCGGCGCTGCCGCCCGGCATCAGTCCCGCCATCGAGCAGTTTCTTTCACTGACTGAAAAGGGCCGGACTGAAATCAGCAAAGGGTCTTCGGCCGACAACCTTACCGGCAAACAACAACTCCTTCGGCTGCTTGCCGAGTCAGAGGAGACCAAACTCACGTCGATCTCCCATCACCCGCCTTCATCCCAGACAACCAGGCTGGCGCGGGAACTCGAACAGGAAGGTCTTTTGGAAATCAAGCAACGCGCACGCGGTGATTTCGTAAAAGCGAAGTTCCAGCGGCGCGTTCGTCTAATTGCCCAAGGAAAACCGGCAGACGGACGGAAGTTAACTGATCCCCAGTTGAGAATTCTGGAAGCCCTCAAGGACCACGACTCTCTTGCTCTTCCGGAGTTACTTACGAACGCGAACGCCAACGCTTCTTCGGTCAGCACGTTGCAGAAAAGAAACCTGGTCGAGGTCTACGAAGAGAGACTGCGACGCGATCCGCTCGGCGATACCTCGTCCGACCAACCTGAAGATTACAAGTTGACGGAGGATCAGTTGCAGGTGTTGGCTGAAATCAACGAACCCCTTCGCCGGCGCGTGTATGCGGCGTTCCTCCTGCACGGCGTTACCGGCAGCGGAAAAACAGAGGTCTATATTCGCGCGATGCGCGTGGCTTTGAGCCTGGGCCGCTCGGCGTTGATGTTGGTGCCGGAGATTGCGCTGACACCTGTGTTCTCGCGCCGTCTGCGTATGCATTTCGGAGATCGGGTAGCCATATTTCATTCGTCGTTGTCACGTGGTGAACGCTTTGACGAGTGGACCCGGGTTAGAAACGGCGAGGCGCGAATTGTAATTGGAACACGCTCGGCCGTCTTCGCACCGATAAAGGATCTGGGGCTGGTTATCGTTGACGAAGAGCATGAGTCAACCTATCGACAGCAGGACTCGCCGCACTACAACGGGCGCGATACGGCGATCGTGCGCGCACAAAAAGAGTCAGCCGTTGTTATCCTGGGATCGGCAACCCCGTCACTCGAATCGTTTCATAATGCGCAGACCGGCAAGTATCACTATCTGCAAATGGCAAACCGTCTGGGCAAGCGGCCGATGGCGGTGGCGGAAATCATCGACATGCGTGATGTCTTTGCTCGACACCAAAAGCCGCAGGTTTTTTCCGATGAACTGCTGGCGGCGATCAGGGAAACGCACGAGAAGCAGGAGCAGTCGATAATTCTGTTGAACCGTCGGGGCTACTCGAGCTTTGTTCTGTGCCGGTCGTGTGGTGAGAGTGTCCAGTGTCCGAATTGTGACGTGACGCTGACCTATCATCGCAGTGAAAGGGTGATTATCTGTCACTACTGCAACCACCGCGAAGCGGCTCCGCAGAAGTGTCCGAACTGCGAAGGGAAATATATCTATTATGTCGGCGAAGGCACGCAGCAGATCGAAGACTTACTCAA
Organism: Pyrinomonadaceae bacterium; assembly: GCA_050747225.1. Classification (GTDB taxonomy): domain Bacteria; phylum Acidobacteriota; class Blastocatellia; order Pyrinomonadales; family Pyrinomonadaceae; genus PSRF01. The sequence continues at coordinate 22,626 of JBOGOP010000035.1, forward strand.
AAAGCTTTTTTCCCAACTTCGGATCGCGCGCATCGATCGAGACACCGCTTCACGCCGAGGCGACTTTGAAAAATCTCTTATTGATTTTGGCGATGGCAAGATCGACATGTTGGTGGGCACACAGATCCTGGCGAAGGGTCACGACTTCCCTAACGTAACTCTTGTCGGCGTAGTTTCGGTTGATGCCGGAATGGCGTTGCCGGATTTCCGCGCCGCGGAAAGAACCTTCCAGCTGCTGACGCAGGTTGCCGGTCGCGCCGGACGCGGGCACAGAGCCGGCAAGGTTCTAATCCAGACGTATCATCCGTATCACTACGCCCTGCGCCATGCGAGCGCTCAGGACTACGCGGGCTTCTATGGCGAGGAGAGTCGTCACCGAGAGAATCACACTTATCCACCGTTCGTTGCGCTGGCGTCGCTGCTGGTTCATGGTACTGACCTTTCGCGAGTGCGGACCGAAGCAGTTGAGCTAAGAAAGGAATTGGATCTCGCCAATGGAAAACGCACCGCCCGCGTTCTTGGGCCGGCGCCCGCTCCGCTCGCGAGGTTGAAAGGCGAATATCGCATGCAGTTGCTGATGAAGTGTCGCAACCGGCGCGAGTTGCGCAGGATAATAGATGAAGCACTGAAAGCGCTGAGCGAACGAAAGGTTAACCTGCGATCGATCAACGTCGAGATCGATCCGGTGTCGATCATGTGATCTTCTGCGACCACGGGCGTCTCGCCCCCAACGCTCAAGCGATTTGCTGGGACCGCGGGCGTCTCGCCCGCAAATGAGCGCGGAGCGCGAATAACGCCGGAAGAGAGAGCGGTTCGAAAAACTTGGCGCCTGCGGCGCGCTGGCGGGCAGGACGCCCGCGGTCCCAGCAATCACTTGACCTTTTCAATGCTAAACTTCCGCTATGAAACTATCCGAACTTGCAGCCTTGACCGCCGCTCGCGTAGACGACGGCTCCGGTGATCCAGAAATCACGGGCGCGGCCGGGCTCGATGACGCGAGGACCGGTGACGTCTCCTTTCTCGCAAATCCGCGTTACACCCCCAAAATAAACACGACCCAGGCGTCGGCAATTTACTTGGCGGACGAGGCGCCAATCGAACGAGAGATTCCGGTGCTGCGCGCAAAAAACCCTTACCTGGCGTACACGCGCGCGCTGCGTCTGTTTCATCCCGAACCTGGGTTTGCCGCCATGGTTCATGAGTCTGCCGTAGTCGATCCGTCAGCCGAAGTTGCCGAGAATGTTTGGATTGGCGCGGGCGTCGTCATCGGCCCATCAAGCCGAATCGCTGACGGAGTGCGCCTCTATCCAAACGTGACGATTTACCAGGACGTCACAATCGGCAAAGACTCCACCATTCATTCCGGCACGGTCGTTCGCGAGCGGTCTCAAATTGGCGAGCGCGTCGTCATACACAACAACGTGGTGGTCGGTTGCGACGGCTTTGGTTATGCAAAGGACGAACAGAATAGCTGGTTGAAAATTCCGCAAACCGGCCGTGTCGTGATCGAGGACGACGTCGAGATTGGCGCCGGCACAACAATCGATCGCGCGTCAGTGGGAGAATCTCGAATTGGACGTGGGACAAAGATCGATAACCTGGTGCAGATTGGTCATTCGTGTACTATCGGCGAAGACACTCTACTGTGTGCTCAGGTGGGCCTCGCCGGCAGTTCACACATCGGCAGCCGCGTGATACTTGCCGGCCAGGCTGGCGTTGCCGGGCATCTGACAATCGGGGACGATGTCGTCTTAACTGCCAAAAGCGCCACGAGTCACGATGTGCCCGCGGGAAAAGTTATTTCGGGGATACCGGCGTTCGACAATCGCGACTGGTTGAGATCGACGGCCGCGTTCCGGCGATTGGGTGATATGCAGAGGAGGATCAGGGAGCTGGAAAAGCAAATCCAGGGACTGGAAAAGCCGGAATAGAGAGATTTTTGGAGAAATCGAGGAAACCTGTTGCTTCGTTTTTCCGCAATCAGTATCGTCATGTGGATTTGGGGTTAAGGAGAGAAGATGACAATAAGAAATCCTTTTATGGGCTCACTAACATATTGGTGCCAGCCAGGTTTTGCCCAAGCCATTAATGATTACCTAACTTGGTTGCTCGAAGAATCGGGAACTCTGGAAGACCTACAGAAGATTATGGATTGGCAACATCAGCTCTCTGCCAGTCTCTTCAAGCAGATCCTTGAGGGAAAGAAGTCTGACGAGGAAGCCCGCATCTCCTTTTACTACGATCTGCTCAATCGAGTGGCCAAAGAAACGGAAAGGGCCCAGAGGCGTAAGAGCGAAGAGGTGTCGAAGGGTTACTTTGCTGCGATGGTTGAGCACGGGCCTCTTAATCAGTTAACTGTAAGTAAACGCGATGTGGAGATTCGCAAAACCAAAGTTCAACTGGAACTGGAATGTTCTTCCGCCTGGAGGACAGCAATAGCAGCCAATATCGTCGGAGGTTGAAATGTCAAAGGCAAAACTTCTCTTTATCGGTCGTCACATCGTGAGCGATCCAAATATCTGTCACGGCAAACCGACATTTCGCGGAACTCGCGTGCTGGTATCTGATGTTCTCGATCAGGTGGGGAACGGTACCGCATGGGAGACAATAATTGAGGAATGGAACGGCAGAATCACGAAGGAGGCAATAAGCGAAGCTGTCCAGCTTGCTAGCGAAGCTTTACTAAGACACGCCGATGAATTCATCTTGCAGCCTGTCAGCGCGTGAATATTCTCGACGAAAATGTAGCGCGCACGCAACGAGAACTGCTGGAGGGCTGGAAAATTCCGGTCAAGCAAATTGGATACAACCTCGGGCGCCGAGGCATGCCAGATGAGGAGATCATTCCCTTATTGGTGAAGCAACGCCGCTCAATTTTCTTCACTCGCGACAAGGATTTCCATAACCGAGGTTTGTGTCACGCGCTTTACTGCATAGTCTATCTGGACGTGCAGATTAACGAAGCAGCAACTTTTGTTCGTCGTCTGCTCAGGCATCCTGATTTCGATACAAATGCAAAACGTGTAGGCAAAGTACTACGCGTCACAAGCGGAGGCATTTCGTTTTGGCAGATCAATGAGCGTCAAGAAACGCGCGTTAGCTGGAAGGCGTATTGATCAGGCATACCGGATAAGTTCTAAGTAATCGCGCCGCCGTCCACGATCACAACCTCGCCGTTCATGAAGCTGTTGCGATCGCTCACCATAAAGGCAGCGTACTCCGCCAGTTCTTCCGGACGACCGAGCCGACCCGCCGACGCCCAAAAGTGATGCATCTGCAGTAAGCGTTCGGGAAGCGCCTGCGCCAACTCAGTATCAAAAATCCCCGCGGCAATCGCGTTAACCTTGACGCCAAACGTTCCCGCCTCGCGCGACAGACATTTCGTGAAGCCAATCATCGCTGCTTTTGAAGTGGCATAGTGCACGGCTGTCGGCAAGGCCCGCATGGCGCCAATGGAAGTAATATTCAGGATACTTCCCTGCCGCTGCCGAATCATCTGTTTGTAAATCGGTTTGGTTACAGCAAAGAGACTGCCAACGTTGGTATTGATCACTTCATCCCAGGCGCGGTCGGTGGTGGTGGCGAAATTATCGCCGCGATTGATTGCGGCATTATTGACGAGAATGTCTATGCCGCCCCACTTCTCAACAATCTCGCGCGCCAACTTCTTCAATCCCAGACGGTCCGTCACCGAAATTTTGAAGTTGAGCGCCCGGCGCTTATGGGCTTCTATCTTCGCGACGATGCCGGCAGCGAGATCGTCTCGCGAGTTGTAGTTGAATGCGACGTCAGCGCCTTCGCGCGCGAAAATTTCACAGAGTGCGGCGCCGATGCCACGCGTGCCGCCGGTTATGAAAGCGCGCTTACCTTCGAGCAATAGGCTCACAGTCTGGTTTGTCTCCTAAAAAGCCCGCTTGGACGACCGCAAGCGGGCGTTTCTGATCATCAGAATCTAACTTTTGAATCTCACACTTCAAACTAGTAACCCGGTTCGGGATAGTCTCATGACGTGGGTCAACAAAGACGGAACCGGAAGCGGTAGCGACCGGGTTCGGCGCCGCTGTATAGAACGCTGAGCATTAGACGTTGAACTTTGATTTATCTTGAGACCAGGTCGCTACCGCTCCCCGTTCTGTATTTGTGTCGCCCTCTCGCACTAGCGACCCTGAGCGAGATCTAAGATCTGCAAACCTGTCCCAACATTTGAAATGTAAGATCTAAATTTCATTATTTGTGAAATTGATTTGCCGGGAAATTAGACTCTGAAAACAGAAAACAGTCAACGAGGGAGAACCGGAGGTGGTGTCCTATCAGTGTGTTGCTGAATCTGATGGCATTCTGTGAAAGACCTTTAGATAAGGTTTTGCTACTGGCGAAAGGGTCTGCGGGTCTAAGTATATTGACAATTCGGGAACATTGCCGCGAGCTGTTGCCTCAGTCGTAATCGTGAGAGTGTTACAGTCCGCCGACAAAGCCCAAATCTCTTTGTAGTCTACGTAGTAACGGTGGGCGGTAAAGTCTTCAATTCCCTTTCCCCACCACTTCATCACAGTATACTTAGCTACGAGGGTGTTTCCCACTAACGTTGTCTTTGACTTCCATTTGTCGTCACTTAACAGTAGTGAGATTTTCCCGTAGCGTCCATCCGTATGGTAGATCAATTCGTCAGTACGTTCTTTTTGCTTTTTGTCTGTGACTATGCGCTTCACTCGCAGTTCAGGCAGTTTCTGCGAAATGACGAGTGTCAATGAGTCCAAATAGTTGAGTCTCGCTGTGGACAGTGAGAAGTCTACTTTCCAAGTACCACTAAAATCAGGTACGGACGATTTGGACGAACCACTTTGAGCAGAGCTAAAACTGAGCGCTAGACCTATTAGTAGTAAGCTGGCAATTGCCTTCATCGAATCCGAATCTTTATAACACGGCAGATTTAGACACAAGAAAAATCTTCGGGGCTAGCGACGCACTAATAGGAAACTACCGAACCGGAGGTAGGGCACTTCAGATAGAAACAACCTCAGCCAGGACAGGTTGTTCCGATCCTTCCGTAGAAGTTGGAATTAGTGCTGTTATCTCTTCAACTATGGAACGAGTGGCGTTGGGTATTGCCAGACCAATTGTCGCAGCGCGCATGGCGGAGTAATGCGCGGTGTCTTCAACCATGAGACGAATCACCGGCACGATATCTACAGCGCGCTGCAGTAGCACGCCGGCGCCACGTTTAACGAGGAGGCTCGCCGTGCCAGCTTCCTGTGGCATCGGCGTGGTGATGCCGTCAGCGATAATTGGCAGGCGACAAGCAAAGGCTTCGAACGTTGTCAGCCCGCCGAGTTTCGAGATCATGACGTTCGCAGCGCTCATTAATTGCTCGACGTGTTCTGAGTAGCCAATCACCTTCACCGGGAAAGCAGCGCTTTCTGCCAGCGATTCCGCATCAGCCCTGAGCTCTTCATTTTTGCCGGCGAGGAAAATAGCCTGGACCTCAAGTTCCCCACGAACCAACTCGCGGAAAATCTGGGGAATGTTTCCGCCGCCTTCCCAACCAGCGTTCACGAAGACGGTAAACTTCTCCGGATCCAGCCCGAGCGCTCGACGCGCAGCGCGGGCTGCATCTTCACCGGGATAGGCAAACTTATGATGGACGGGCATGCCGGAAACCTTGATCCGCTCCGGCGCCACTCCATAATCGATCAACTGTTGCCGGGCCTCATGGCTCGCCACCAGGTAAAGCGATACGGCGTCGCAAGCCCAGCCTTTCCAAAAGCCATAGGATGGATCGGTTACAACTGATACGAGCGGAATTCTCTCGGACAGGTTTAGTTCCTTGAGCACGCGCGCAAAAATATGCTGTGTCATGGGGTGCACGCTAACAACTACGTGCGGGCACCAGCGCTCAAAAAGTTCATTGCAGTAGCCTATGCATCGCTTATGAAAAAACTCTCGCGTCTCGGGCCGAAACCGGTTCATCGCCCAATAGACATACTTCATCCAGGACTGACGGTTTCTGAGCACCCAATTATAGACAGCAACCATTTTCGAAGTGATCGAGTGTGACTCCTCAACCGCGCGAACTACTCGAACCGCGTACGACTGACCCTCGAGAAACTTATGCACGCCGGCGACGATCGCCGCTGCGGCAGAACGATGCCCGCCGCCCGTGTCGGATGAGATGATCAGAATTTTTGGCGTCCGCTGCATCAGTTTCTTAATCTCAAATTTGAGATCTCAAATCTCAGATCTCAGCTAGCCGTTACGCTCCCACCGTCATCCCTTCCGGCTCCGGCTGCAATCGATCCATCTCCTTGCGCGCCTTCTTCATTTCTTTTTCCAGCTTCTTAATCTGGATCAAGTGACCGGGATTAAACGGCAACGACGGGTAATAACTATTCGACTCGTGCGTGCAAAAGCAGCCGTCCAACGCCTTCTTTCGCCTTTCCTTCATCGCCGGCGAAAGCCAAAGCTTCTGAAAATTCCAGTCAAAATCTCTCAGGTTGCCAATGGGCGCCAGGTTCTCGCAGGACGAAACAGTTCCCTCGTCGTAAATCACGCCGCCCGCGGTTCCCGCGTAACACTTCATTTGCGCAGTTTGCGTTTCCTGCGCCCTGGCGATCAGACCGTGCATGTAAATATCGATCGCCGCCTTGAAATAACCCGCATTGCCGCCATAGTTATTCTTGATCGCGGCGTGACGCGAATCGTCGTCAATCATCGCCGCCAACTTTTTGTAGCGCGAGTGATCGATGTTGAGTTCGACTGGATCGGCTGACGGAGGACGAATGTAATTGAAGTTAACCTTGTCCGGCCGCAGGTCATATTTCAAAAAGTCGTACCACTCAAAAATCGTGTCCTGATTGGAATTCATGAAACAGGTACACGTCTGCACGTCCAGCTTCGGATACTCTTTCTTGATCGCTTGTAATTGGCGTGCGGTATCGATGGCAATGTCCCAGGAGCCGGGCTTCTGACGAATCTTTTCATGCGGCGCCTTAATGCCGTCGATACCCAGCGCGACCGTGACGTTCAGATCGGGACACTCTTCGAGTATGCGCGTGATGTCGGGAAAGATTCGTTTCTGAATCTGCCCGTTTGACATGATGTAGATCGACTCGAGCCGGTTATTCTTATAAAAGGCCTGCGCGATTTCCGGAAGATCCTTGCGCGTAAAAGGCTCCCCGCCGGCGAGGATCAGGACGCCCAGGTTACCGCCGAGCGTCTCTGAAATCTTTTCGATTTCGTGCGTCTTCATCTGCAGTTTCTTGCGCGGTCGATCGTCAAGCTCTTCCGTAAAAAAGCAGTGGGTACAGCGCATATCGCAGACTGACGTCACCAGAATATTCAACAAAATCGGTGAGAACGGCTGACCAATGGCCAGCTTTGCGTATCGCTTTAGTAACTCTCGTGTCGTGTAATCCATATCAACCTCAACTTAATAACGCGCACCGTCCTGACGTCTGATGCGAAACAAAGATTAACAGATAAGACCTTTTAACGTAACCCCGTGTTTCTAACTGTAATAGTTTTGTAAGCGAGGGTTGGTGCCGCGTAGCGGCAAAATGAGTTTAGCCCGGCGTTTCAACGCTGGGAGAAATCCTCGTCCAGTTCTCTCGTCGCGTAGCGACGGTTGAGGACGTTTCACCCGTCGCTATGCGACGCAGGGACACCGCTCGTCGACTTCCCGGGGTTGAAACGCCGGGCTAAATTCATTTCGACACTACGCGTCGAAAGAACTACGAAACTGCGGTACGTTCGCTGCGGTTCGCAATCCCAAGCGCGCGCATGCGGCGGTAAAGATGACTGCGGTCAACGCCCATCAGTTCAGCGGCTCGCGAGACGTTGCCGTCGGCCTCGTCAAGTTTTCGT
>JBOGOP010000036.1:0-30372 GCA_050747225.1 Pyrinomonadaceae bacterium
GCGTGGGCGAGCGCCAGGTGCTTCCGGGTGGCCTCAACTCCGTAGAGCGCAGGATAGGTCGCCTTTCTCGCGCGCTGATCCTTGCCGGGAGTTTTGCCAAGCGTTTCGACTGTGGCTGTCACGTCTAACAGATCGTCTGTGATTTGAAAAAGCAAACCGAGTTGGGCGGCGTAGTCAGTCACGGCGGCCAGGTCGGCGTCAGAAGCGTCGGCGATGATGGCCCCGCATCTTGCCGCGGCGCTGATCAGGGCGCCGGTTTTCAAGCGATGGATTTGTTCCAACTCGCCGGCAGACACCTCTCGCGATTCCGCTTCGAGATCGCAGCCCTGTCCCGCGACCATTCCGTGCGGTGTTCCCGACGCTCTCGCAATCTCCGCAATCAAACGGACCCGCTTCTCAGGCGAAAGGCTTTCGTCTGCTGAAACTAACTTAAAGGCGAGCGTTTGCAGAGCGTCGCCGGCCAGGATTGCGGTTGCTTCGCCGAAGCGAATATGGCAGGTGGCCCGCCCGCGCCGCAGGTCATCGTTGTCCATCGACGGCAGGTCGTCGTGTATCAACGAATAGGTATGAATCAACTCCAGCGCGCAGGCGGTGTTGCTGAGCAGTTCCGGCGCGGCGCAAAAGGTTTCGCCGACCGCAAGCAGGAGAATCGGTCGAAAGCGTTTGCCACCGGCGAAAACGCTCCAGCGAATCGCCGCGTGGACCTTTGCCGGCTGGACTGACTCCGCCGGCAGAACCTGATCGAGCGCCGCATCTACAAACTTGCGCGCTGCAATTGCGAAGTGCTGGAAATCGGCCACAGCCGTCCCCGGTGTTTCGACAGTCGCTGTTTCAGAAGATCTGTTCATCAATCAGTGCCGCCGTCCTCGGAAATTACTTTCTCAAACGGGCTCACAACCGGTCGACCCTGGTTATCGCGAAGCAGTATTTCAATGCGGCGCTCGGCCTGACTGAGACGCTCCTGACATTGGCGCGAGAGTCGGATGCCATCCTCGAATAGCTCTAAACTCTTTTCGAGTGGCAGGTCGCCGCCTTCGAGTTGATGGACAATCTCTTCCAGGGCTTCGAGCGACGCTTCAAAGCTTTTTGGTTGTTCCTCGGTTTTCATGTTCTCTCTCAACGAGCATAAAAAGCAGGCCCGGAGGGCCGACATTTAGTAGCCACGTCCGTAAGGGCGTGGGTCACGAGTATGAGACGTCTTGAAGGCCCGAGGGGCCGGCATTGGTTCGATACTCAGCTCAGGTGGCGCACCTTCGGCGCTCAAACCAAATAACAATCTGCTCTCCCCGCGCTAACGTACGGGGCTATTGGATACCGCCGCTTCGCGGCTGGTTGAACTTTAAAACTCACGTCTCTTCTGTGCCGTCGACGCTTGCCCTAATACTTCCTTTTGCTAATCGAAGCTTTACGGAGTCACCAATCGAAACCTGTTTTGCGTCGCGCAAGAGAGTCCCGCTTTCTGTCTGCGCAATCGCAAACCCACGCTGCAGCACGGCCAAAGGTGATAGCGCACCGAGCGACGTCGCTGCCAATCCCAAACGGTTCTTCGCATCTTCCAACTGCTTTTCGAGAGCGATGTTGCAGTTAGTATACGCTGAGTCAAACCGCACACGGGCTTCGGCCACCCGCGCTCGCAATTGGGCGGGCGCCAGGCTGACACTCAAAGCATCGTTTCGAAGACGCGCGCCGCGCAGCGCTTGAGTTATCAATATCTCCAGACGATGCCTCGCCGAATTCGTTTCGGCGGCGGCGTCTCGCAATCTGCCGCGCACTTCGTCAAACGCCTGAGAAAGAGCCTGTTCCTGTACTCGAGTTCTTGCGGTTATTACTTTGTATCGCATCAGTTGCGCCAGCCTTTGCCCCGCCTGCGCAAGCGTAGTGCAAAGTTGATCTTCGCGCGCAGCGACGAGTTCGGCTGCGGCTGAGGGAGTTGGCGCCCTTTGATCGGCGACAAAATCGGCGATGGTGAAATCGGTTTCGTGACCCACTGCTGAGATGACTGGAATCGCCGAAGCGCGTATGGCGCGGGCCACTTCTTCCGTGTTGAATGCCCAGAGGTCTTCAGTTGAACCACCGCCACGACCTACGATTAGGACATCGACTAAATCTCTGTCGCGACCTTGCGCCCGGGCGCGCTGGTGATGATCGTTCAGTAGCTTAATGGCACGCGCTATATCGCTGCCGGCGCCATCGCCCTGCACGCGCGCGGGCGAAAAGAGGACGTGAACGGTGCGGGTGCGGCGGGAGATTACATTAAGAATGTCGCGAATAGCCGCGCCCGTAGGCGAAGTAACAACGCCGACGCGTCCCGGGAAAATCGGCAGTGGCCGTTTCAGTTCGCGGGAAAACAGTCCTTCAGCCTGAAGGCGATCTCGCAGTTGCTCAAAGGCAATCTGCAGCGCGCCCGCGCCCACCGGATCGAGCGCCTCCACGATCAATTCATAGTCGCCCCGCGCTTCATAGACTGTCAGCCGGCCACGCGCGCGAACGTGCAGTCCGTCCTTTGGCCGAAAACGGATGCGGCTGTTCGCAGAACGAAAACATTTCGCGCGAAGTTGAGCCCCTTCATCTTTGATCGTGAAATACCAATGTCCCGATGAATGAGCCTTGAAGTTTGAGATTTCGCCTTCCACCCAAACCGTACTGAAACGCGCCTCGATCGCTTTGCGAACAGACTCCGTCAACTCGCTGACAGTCAGCGGCCGGCGTTCGGTCTCATCGAAGAGCGATGCAAAAAGTGGTTGGGACATGGAAGGATGAAGGATGACGGATGAAGGATGAAAAGTAAACTCTTCCGGCGACTCAGGATGGCTATCCCGTGGCTGCCAGTGAAGAGCTTGAAGTGGTTCTTAGGGTGTAGCCACATTCACCACCGGACTCAGGCGGACGGACGCGCCTTCGCGATTAGCGCGAACGCGGACTCGTGGGTTGCCTGCCGGGCTCAGGTTTGAAGCGTAAGTAATTGTGTAGGCGGTGCGGAGTTGGACGACCACGTCATCGTAAGCGCGCTGCAACTCTTGCAGGTGACGAATCGGGTAATAGACGCCGCCCGAAACCTTGGCGAGCTTTTGACCCTCTTCGTGAGCGCGCGTGGTGAGCGTTAGATAGCGCGTGCGCAAGGGATCAATCGTAACTTCCGGCCTGGGCACGCTGGTCTCGGGAATCAATCCGGACGGCACATACAGCGGATATATCAACGCGCCGGATTCGGTAATCGCTTCGAGAATCGCGGGAAAGGGAACAAACGATTTGTTGTCGTCGCCGTCTGACAAAATCACTACCGCCGTTCTTTCGCCGCGAAGCTGCTTGACCGTGTCCGCCAAAATATAGCCGAGCGCGTCGTAAAGCGCAGTGCCGCCGCCGGCGTCTATCTCATCAAGCTTGCGCGAGAGCAGCTTGCGGTCGGTACTGAAGTCGGAGATCACCTGGATGTCGTCACGAAAGCTGATGATTGCAATTCGATCCTGCGGACTCGCGGTGTTCAGAAAGTCGCGCGCCGCTTTGCGAATAAACTCGATTCGTTCCTCGACGCTTCCCGAGACGTCCAGCAGCAATACGAGATTGAAAGGCTCATTGGTGGGCACAACCTTCGTCACCTGGCGTTCGACGCCGTTTTCATAGACAGTGAAATCCGACTCTTTCATCCCGCCAATTGCTCGCCCATTGCGATCGGTAACGCTCGCGTTGAAGCGCAGAAACTGTGGCGACGACGCGCTCACGAACTTACCCGGAGGCGCTCGCCTCATAAGTGTCGGCTCTTTCTCACGCGGTGGGAGTGTTTTCGCAAAGTCGCCAAACATCTTCGGCGAGACTTTACGGATGGCGTCGATCAGTTGGCTGTCCCCGCTGCGAACGATCGCCTGCGCCGCTTCGGTCAGCGGTCGTTCGCGCAGATCGCTCGGTACCATACTCGGATCGACGTTTAGCAGAACCACCCCGCGCTGCGTCAGAAAATTGAGCTGCACCCGCTCTTCCTTGCCGGGTTTCTTCTCACCAAGATTGCCGGAGATCCTAAAAATGCCTGCGGCCTTTTCCTTAATTTTTGGAAGCTCAACGTCGCTCATATAGCGAGGCTTGCTTGCGCTCCAGACGAAGTCAAACTTCACGGCGTCAAGCGGCACATCCGCGTGAATCGTTCCCGTATTGGTGCTCACCGCGGCCGACTCAACATTACCTACAATATCGACCGAACCCGCCTGAGTCTCAACTATCACTTTTGAGCGTAAGGGTATGCGCACGATCAGATCAATACGATCTTTGTCACGACGGTCGCGCACTTCAATGTTGAGGTTACCGCCTTTTCTTTCAGTGTGAAGATCCGTTTCGTTAACCGGAGCACCGTTTGAGGTCGCTTCAATTATGACTTTACCCTTCAGTTCGTCCGTGGCGACTACGCTGACTCTTCCGCTGCGGCTTTTCACCGTCAACGAAACCTTTTCGCTGGTGTCCAATTCCGTCCGGAAAGCCTGCGCGGAAACAGAATTGACGGTCGTGAGCAGCAGGAGCAGCCCAATAAAGACTACGAGTTTTGTGTTCAGGGGATAACTGCAGCCGAGGCGAGCCGCGGGGGCTTTCAGGTAAAACATAGGCACCGATCTTGCCCAAGCTCAGGCTGACGGTCAAGCTGGGTAATTGTAAACAGTAAACAGCAGACAGCAAACAGTAGGCCCTGGGCCAGTGAACGAGCGTCAAGTGATTGTGGGGGGCGCGGGCGTCTCGCCCGCCCGCGTACATGAGGCGCACTGATCGAGAACTAAAGTCGACGTATCTTGAGGCGGGCGGGACGCCCGCGCTCCCAGACAATCACTTGATGCCTATCAGCTTTCTGCTTCTTACCGTGGGAAGCGGTCACGGTCCTGTTCCCTTCAGAACGTCCTACATGGTTGCTAATCGAGGTTGATCCGCTATCATACGCAGACCGGTGAAACTCAGCTTTGATGGTCCGTGCTTGCATGCGCGAGGTCGAGGCACCGGCGATAAGGGGGAGACGAGGTGTTAGAAACTCCGGCGGTACAAATAGGCGAAGAGAAGTTCCTCATTCACAACCTCGTCAAGCGCGATCCTCTCGCCGGCCTCGCCGAAGACGTGCGCCGGGGTCTGGCAACCCAGCCCAAACGCTTTCTGCCCAAATACTTTTACGACCAGCTAGGCTCGCAACTCTTCGAGGCAATCTGCCTCTTGCCGGAGTATTATCTGACGCGCGCCGAGAATGAAATTCTGGTTCGTTATGCCGACGAGATAGTGGCTGCAATTGCGGGAGATATCACTCTCCTCGAAATGGGCAGCGGCAGCGCCTCGAAGACCCGGCTGCTTATTGAAGCGTTGCTGCGGAATCAAGCTGAGTTGCTTTTTATTCCCGTTGATATTTCGGCATCGGCGCTCGACAGCAGCTCGCGCATACTTTTGCAGTCGTATCCGCAGCTCCGCGTCGAAGCCTACGCCGCCGACTATTTTGCCGGTTTGTCGGAATTAACAAAGAAGCCGAGGGCCCGCACGCTGGCGCTGTTTCTCGGCTCCAACATCAGCAATTTTGATCCGGATGAGGCGCTGAAGTTTCTGCGTGCGCTGCGGCAGGTGTTACGCGCTGGAGATGCATTGCTGCTGGGCGCTGACCTGAAGAAAGATAAGAGTGTGCTCGAAGCAGCCTACAACGATGCGCTTGGCGTGACGGCGGCTTTTAACCTGAACGTGCTGGCCCGGATTAACCGCGAACTTGGCGGCAACTTCGATCTGCGCGCCTTTCAGCATCGCGCCTTCTATAACGAAGAGCTCGGCCGTGTGGAAATCTATATTGAGAGCATGACCGAGCAAACGGTCGCGATTAGCGAGCTGGAGGTGGAAGTTAAATTCCTTGAAGGTGAGCAGATTCATACAGAGAACTCTTACAAGTATGATCGCAATGACATCGCCAGGCTGGCTGCAGAGACGGGGTTCGTTCACGATCGCACCTGGCTCGACGCACAGGAACGCTTTAGCAGCAATCTATTGCTGGCGGTTTAGCGCTATGCAGAAGAGCGGGGGCAAGCCCGCCTTCCTGACCTCGAGCTGAACAAACTGAGCTTGGAGAATCTAAGCTTGATAGACTTTCAAGGTTGGAATTACCCTTCAGCCACAACCACCTCTCAGGTCGGGAAGGTGGGCTTGCCCCCGCTCTTTATTTGATCTCTGCCAAAAATGTCAGAATCAATCAACAAGCCGCTGGTTGAGTTTCGCGATGTTAGTTTCTCTCATGCTGCTGCTTCGTCTCCGGTAATTTCTCACCTCACTTTTTCAGTTCAGCAGGGCGAAACGCTGGTCCTGTTGGGCGAATCCGGTTGCGGCAAAACTACTACTCTCAAACTCATTAATCGTCTTTTGTTGCCGACCTCCGGCGAGGTAACGGTTGAGGGTAAATCTACGACCGCGTGGGATCCGATTCGCCTGCGCCGCCGCACCGGTTATGTGATTCAGGAGGGCGGACTCTTTCCCCACTTCACTGTGGAAAAAAACATCGGTCTGGTGCCCTGGCTCGAACGCTGGACGAGCGGCAGGGTCAAAAGCCGGGTTGACGAATTGCTCGAAATCGTTGGCCTTGACCCGAAGGAGTTTGCCGATCGTTATCCCGCGGAATTGTCAGGTGGACAGCGCCAGCGCGTTGGCGTTGCGCGTGCGCTTGCAGCCGAGCCGCCGTTGCTTTTGCTGGACGAACCCTTCGGCGCGCTCGACCCTTTAACGCGCGCGAGTTTGCAACGGCAGTTCGTAGACCTCACCCGACGACTTAGCAAAACTGCAGTCTTCGTCACCCATGACGTGCGGGAAGCTTTACTGGTTGGTTCGCACATCGGACTAATGCACAAGGGCAAGCTGTTGCTGCTCGAGACTCCGGAAAACTTTCTGAAGTCAAAAAACGAACAGGCACTAGCGTACATCGAGACACTCAACCTTGCTCTGGCTGGTTCGCAGCAGGCGGAGGGAGGCAAATGAGCTTCTGGCATTTTCTCCAGCAGAACTGGCCGGAGCTGTGGGAGCATTTGCGCGAGCATTTGTGGTTGGTTTTTATCTCGACTCTTATCGCAGTTGCCATCGGCATTCCGACCGGCATCCTGCTTACTCGAAAAAAATCTCTCCGCACGCCAATCCTTGGAATCGCCAATGTGATGCAAACGATCCCCAGCCTGGCGCTGTTTGGTTTCCTGATACCGCTTCCGTTCATCGGCGGCATCGGCGCGCGCACGGCGATCGTGGCGCTCGTGCTTTATTCATTGCTGCCGATTATTCGCAACACGGTGACCGGCATTCTGGGAGTTGACCCGAATGTGCGTGAAGCCGCGGTGGCTATGGGACTGACTGGCAGTCAGGTTCTCTGGAAGGTTGAGTTGCCCCTGGCGATGAGCGTGATCATTACCGGCGTGAGAGTGGCGCTGGTGATCGCTATCGGAGTCGCGACGATTGCGGCGGCAGTTGGAGCCGGCGGCCTTGGTGTCTTCATCTTTCGTGGCATCCGGCAGTTTGATAACAACCTGCTGCTCGCCGGCGCGGTGCCTGCGGCGCTGCTGGCTTTGACCGCCGACTTCGTGCTTGGAGTGATCGAACGCTCTTTCGCAAGTAAAGAAAAGAAAAAACCCAGCGACGCGCGATGGTTGAAAGTGCTTACCTGGACGACGATCGTTCTCTTGTTTGGCTGGACGGCATACATCGGATGGACGACTGCTTTAAGAAACGGGCCACGGGTCAAGAGCGCTCGCGTCGTGGTCGGCTCAAAAGATTTCACTGAGTCTGCACTTCTCGGCGAGATAGTCGCGCAGATGCTCGAAGCTCGTGGCGTTTCAGTCGAGCGCCAGTTTGAGCTGGGTGGAAATCTACCGCACGACGCCTTGCTGGGCGGCAAGATCGATCTTTATCCTGAATATACGGGCACGGCTTACACAGCAATATTGAAGCATGCCCCGATAAACGATCCGCTCGCCGTTTACGAGCAAGTGAAACAGGAGTACGCCGCGAAATTCAATGTTGCAGTCAGCGAGCCGCTGGGTTTCGATAACACCTTTGCCATCCTTGTGCGCGGCGCTGATGCGCGACGACTGAAGTTGAAGACGATTTCTGACGCGGTGCCTTACGCGCGCAATTGGCGAGCTGGATTTGGTCAGGATTTCATGACCCGCGCGGATGGCTATCCGGGACTTGCTAAAGCTTACGGGTTGAACTTTAAAGAACAGCCGCGTGAGATGGACCTTTCCCTGACCTATATCGCGCTGGCATCCGGCCAGGTTGATCTGATTGCCGGTAACTCGACGGAAGGAAGGATTGCGGCGCTGGATCTTTTCCAGCTCGAGGACGACCGTCATTATTTTCCACCTTACGAAGGCGTCTACCTTGTGCGGCAAGATTCTTTGGCGCGCGTGACAACATTGAATGAAGTACTGGCTAAGCTGGCCCACGCAATCTCGACTGACGAGATGCGGCAGTTAAATTACGAAGTCGATGGCAACAAGCGCGGTCAGGCTGACGTTGTCCGGGAGTGGCTGAAGAAAAAAGGGCTATAGGTGGGAGCCCGACCGCAACAACTTGCCTTAGCTCCGAAGGAGCCGAATGTTTATAGATACGAAATCGCTTCCATACCGACCTCCAGAGGTAGCGAAATGTACTGATTGAGTGCTCAACAGCCGGTAGTGTCTTAATTTAGAAGCAAAAGCAACGATCCACGAAATCACACGAAGCAACACTAAAATTTTTCTTCGTGAAAGTTCGTGTTATTTCGTGGATCGCCTTATGAGCTGATTGGCGAAAGCCCTAAACTTCGAATTAAGAGACCACCCAACATCCCGCTCGTCCGAACGGAAGAACGTGGATAGTCGGTTTTTTCTATAGACATTGTGTCCCTCCGGGACCGGTTGAAAGGTTGATTATATGCGTCATATATCTTTGCTTCTCGTGCTCACCATTGTTGTTTGTTTGTTCGCTACCACACCTCCTTCCGCTCAAGCACAATCGCCAGCTGCAAATACGCCTGAGGCCGTTTACCTGCTCAAGCCCGCGCACATTTTTGACGGCGTCTCGGCGCAATTGCGTGATGGTTGGGTAGTACTAATACGGGGCGAGAAGATTGAGGCGGTCGGAAGCGCGCAGGACGTCAAGGCTCCGGCTGGTGCGAAAGTGATCGAGTTACCTGGGCTTACGCTGATGCCAGGTTTGATCGACGCGCATTCGCACGTCTTACTTCATCCTTATAGTGAAACCGTATGGAATGATCAGGTTGCACGCGAATCCTTGAGCCTGCGTGTGGCGCGCGCGACTAATCACCTGCGCAACACGTTGCTGGCTGGCTTTACGACGATTCGCGACCTCGGTACCGAGGGAGCAGGTTACGCGGACGTAGGGCTAAAGCAGGCAGTGCAACAGGGAGTCATTCCCGGGCCGCGTATGGTGGTGGCTACCCGCGCAATTGTAGCGAGCGGAAGTTATGGCCCGAAGGGTTACGCGTCGGAGTGGACAGTACCGCAAGGCGCGGAGGAAGCTGACGGTGTAGATGGGTTAACTCGCGTCGTGCGTGAACAAATTGGTAAAGGCGCAGACTGGATCAAAGTTTATGCTGATTATCGCTGGGGAACCGAAGGGACTGCGCACCCGACCTTTACGCTGGATGAACTAAAGCTGGCCGTGGAAGTAGCGAAGAGCGCGGGTGTGCCCGTAGCCGCACATGCTACGAGCACGGAAGGAGCGCGTCGTGCAGTTCTTGCCGGCGTTGAAACCATTGAGCATGGAGACGGTGGCACTCCGGAATTGTTTCAGTTGATGAAAGAGCACAACACCGCCCTGTGTCCGACGTTGGCCGTCGCTGGCGCCAACGCTGAGCGCAAGAAGCTTGTCTTCAAGCAAGCGCTGGCAGCGGGGGTGATCATTGCCAGCGGTAGCGATGTCGGCGTATTCGCTCACGGTGACAACGCCCGCGAATTAGAGACTATGGTTAGCTGGGGTATGCCGGCCATCGACGCGCTACGTTCGGCAACTTCCATTGATGCGCGGGTGTTGCACCTGGAAGAGAAGGTTGGTCAGATCAAGGTTGGACTACTGGCAGATCTGATCGCCGTTGAAGGCGAACCAACGCGCGATATTTCAGCACTGCGCCGCGTGCGCTTCGTAATGAAAGGCGGCGAGGTTTATCGAAACGACAAGTAGGTCGTTGGAGTCTGGTCTTTGGCCTTTGGGCTTTGGTCTTTGCACTTTGTATTTTTGTTTTTCGTCCGAATATTCGTAAGTTGATTCTTCAAGGTTCAAAGCTCAAAGACCAAAGACCAAAGACCAAAGAACAAAGTCCAAAGTCCAAAGTTGGGGGAGACTGATATGACGATATTAGACGTAATTGTCCTGCTTATCATTGCCGGCCTTTGCGGCGCTCTCGGTCAGGCAATCAGCGGCTTTTCGCGAGGAGGTTGCTTGGTCTCGATCGCGCTTGGATTCATAGGCGCCGTATTGGGAATGTGGCTGGCGCGCCAGATGGGATTGCCGGAACTTTTTTCAATCCGGATCGGCACTACTGATTTCCCAATTGTCTGGTCAATCATTGGTTCAGCTCTGTTTGTGGCGCTAATCACACTGCTCACCAGGCGACGGCCGTGAACGATCATTTCGGGCACAATTCTCCCTTGTCACCATTGAGGAAGTCTGGTGACTATTTCCAAACTGTTTGGCCGACAGCAGGAGCGATCGTCTTCAGGAGTAAGATTAGTTGAGACTGCCGTCGGAAAAAGGGCTGAGCGCGAAAAGAGAAACTAGTTCGTCACCCAGCGGATGTGGATACAGTAATCGTCCACGGCAGACCGTCTTTGTTGTCTTCATCCAGTAACGATCCCCCGCCTCCATCCAGCACCTGGATCCTCGTTATCTTTCGGTTGGCTGCCTTGTGCTTACTGGGATCGAGTTGGTCCTTGATATAGACGCTACCGTCAAAAGTCACTTCGACAGAGCCGCCTTTGATGATGATTTCACCACCGCCATCTCCCATGATTTTCTCCTTTGAGGTTACTGAGGTTAATTTTTCTGAGCAAGAAGCTCGTTCAGTTGGCTGCGAGAGATCTGGACATCGGGGCGATTCAGATAGGAGTTGTAATTGTCTGGGCCCCAGAGTTGTTTAAAACCAGTGAATAGTTTGTCTGCGCGGGTCGCGTAGTCGAAGGCCTTCTCATAGTCGCGTAAGCTGCGGCTCGCGCGCGCAGCTGTTAACCATGCCATTGATTCAATTTCCGGACTTCCAATCCGCGCCGATATTTCCTGCGCTTCCAGCGAGTTTCTTAATGCGGCGGCCGCATCACCAAACTCGAGCTTAGCCTGCGCAAGCGTCAGGAGCGCCTCTGACAGGGTCAGTGGATCGCCTAATTCTCGCGCGCTGTTCACGGCCTGCTCGCACTTGAGTTGTCCGGCCGAAGAGCCGGAAAGTGCCTGGGCGAGACCGTCGATGAAAGTAACAGCGATGGCGGTCCGTTTGAGTTGTGGGGCGGCCAGCGCAAAGGCCTGTCGACTGTTGGCGACTGCGTCGGGAAAATGGCGCTCACTCAACGCAATTCGCGCCAGCGTCCCGAAATAGATCGAGGACAAATACTTGGATGCATTTTCTACTGCGGCAACTGGTGCTGCCTCGCTCAAGGCCATGCGGGCCTCATCGTAACGGCCCAGGCGCCAAAAGACGTTGGCGCGATCCATCAAGCCGAAAGCCATATTCCTTTTTGTGCCCAGAGACTTGGCAATCCGATAAGTTTCGTCGAAGTGCTGCAGCGCTTCCTGATGCCGAGCTCGCTTGATCAGGACCAGCCCTAAGTCTTCATGAGCCAGACCGGCTTGGGCTTGATCGCCAAACTGTTGTGAAAAAGTCAGCTCTTGCTCAAAGGCTTGCAAGGCCACGTCATATTCACCTTTTTGCACCCTGGCGCGGCCGAGGAGAGACAGGGCTTGCAGCAACTCCTTGCGGTAGCCGCCTTGTTGGTAAAACGGCAGGGCCTGCTCAACGTAAGCGATAATCCGGTCGCTATTGCCTTGACGATCCGCCAGGCTGGCAAGGGACAGGCGTGCCCTGGCGGAGTTTCGCGGGTCTTTTTGCTGTACCGAAAGTTTCAGCGACTGTTGATAGTAGTCTTCGGCTTCCGGATATTTGGTTTCGGCGAGAAACGTGTTGCCGAGGTCCACCAGTCCGCGCTTCACCAGGTTGTCGATACCCTTCGCTTGCGCCAGAGCTATCGCATCCTGCATGTACTTTCGGGCCTCGACCAGGTTGTTTGCATCAACTTCGACGTCTCCAAGTTTCTGCAGCGATTTTATCTGCTGGTAATCGTTGTTGGTTGTCTTTGCCAGTTCCAGCGCCCGGCCCAGGTGCTGCCGCGCTTCCGCCAGCTTGCCCGTCTTGTCAAAGAGGAAACCGCGCTGAAACGATACTTCTGCTTGCCCTTCAAAATTTCCCACCGCCTTGTAGCTTGTCTCGGCCCGATCGAAAGCTGCGAGAGCATTTGCCTGATCCAGTTGTCTCGCATAAAGACTTCCCATCCGTAGAAATGCGGTAGCATATTGAGGATTGCGCTGAGTCGCTTCCAGATAACTATCGATCGCATTTTTGGTCTCTTCGTTTTTCTCATAGGCTCGTCCCCGATCAACATAAACCTGCGGTTCATCCGGGGAGAGTTGTACCAACTCCTGATAGGCTTTGATTGCGCCGGGAAAATCTCGCGAGACGGTGCCGTTGATAGCCTCGAGGTACAAGGCATCACTACGGGCGAGCCGCGAATGATCCGGTGCCAACGACTGAACTTTTAGCATCTCGTCTTTGGCTTTGTCTGCATAGTCGAGTTCAAACCACGCCTCGGCGAGTCGTGCATGTGCCAGTGCAAATTTATCGTCAGTGGCAACCGCCTGTTCCAGCGCGCCGCTTGCCTGTAGAAACGCGCCGTTCCGCAACGCATCGGTTCCTTTGTCGTACCATCCCTGGGCCACGCTATTGGGTTTGTAAGGCGCGGGCTTCCACCAGCGAAAGGCGAACCAGGTCAACAAGACGACGCCCAATAAAGCCAGAACAAAGATGCCTAAATTGGGTCCTGGGCGCCGGAATGGTTCAATTAGCGTGGTCAGGGCGCTGGCCGAACCGGTGCGCTGCTTTGGCAGCGACTCTGTTGACCTGCCGTGGCGGCGGCCGTCGCTCGGGAGCGTGGGAAGAACGCGTTGCAGATCTTCGATCAAGGCATCTGCTGATTGGTAACGAGCGTCCACCTTTTTCTCGATCGCCTTCATCGTAATGCGATCCAGCTCAGGCGGAATGTGATCGTTGAGTACTGAAGGTTTGGTCGGTGTGACATGAATCACCTGGGCGCCGATTTCGATCACACTGCCGCCGCCGAAGGCCGACTGGCCGGTGATGCACTCGTAAAGCACGGCGCCGAGAGCAAACAGATCGCTTCGCCCGTCGATAGTCTTCCCAGTCGCCTGCTCGGGGGAGAGATATAGAGGTGTGCCGACAATTACGTCACTGCGGGTTCGAGTTGAAGGCAAGGTCTTCTGTTCAGGACCGGCGCCCAGGGTACTCTGCTCGGAGATCTGCTTGACCAGACCAAAATCAAGCACCTTAACCTGCCCGCGCCCGGTTACGATCACATTGGAAGGCTTTACGTCGCGGTGCACCACGCCCTTCCGATGAGCTTCACCGAGTGCTTCGGCGATGTAAGACACAATCCTTACAGCTTCCGGCAAGGGCAACGATCCCTCGCGCAGCTTTTCGTTTAGAGGCTCACCCTCGATCAGCTCCATCACGATGTAAGGCTGGCCTTCATCTGTTTCACCGTAATTGAAAACTGTAGCAATGTTCGGATGACTTAACGCAGAAACGGCCCGCGCTTCCCGCAAAAACCTGGCGCGATATTCTTTTGTGGTGCTGGAAAGAAACTTCATCGCCACGCGCCGGCCCAGCGTAGTGTCTTCAGCCAGGTAGACCACTCCCATGCCGCCCTCACCAAGCTGGTCAATGATCCGATACTGGGAGATGGTTTCGCCGATCATGCTCTGGGCTTCCAAGCGAGATAGGAGCTCGTGAAAAACAGCGGAAGTCCCGGGGCTTAAGGCCGCCTTCCACTGTGGGATTCGTTGGGCGCATTCTGCGCTAAAGGCTGTGATATTTCAAGAAAGAACTGGTCCGGGTCAAGGAAGGGTCACTGCGCGAATTTTTTGTTCCTGACTTTGCCGAAATTCTTCGAGCTTTGCGCGGAGTTCCGGGCGGCTGTTGGCGAGGATAGCAATGGCGAAGAGTGCGGCATTGATCGCGCCAGGCTTACCGATGGCCAGGGTGCCGACGGGAATGCCAGCGGGCATCTGGACGGTCGCCAGTAGCGAATCTATGCCATTTAGGGCATCGCTTTTCATGGGTACACCCAGCACCGGCAGGACCGTATGAGCTGCCATGACGCCTGCAAGGTGGGCCGCCCCGCCGGCAGCGGCAATGATGACTTCAAGGCCACGAGCTGCCGCGGTTGAGGAAAACTCCGAGGCCAGCTGCGGCGACCGGTGAGCCGACATGACGTGACACTCGTGCGCCACGCCAAACTCGGTCAGTGTCTCGTCGGCATGGCGCATCGTGTCCCAGTCAGATTTGCTGCCCATGAGAACTGCAACCAGTGAGGAATTTCGGATTTCGGATTTCGGATTGCGAATTTTAGAACCCTTTTGAGTTTTGGAGCTGCCTGCCTTTTTGGCCATCGCTTGGTATTCCTTATAGAAAAATTACGACTTTAGTCACTCGCAAATTCGCAATCCGCAATCCGAATTCCGAAATTCTCACGCTCCCTGGTCGAGTGAATAGCCGCGCTCGCCATCAAAGTTATAGAGATTTTCAGTCTTGATGAAATCGAATCCGGCATCCGCGAAACGCTTTAGGAGCGAGATTATTTGCGGATGAGATACGCCGCTCCCATCGGTGTCAGACAGGAAGCGGCAGCGCCAGTGATCAGAGCAAAAAGTTTCAGCGTGACCGCCGGGCCAGACCTTTACGCCGCGATTACTCATCATTTCGAGCTTCGTGCCGTCACCGTTGAGTTTGCTTATCGCGTCGCCGAGTTCATTGGCAGTGCCCCTGGTCCAGTCCAGGAAAACGTCGACGCCGACGAGGTCCTTCTTCGCTCGTCTTTGTACCTGCGCGGCCGCCTTCGTTGCCGGCGCTACTTCTTCGACGGACTTGTATTTAACAACTTTCAGAGTCTGCGGCGTTTGTCCTACACGCTGGGCAACCGCGTTGGCGAATTCTTTAGTGCCGACTTTCTCTTTACTCTTGCCCTCTTCATAAATGTCGTAGGTGTGAATTCCATCCTCAATGGTGCGGAGCCAGGCATTGTGGACGCGTTCCGCGACTGCGGTTTCGCCAATATGCACGAGCATCATTACGGCGCCCAACAGCAGCCCCGATGGGTTCGCCAGGTTTTGCCCGGCGCGGCGCGGCGCCGAGCCATGAATAGCTTCAAACATCGACACGTGCTCGCCGAAGTTTGCTGAACCCGCGAGGCCGACGGAGCCGGCAATCTGCGCCGCCACGTCAGACAATACGTCGCCGTACAAGTTTGGCATGACGATCACGTCAAAAACTTCCGGCGTGTCCGCCATTTTCGCGGCGCCGATGTCTACGATCCAATGCTCGTTTTCAATGCCCGGATACTCCGCCGCAATCTCATCAAACACTTTGTGAAAAAGGCCGTCAGTCAGCTTCATGATGTTGTCTTTGGTGAAGCAGGTGACCTTCTTGCGATTGTTACGGACAGCGTATTCAAAAGCGTGACGCACAATTTTTTCAGATCCCGGCCGGGAAATTAGTTTCAGGCATTGCATCACTTGTTCGGTTTGGCGGTGCTCAATGCCGGCGTAGAGATCCTCTTCGTTTTCACGAACAATCACTATGTCCATTGCCGGGTGCTTGGTATCAACGAAAGGGTGGTAGGAAACGCACGGGCGAACATTCGCAAAAAGACCGAGCGTCTTGCGCACGGTGACATTCAGACTCTTGAAGCCGCCACCCTGTGGCGTGGTGATCGGGGCCTTAAGAAAAACTTTGGTGCGGCGCAGAGAATCCCACGAACTGGGCTCGATACCAGCCGTATTCCCGGCAAGGTATACCTTTTCGCCGATGTCTATTGTTTCTATCTCAAGGTTCGCACCGGCTTCCTTGAGAATATGCAGGGTAGCGGCCATGATTTCAGGCCCGATGCCGTCGCCATGCGCAACGGTAATGGGAACAGACTTGGACATATGGGAAAAGGACCTTTCGCGAATTAATTGAACTTTAGGGGAAGCAATATATTCCAACGGCCTGAACACAAGCAAACAGGTAATCCATCTCCTTAGGGCGACGGCAACTCTTTGGAGTGCGGTGATCTGTCACCGCTTTCGCCGGTCGCGACTTGTCGCGGCCACCGATTGGCTGAAGCTACCACAAGCTAGGGCGTCAAGCCGCCCAAGGCCAAAGCGGTGACAGATCACCGCACTCCAAAGAGTCAGAAATACTTGAACTCCAAACGCGGGCTGGGGCATACTTATCCTCGTCAAAGTTCCTGCTCTCGCGCATCAATGGTTGACCGCGCTTGTCCTGTCCGTGATCGTGAAGCGACCCGCGTTCGGCTGGGGAGAGAGTTAGGCAATTGTTAACTGGTTGGAAGCCGCTCTCGCAGTTTAGAGCACCGGGCTCGTCGCGTTTCGCCTGAAGAGGTCAAGTAGTCCCCCCGCTTGAGTCTTGCGATTTATTCCCGCCCGCGCTTCACACGATTCAAAGGATAGAAAAAGATGGGTACGAAACTTTATGTGGGAAACCTCTCGTTTCGCACGACGAGCGATGAACTGCGCGATGCCTTCGCGGCGGTAGGTACAGTAGAGTCAGCTTCGGTGATTGAAGATCGCGACACCGGCCGCTCACGCGGTTTTGCTTTTGTGGAAATGGGAACTGCGGAAGAGGCCGCAGCGGCTATTGAGCAGTTTAATGGCAAAGATTTTGGCGGTCGGAATCTGACGGTAAACGAAGCGAAGCCAAGAGCTGAGCGCGGCGGACGCGGCGGTGGTTACGGCGGCGGACGTGACCGCGGCGGCTATGGCGGCGGCGATGATCGTGGCGATCGCGGTGGCTACGAACGCGAGCCGCGCTGGTAAAAGCGAGTGATGAGTGATGAGTAATGAGTGATGAGCACGATGCTCATATGCTCAAACTACTCATCACTCATCACTCAGTACTCATCACTGGTCTTTATTTTCTGGCTGCCGGCGTGATTACGACTTTGATCCGCTCCCCGCCACGCATTAGTTCAACTTCATATTCCTGCCCCGCCCTCATTTCTCCGAGGGCATACGTGTAATCATAAACGTTACGAACGTCGCGGCCGGCAAGCCTCACAATCTTGTCGCCGGCTTTGATTCCGGCTTTGGCAGCCGGCGAATCATCGCGCACACCGTCAAGCAGCAATCCATCATTTGAGTCCGCGTAATTCGGAATCGTGCCGAGGTAAACTCGAAAGCCACTGGCGCGACCAGTCGATTCGCTTTTCGCGACTGCATACACCGGACGCTTGTCGTTGGTGTCGATATCGTAGATGACGCGTGTGACGAGGCCGAGTATGCGCGCCTCGTCTGCATAGTTGATCTTGTCGGCAGTGTCGGAAGGTTTGTGATAGTCGTCATGCGTGCCCGTCCAGAAAAAGAGCACCGGAACCTGCTTGGCGTAAAAAGACGAATGATCGCTGGGGCCGAAGCCGTCTTCGTTGAGCGTCAGGTCAAATGGTTTCTCGAACGAAAGGCTGACCACAGGCGTGCCATTGCTGCCGGTTACGATAGGAATTTCCGACCGTCTCCCAGCGCTTATGGGCCTGGGCATTTCGGCAGGCGACGCCGGTGCAACGGCCACTCTCAATCTCTCGGGTGCATTGGCGGCGGCCATGACCTGGCGCCACTCGGGCGCCGTTCCCACGCCGCCGACGATGAGTTTGTTGTCTTTCATGCGACCAATCATATCCATATTGATCATGGTCACTGTATTCGCGAGCGGCACAATTGGATGGTTGACATAGTAATTCGATCCCAACAGCCCTTCTTCTTCACCGCTGAAAGCCATGAAGACGATCGTGCGTCGCGGCCTGAGTGTTTGTGAGGCAAACAGACGCGCCAGTTCGAGCATGCCGGCGACGCCTGAAGCGTTATCGTCGGCGCCGTGATGTATTTCACCCTCGCGTGGCGCG
Organism: Pyrinomonadaceae bacterium; assembly: GCA_050747225.1. Lineage (GTDB taxonomy): Bacteria > Acidobacteriota > Blastocatellia > Pyrinomonadales > Pyrinomonadaceae > PSRF01. The sequence continues at coordinate 18,210 of JBOGOP010000036.1, forward strand.
AGACTTCCTTCGCCACCGCGACCGAGATGATCGTAGTGCGCGCCAATTACGATGACTTCGTTTTTGAGCGTTGGATCAGAGCCGTCAAGAATGCCAACGACGTTGGCGGAAGGGGACAGGCGACGAGTAACCTCGGTTGAGAGGTCCAGCTTCCGCAGGCGCATCGGAGCCCTTAACAAAGTCCCCATCGTAGCCCTTAACCCAGTATTGTTTGCGACGCTCGCATCGGCTGCTGCCTGATACTCTGATAGGGTGCCCACGGCGAGCAGCTTTTGCGCCAGCGGTCTTGAAATTACCAATACCGGAATTCCCGCCTCTCCAGAATTGTCATACGAAAGACGAGACAGACGCTCATCTTTCAACTTCTCTTCGCCGGCGATGATCAGCAACGCGCGAGCGCCGGCGGCGCGGGCAGCAGCAGCCTTGAAACGGATTTCGCCTGCGCGAGCAAACTGGCCATGTGGATTATCACCGTCGGGCGTCCCGGCGAAAGCAATCGCCACGCGATCCTTTGCTGACGAAAATGCGTAATCGTCGTATTTGAGTTCGGCTGACGAGATGCCGTAACCGGCAAAAACCATTTCCGCACTCTTGATTGAGCCGTTTGACGAAAAACCGAGCGGCATCCAGTCTTCCCCAACTCTGTATTGCGCGATATCGTCCGCCCGTCCCGGGTTCACGTAGAACAAATTGTTCTCGCCCAACTCAACGCTCGCGACGTAAGGAAACTTCTGCAGATAACGATTGGGAGAATCCGCTTCAAGAATCGACATGCCGGCGGTGTCGTAGCCGATGCTCCGTCGCAAGCCGTAGCGCGAAAACTCACGCGCGATGTATTCGGCGGCAAGCTTAGCGCCAGGGCTACCCGTCCGGCGTCCCTCGAGTTTGTCTGAAGCCAGATACTCGATGTGCGCGCGCAGACGCTCGACATCGGGGCCGCGTTCCGCTGAAGTCCGTTGACCAACAGCAGCAAGGGAAATCACGGCCACCAGCGCCAGAACAGCGGAGAGTTGTTGTAGTGATTTGTATTTCATAGAATTTCCTTAGTAACCGCGTACTGAACAGCCGATAAGAACTATCCACGAAGTAACACGAAAAATCACGAAAAAGGGTTAGTGTTACTTAGTGTGATTTAGTGGATCGTTCGCTCTTATTCTTCAAACTAGAACTCGCAAAATTCCAAACCAACGTCCGGCTTTGGTTGCATTCTTACTCAACCCAATCGGCGACGAACACATTGGTGTCGCCTTGAGTCTTCGCGTTGCGGTTGGACGCAAAGACCAGCTTCTTCCCGTCGGGCGAAAACATCGGGAACCCATCAAACGTGTCATTATATGTGATGCGCTCGAGGCCGCTACCGTCCAGGTTAATTTTGTATATGTCGAAGTTGCGGCCCCGGGGATCGTCCATGTTTGAGGCGAATAAAACTCGTTTGCCGTCGGGGAAAAAGTAAGGAGCGAAGTTGGCCTTGCCGTTGCTCGTCACCTGACGCTTATTGGAACCATCCGCGTTCATCACCCATATCTCCAGAGTTGTTGGACGTATCAAATTCTGCTTGAGCAGCGCAACATAGTCTGACTTTTGTTTTTCCGTCTGCGGATGATTGGCACGATAGACGATCTGTTTGCCGTCGTAAGACCAGAAGGGACCGCCGTCGTACCCGAGTTCATTCGTCAGGCGGCGAACGTGTTTGCCGTTGGCATCCATTGTGTAGATATCCAGGTCGCCATCGCGCATTGATGTGAACACGAGTTTGCCATCGCGGGAGATTGTTGTCTCGGCGTCGTAGCCTGGCGTTTTGGTCAACCGCTTCAGGTCGGAACCGTCAGGCCGCGCGGTAAAGATGTCGAAAGACGAATATACAGCCCAGACGTAACCCTGTGAAAAATCCGGAGTCGGTGGACACTGCTTTCCACCAAGGTGTGTCGAGGAGTAAAGCACGCGACGCGCATTCGGGAAGAAGTAAGAGCAGGTGGTGCGGCCATCGCCATTTGAGATCATGCGCACATTCTGGCCGTCAACGTCCATCGTGTAGATCTGATCGCATTCTCGTCCATCGCGCTTTGATTGAAATATCAGTTGCTTGCCGTCAGCCGAAAAGTAGGCTTCTGCGTTCTCGCCGGCGAAAGAAAACTGCTTGATGTTTTTGAGATGTTTTTCTTCCGGCCGGCGAAGCTGTTCGGAGAATGAAGCCGGCGAGATCGAACGCGCGCCGGTCAAGCCGAGAGCTGAGAAGAGGACTATGGCGGAAACCAGGCTAAAGGTTCTAAATGATGTGATTTTCATTTGGTAAATTGAACTGCGGAGTTCCTCGCCTCGGAGAGGCGAAATGTTTATAGCCACAGTCCTCTAAACTTTCGCCCAGCTCCGGAGGAGCGATATATTCCCTATCGCTTTCTATCAGAGCGGCAAATCGGACTCGCCAGCTATATACATTTGGCTCCTAAGGAGCCAGGTCGCGAATCACGCGCCTTTTGCGTCGGCTTTCATTCCTATCGTCTGCGAGATTATCTATGAAGTTATTGCCAAGGCTTCCGAGACCAGCTGCGCCTGCTCTGCCTGATGAATCGCATAAGATCCCGTTGCCGGACTCGCCGAGGCAACGCGGCCGACGTAGATTGCGCGTTGGCAAGCAGGCAAAAGGTTTTCCAGTCGCTGCTCAACAAAAGTCCAACCGCCCATGTTCTTCGGCTCTTCCTGTGCCCAGACAAGTTGTTTGGCGGCCGGATACTTAGCCAGCACTTCGCGCAGCCGCAGCGCCGGGAAGGGGTAAAACTGTTCCATCCGGATTATGGCAACATTCCCGCCGCCCGCCTTCTTGCGCCCCTCAGCCAGATCGTAATACACCTTGCCGCTGCAAAGAACGACGCGTTCAACTGCCTGCGCATCTCCAATTTCACGGTCGTCAATCACGGGTAGAAAACCGCCAGCCGTGAAGTCGTCGAGCGCCGATGCGGCTGCCGGAAGACGCAACAGACTCTTCGGCGTAATCACGACGAGCGGCCGTTCCATGCCCGGTCTTACCTGTCTTCGCAATAAATGAAAATACTGCGCCGGCGTAGTTGGATAACAAACCTGCAGATTGTTTTCGGCGCAGAGTTGCAGGAAACGCTCAAGGCGTGCACTCGAATGCTCCGGCCCCTGGCCTTCATAGCCGTGTGGCAGAAGCAACGTCAGGCGCGACGTCTGGCGCCACTTGTCTTCCGAGGCAGCGATGTATTGATCGATGATGGTCTGGGCTCCATTTACGAAGTCGCCAAACTGGGCCTCCCACAACACCAACGCCTCGCGAGCAACGACCGTGTAGCCATACTCGAAACCCAAAACGCCTTCTTCAGAAAGCGAACTGTCAAAGACTTCAAAACGCGCGGCCGGGGCCGACGGGGATCGAAGTTCGGAGAGTGGCGTCCATGACCGGCCGGTTTGCGTGTCGTACAAGACAGCGTGCCGTTGACTAAAAGTGCCGCGACCGGAATCCTGGCCGCTCAAACGCACACTACTACCTTCCAGGACGAGCGATCCAAAAGCAACCGCCTCGGCAAAAGCCCAGTCAATCGGCAACTCGCCCGCACCCATCTTGGCGCGTCGCGCGAGTTGTCCCACCATCTTGGGATTCACATTGAAGGCTTCCGGAACAACGGCAATCTTGTGAGCGATCGTCTTGATCACATCGGCAGCCACCGGAGTTTCAACAACGGCCGAGCCGTCGAGCTCTTCAGTAATGACAATTTCGGCCGGCGCTTCTTTTTTGGGCGCCACTTGTTTGGCCCGAGCAAGCGCGTCTTCGTAGCGGCGAACTCGTTCGGCTATTAGTTCCTCCAACTCTCCTTCGGTAATTACGCCCTCTTTGATTAGCCGTCGAGAATAGATTGTGCGGACGCCCGTGTGCGCTTTCACGCGCGCGTACATCAGCGGTTGGGTGTAGCTGGGTTCGTCAGTCTCGTTATGGCCGAGCTTTCTGAATCCAACAACGTCCAGCACGACGTCTTTATTAAACTCCTGACGGTAATCGAGCGCGATCTGCAGCGCGCGATAAGCTGCTTCGGGGTCGTCGCCGTTAATGTGGAAGATCGGCAACTGCGTCATGCGGGCAACGTCAGTCGAGTAGATCGTTGACCGTCCGGCTTCGGGCGAAGTAGTGAATCCGATCTGATTGTTGATGATGATGTGAATCGTTCCGCCGGTACGGTAGCCCTTCAGCTTGGCGAGATTGAGCGTCTCCATCACGATACCCTGTCCGGCAAACGCTGCGTCTCCGTGAAGCAGCACCGGCAGCGCGCGATCAATCACTTCTTCCCGAGGTATGCCTTGCCGGTGATTGAGGTCATCGTGTTTGGCGCGCACCATTCCCTCGACCACCGGATCGACAGCTTCGAGGTGACTGGGGTTAGGCGAGAGCGCCAACTTAACTTTCTTGCCGTTTGCCGCTTCCCGTTCGCCCTCCGCGCCCTGGTGGTATTTCACGTCGCCTTCGTCGGCGGGAAACGACGGATGAACCGAGCCCTCGAATGACGCGAAGATACGTTCGCAAAAATGCCCGATGACATTTGCCAGCACATTCAGGCGCCCACGATGCGCCATACCCATCGTGATGTCTTCAACTCCACGGACTGCACCGCCTTCGATCAGTTGATCGAGCAAAGGGATGATCGTCTCGCAGCCTTCAAGCGAAAATCGTTTCTGACCGAGATATTTTGTGTGCAGAAACCGTTCGAATTGTTCCGCGGAGATAAGTTTCCACAGCAGTTGTTTCTTAATCTCGACCGGAATCGGCTGAGGCTGGACGAGCTCGCGCCGTATTTGATCTCTGATCCAAAGTTTCTCTTCCTTGCTCTGGATGTGCCGGTATTCGATTCCGATTTTGCCGCAATAAGCGCGTTGCAGAATGTCGAGTATCTCGCGCAACGTTGCGCTGTCAGTGCCGGCCAAACCGTCGGTGATGAATTCACGGTCGAGGTCCCAAATAGTAAGTCCGTAAGTTTCGATATCAAGTTCCGGATGGTACAGCACCGGCATCGCGTGCAACGGATCGATGTCGGCAATCAGGTGGCCGCGCACGCGATAAGCATTTATTAGCTCGATGACGCGAGCTTCCTTGGTCGTCTGTTGCCGGGTTTGATCGCCCCCGAGAAGCCGCGGATTGCGGTCGACGTTCCAGCGAAAAGGGACATGAGCTATATCGAGATCGACAAAGGCATCGTCGTAAAACCTTGATTCGCCCAGGAGCAGTTGATGCACGCGGGCAAGAAACGCGCCTGACTCCGCGCCCTGGACAATGCGATGATCGTAAGTGCTGCTTATCGTGATCGCTTTGCTAATTCCAAGTTGTGATAAAGTTTCGGGCGCCATCGCCTGATACTCCGCCGGATACTCGATCGCACCGGTGGCGATGATCAGCGACTGCCCGGCCATCAAGCGGGGTGTGGAGGCAACGGTGCCGATTGTGCCGGGGTTTGTTAGTGAGATGGTGGTTCCCTGGAAGTCGGCGATTTGAAGTTTACCTTCGCGCGCCCGTTTGACGACGTCGTCGTAGGCAGTCAGAAACTGCGAGAAGCGAAGCTTGCTAGCGCCCTTGATGTTTGGGACGAGCAACGTGCGTGTGCCGTCTTTCTTCGTTACGTCGATCGCGACGCCCAGATTTACGCCGGGTCGGTGCAGTCTAACTGGGTTGCCGTCCACGATGTCGAAGCCGTCATTGAGTTGGGGAAACTCATCGAGCGCACGCAGCAATGCCCAGGCGATCAGATGCGTGTACGACGCTTTGCCGCGATCGTTTTCCTGGAGATACTTGTTGATAATCCGGCGGTTCTCGTCCAGCAGTTTGACCGGGATGCGTCGCTGCGAAGTAGCCGTCGGAACCGAAAGACTGGCCTCCATGTTCTCGACAATCTTGAGCGCGACACCGCGAATCGGAATGGCTTCGACTTGATCGGTTGACGCGGGTTGCGCAGCTGGAGCGGCCTGAGATTGCTTCGCTGCCGCAATCGGCCGCGCTTCAGTTTTTGCCGGAGCGGCAGCTTCAGCAACGCCGGTACTCGAGGTTGGGCCTCGCCCACCGTTTTCCGCCTGCCGCCCGGGAGTTGGCTCAACCAAAGGCCGTGCGCTCGCGCCATCAGCCTGGCCCGACCCGCCACCACCCAGCAACTCGGCGAAGTAGGTTCGCCACGATTCGTCAACCAATTCCGGATTGCTGCGAAAGCGGCTCAGCAGACCTTCAACATACGTGGCGTTGGCGCCAAAATTTTCGGCGATGATTTCAGATAAATCGGTTCTCACTGGCTGACCCAACTCTCGTCACCTCTTTCAGGTAGAAACTCGACAGGCGATACAGACCGGCTGGCATGACTTTAGATGATAGATTAACACCTTCCAGTGTGCTTTGCATCCGGCCCTTGGAGACCGTACGACGTGTTAATGGAAGTCAGATCTGGCTACAGTAGGAGATGCGTGAAAACCTGGTTTTCGGAACGCCAAGGGCGCGAAATGTGAAAGCCTGGGCCACCGGCCCAGGTATGAGCCGGTGCTTTTGCGAAGCGCTGAAGGCGGGAAATAATGCGAGACAGGCATAATTGAATTTCTATAGTTGCCGTCGTTATCCCGCGCCTTCAGCGCTCAGCTCACGTGACATCCTCCACCCAGGGCGCTGCCCTGGGCTATTACATTTCGCGCCTTTGGCGCGGCAGATCCGAGTTTTTCAGACGCCGGCAGTCAGGGCAATCGAAACGTTTCAACTTGGCGCCCGCGAGGTGTTATCTTAGGCGGCCACTCCCGTCAGTAAGTAGAAAATCGTCACAGGAAGAAAGAAATGAATCTCAACAAACGCGCGCCGATAGCTGTCCATAGTCTCCTCGTACTCTTCATGCTCGGTGCCACTGCATTTCCGGCGGGCGTTCGACTAGTTAACGAACCTCCGACGACTCTCCTCCTTGTTCGTCATGCCGAAAAGCTGATCGTGCCTCCTGAAAATAAGGATCCCGATCTTAGTTTGGCGGGCCAGGAGCGAGCGCAAGAGTTGGTAAGGATGTTTAGCGACTCGGGAATCGCGGCCATTTACGCCACGCAATACAAGCGCACGCAGCAAACAGTAAAACCACTCGCCGATAAACTCGGGCTGGCGATGACGAAGGTCGACGCGAAAGGGACGGCAGAACTGGTGAAGCAGATTCGCGCGCGAAACGCCGGTCAGGTGATATTCATCGCCGGACACAACAACACCGTTCCGGAAATAATCGCAGCCATGGGTGGTCCGCAGTTACCAATCATTCCGGAAACGGAGTATGACAACCTTTACATTCTCACTGTTTACAGCGACGGCGTGGCAAAACTGATCAGGATGAAATACGGCAGCGCGATGGTACCGAGCGGTAATCAGGGAATGATGAAGCCGTGAAAGACCGTAAGCAGTAAGCAGTAAGCAGAAGGCAGAAACAGCTAAGGGAGCGACAACTCTTTGGAGTGCGGTGACCTGTCACCGCTTTGGCCATGGCGGCTAGACGCCCATGTCAATAAGCAGCTTCAACCTAACCGTGATCGCGACAGGTCGCGACGGACAAAAGCGGTGACAGGTCACCGCACTCCAAGAGTTGAGCGGCTGATCAGGAGACAAGATGAAAAGATCCGAGTCGAGAAAGAAGCAAGTCGAAAAATCGTCAACCGCAACTCAAGCCAAAACCGTAAACCGTCGCACTTTCGTGAAGCTTGTTCCCGTCCTGGGTGCCGCGGCGCTGGCGACACCGCACCTGAACATCGCATCTGCCCTGGCCCAGAACCCCTCTCCAAGTCCAACCCCGATGCCTTCACCAACACCAACGCCCGCACCGTTGCGTGTAACGAAGGACATGTTGCGTCAGGCCGAAAAGCTTATCGGAATTGAACTCAGCGATGCTCAGGAGGCAATGGCCCTGCAGAACGTCAGCACAAACCTCGATCGTTACGAGGCACTAAGGAAGATCGACGTTCCGCTCGATACCGAGCCTGCGACTCTGTTTCACCCGGCGCTCCCCGGCGGGAAATTCAGCGTGGGGCAGCCACGCGCGGGTGCTGGCGCCAAACCCACCAGGTTCAAGTTAAGCAAAGTCGTGACGCCGAAATTCGGTTCACTTGATGATCTTGCCTTTGCGCCGCTGACCGAGCTGGCCGAGTTAGTTCGCACGCGCAAAGTTTTGCCGGTTGAGTTGACCAAAATGTACCTCGCGCGCTTGAAAAAGTTTGGACCAAAGCTCAACTGCACCGTGACGCTGACTGAAGATCTGGCGCTTTCACAGGCGAGCGACGCAGAACGCGAAATCAAAGCCGGGAAATATCGCGGACCGTTGCACGGCATTCCCTGGGGCGCCAAAGATCTCTTCGCAACCAAAGGAATTCGCACCACCTGGGGCGCAGAACCCTATCGCGATCAGGTAATCAACTACGACTCAACAGTCGTCGAACGCTTGCGCGACGCGGGTGCGGTGCTGGTGGCGAAGCTTTCGATGGGGGCGCTTGCGCAAGGCGGCCGTTGGTTCGCCGGTATGACGCGAAATCCCTGGCAGGTTGAGGAAGACAAGACAGGTTCGAGCGGATCGTCAGCCGGCCCGGCGTCGGCAACTGCGGCGGGACTCGTAGGTTTCTCAATCGGCACCGAGACACTCGGCTCGATCATTTCACCATCATCGCGTTGTGGTGTCGCCGGGTTGCGGCCAACCTACGGACGTGTCAGTCGCTATGGCGCAATGGGACTCAGTTGGACGATGGACAAGATAGGACCGATTTGCCGTGGCGTTGAAGACTGCGCGGCTGCGCTCAACGGAATCTACGGCCCTGACGGACGAGATCTCACCGTGGGCAATATGCCTTTCAACTGGGAGCCGGCCAGGCCGCTCGCAAACATGCGAATTGGCTATTTGAAAACAGAATTTGATCAGCAACAGGATCCGGAACGAAAAACCATCTACCAGCAAGCCCTCGATGCGTTGAAATCCGCTGGAGCAAACCTGCAGCCAATCGAAATGCCAAAGTTTTCCGTGGCGGCCCTGCGAATCATTTTGGTTGCGGAAGCGGCAACCGCATTCGACGACATCACCCGCGATGGACGAGTCAATGAACTTTCCGGCCAAAGCGAAAACGATTGGCCAAACACGTTTCGCAGCTCACGCTTCATTCCGGCGGTTGAATACATCAGGGCGCAACGAGCGCGTCGGCTGTTGATGCATGAGATGGAAGAGTTGATGTCGAAGTGGGATGTATTTGTTTCGCCGGCGCCGGGCAGTCTTAGTCTGCTGATTACAAATCTCACCGGTCATCCGGCCGTCTGCGTACCGTGTGGCTTTCCCAAGGGCCTGCCGCAATCAATCATGTTTACCGGCGGACTTTACGACGAAGGCGCGCCGCTGCGCGTGGCGTTGGCGTACGAGCGTGCAACGCAATGGCACACGATGCGTCCGAAAATGGATTGGGTTAACTAACGAGACGGCAAACATATGGCATTACCCAATTTAAGGCAGTAACATAATTGGCTGACCAAGGGGTACTAAATTAGGTTTCTTTTGGCGGGAAATAGGTAATCTCGTCTGGCTTCAGATCGTCTTGCTCGCCCCTGAGTAGATGCCGAATATCAATAACCAATTCTTTAGGAAACTTGGCCTTAGGATCGAACCGCAGAATACGGTTAAGGTCGCGCGCTTGTGATTCAGGCAACCAGAGGTTCGCTTCTAACGTGAGTTGGTTGAGGCGTTTGCGATTATCCGATTGGCTGTCCCACTCCGCTATAAGTTCAGCGATCAACGCCGCACGCTCTCGAAGTCGAATCTCGTAACGAAACACTTCGATGCGCTTGTCAAATTCATGACCAACTAACCTCTGAATATACGCAGTGAGAGCAATGACAATTGCGCTTTGAACAACGGTCAGCACGACAACCAGAAGTCCAACTTCCGCGGCACTCATGCAGCCCTCTCTTCCTTCGGTTTCTTCTTTTCGTATTCAGCTTGTCGCCTACCTATCTCGCTATCAGGTACGGCAATCAAAGCAATTACTAAACGTGCCCTGACCGTAAACTGTTTTCACGCAGCTCTGTCACGAAGCGGCTTGAGGCGGTCATATTTCTTCTGGTTAGCTCGTAGAGTATCCCAGATATCCACCGCCCCTTGAAGTCTTAGCCAAAACTCTGGAGTGGTATTGAAGACGCGAGAGAGGCGATGCGCCAGGTCCGGGTTTACAGGACGCCGCTCGTGAAGAACATCGCTCACAACGCGGCGCGAAACTCCCAGCCGTTCGGCAAATTCAGATTGCGTTAAGCCTGCAGCGGGAAGTGTCTCTTCCCGCAACAACTCGCCTGGATGCGTTGGCCGCCTCTTGCCCTTAGTTCCCATACTCACTCCTAATGATAGTCTTCCAAGTTAATGTCGGCTGCTTCGCCATTAGAGAACTTGAATGTTATGCGCCAGTTTCCGCTCACTGAGATTGCCCACTCACCTTGGCGTTCACCTTTGAGTCTATGAAGCTTGAAGCCATGAGCGTCAATGTCAGCTATACGCTGCGCAGCCTCGAGCACATCCAAGCGACGGGCGATTCGTCCTGCTAAATCTGGCGAGATACGCCGCTTACTTCCAGTGTCAAAAAACTCTTGGAGTCCTCTGTGACGGAACGAGCGAATCATTATTCAGCCTGGCGCACGGTAAGAATACTACACCCTCAACCCGACCTGTTTGAACCGGCCAGAGGAGATGCCAACAGTCGCGGAAGATCAAGCACAAGCGCGACCGTTCCATCTCTGAGTTCCGTGGCGCCGGCAATACCGTACCAGCGTCCCGCATGGCGACCGAGATTTCTCACTAGCACCTCCTGGGGCGCCTCGACCTGATCAACGACGATGCCAACACACTTCACCTGACTGTCCCGGCCAGGTTGTTCGTGAGTGAACTGGCACGTGACCAGATGTAGTTGGCTGGTCAAATCATCCGACTCTTCTGGTTGACCCAGCAAATCGCGCATCGAAACCTGTGGTATTTGATTCGCGCCGGAAGCTCCATCGACAAGATCAATAGCGTCAATTCCCAGAGTTTGGCTGGTGGGTATGCAGTAATGATTACCCGCTGAGACAATCACATTGGTTGCGACCAGTCCAAAAGTAACGGGCAGGCGAATTTCAAATGTCGTCCCGTAGCCGGGCTTACTCGAAACACGCAACTCCCCGCCAACTTGCTCTACCGCAGTTTCCACCACGTCGAGGCCAACCCCCCGACCTGAAATATCCGATGCAGAGGCCAACGTCGTGAACCCCGGACGGAAGATGAGTCGCAGGCTTTGCTCCATGTCCAGTTGCTCATCGCTCGTGAAGAGTCCCAGTCTTTTTGCCGCGGCCGAGATAAGCCGTGGATCTACACCGCGGCCATCGTCGACGACTCTCAATCGTGATTGGCTGCCTTCGCTGATTGCTTCGATGCGGACTGTGCCGCGCTGTGGTTTGCCCGCTTGAGTACGCTCGTCGACAGTTTCTATTCCGTGGTCTACAGCGTTGCGTACGAGGTGAATCAACGGATCCGCTATCGCCTCGACCAGCAATCTGTCTAAGCGGGTGTCGGCGCCGCTAGTCTCGAAGTCGATTTCCCTGGCGTCCAAACGCGCTGCCGCCCGGCCGGCACGCACGGCGCGGTTTAATGTTGGCCCGAGAGTCACCAGGCGTAGATTAATGAGTTCGTCTTCGAGGCCGATGAACGAACTGCTAATCTGCTTGTTCAGTTTATGAAGTTCTTCGCTTGGGACCGGCAGTTGTGACATGGCGAGCGCCAGGGTCGTCGAAGTTGCCCGCAAGAGGGCGTGGGTCGAGGAAATGAGCCGATCCAATCTGTCGAGGTCGGTGCGAACGAAGTTTGAAAGAGTTGCACGCGAAGCCGGAGTGCGTGACGTTGATACGATCTGATCAACGGCCGCGGCGTCATTACTGGCACTGACAATCTGCTGAAAAACTAATGGAGCAAACTCGCCGACCGCCGCTTCGACTGTTTGCATATCGGTATTGACGGCGTAGAGAATTCGGAAATTTATTTTGTCTGGATGGTCATCATCCACGGCGGGTGAAGTCGAGATCACTTCTCCAAAGCGGGCGAGTTTCTCCTTCAAACGAAAAAACTCTGCGTCGAAGTTTCTGATATCAAAGCTGGTGCCCACCACAAAAAGGGGACTG
>JBOGOP010000037.1:0-30132 GCA_050747225.1 Pyrinomonadaceae bacterium
TTTCGGGTTTGCCTTGACCACTGCATTGAAGGTTTTCTCCGCATCCGCGGGTTTGCCGGTTTTGTATTCGGCCAGGCCGCGAAAGTAGAGCAGCGACGGATCAGGTTGAGCGCCGGGCCTCGAGGTGGCGGCAACAAGCAAAGGCAGAGCGCGATCGAATTTTTCAGAAAGTACGTAAGCCTGCGCCAACGCGTCGTCCGTGTTCGGATCCGGCCGTTTAGACACTTCCTGCAGGTCACGCGCTCTCTGCAAATCCTCTATCGCCGGGCCATACTGCTTGAGACTCAACTCCGCAAAGCCGGCGATCTTCCAGGCCTCGGAATCATTCGGAAACTGGGCGGCGATCGCCCTGGCTTCCGACGCTGCCGCTGCGAACTGTTTTTGTTGCAGCAGTTGATAAGCATGAGTCGTGTCGCCGGCGCCTACGGTATTTACGACAGGTTTGACCGGCTGCACGTCAATGAGTGGACGGTTTGAATTGTTTTTCGCCGTCGGACTGGGCTTCGGCTCCGGTCTGAGCAACGGTTCTTCCGCTGGCTTGGCCGGCGTTTGCGGCCTAACCCGGCGCGGCCGGCTCGATTGCGCTAAGACAATTCCGCATAAAACTGTCAGGGACAGACTTAATGAAAGTAGGCGGTAAAAGAGTCGATTAGTCATAGGTATTCTTTCGGGGAGAGGCTTAATCCGAGGTAAATAGAGCGCTTCCGAAAGACATGTTTCCGATGCTGCGGGCGGCTCTTTAGTTTGCCGACTTCACCTCTTGAGAGAAAAGACTACTAACTAACCAGCCAAAAGAAAAGCGACCGGCCACGGCTGACCGATCGCTTTCAGTAGGACAGGCATTCCTGCGTGTCCCTATTATCTCGGTTGCTAAATTCAATCAGGAAGGACCGGCAGGAATGCCCGTCCTACTTCAAACCGGAAACTGTGGGACAGGCAGGAATGCCTGTCCTACTTTTAGAAGTTTAGTTTCAAGCCAAACTGAAACTGTCTGGGGTCATACGACGCTGTTGGACGGCTGTAGTAGCGACCATTGCCGGCGCGCTGGGCGAAGGCATTAACGTCGGAGAACAACGGCGTTGCCGAAGCTTCGTTGAAGCGATTGAACATATTGAAACCTTCAGCGATCAGGTCGAGTTTGAAACGCTCACCGAACCGAATGGCCCTCATGACGCGGAGGTCGAGCGAAGCAAACTTGTGGGTGATTCCCATATTTCGTCCGAGGCTGCCGTTCGAGAAGAATGGCGGTAGAACGAGCGTGCCATTTGAAGTCACGCTGGGTCGATCGTTGGAGCTTTGCTGATCGCCATTGGTGTCGACGCCGGTGATGATATTGAACGGACGACCAGTGCCGACTTCCAGAATCGGAGCGACGGTGAAATCAGCCAGGAAGCGATGCAATCCGTTGTCTGACCTGCGCCACTCCCCGGGCGAAGTGGCGATAGCGCTGAAGACATAGCGAAGGCGCTGATCGAAAAGGGAGTCAGCTCGATCGGCGCGCAAATCGAGGTTATTCTGCGGCTTGAGCAAAGTCTGCAAGTCGGAAGAGTCATCGATCGAGTGGGCCCACGTTAGGGACGCGAGAAACTGGAAGTTGTTAGCGAACCGGCGCTTCAAATCCAGGTTCAATGCGTGGTAGGTCGAGTTGCCTTCGGAGAGTTGTGAGCTGACGTCGCCGAACGGCGAGATCACGCCAGGCCGACGCAAGGAATTGGTGGAAGTCAAAATGCTATTAAGCACTGCTGGTGTAACTGCTCCGCCCGTGACAGCCTGCACGAAGAAGTAGTTTGGCGCGTTGGGCCGGAAGAAGTTGGCGGCGATCGGCGAGATTATAGTTTGACCCGCTCCGTTAACGCCGTAAATCCCAGGGATAATCGGGGTAAAGCCCAAAGGACAGGCGGCGCTAGGAGCACAGGGAGCTTGCGGCAACGAGAAGAACTGCGCCGAAGTCGGATCAGGCGGCGCCACGCTAAAGAAGCGACGGAAGTTTTCGATCAGCAAATCATTGCGCATCAGATTAATGTCGCGCGGGTGCGGCAGGTGATGTGCGCCGACAAAGATGTAATTCGCGGTCAGCGACATGTCTTTCGAGAGTTGCCGCTCAACCGAGAAATTACCCTGATTGGCGTAGGCGTACTCAAATTTTTTGTCCGGGAAAAGTGTGAAGGGAAGAATCGTTCCGAAGCCAGGGAAGGTCTGATCATTGAAACGCTGGCGTCCAAACTGGTATTGAGCACTCGAGGCTGCCCCCAGAGTGCAATTAACTCCCGGGATGGCGCCGGGGAAGTTACAGACGATCACCGTGCCCTGGAAGATCTGCGCCGCATTAAGGAATGTTGTCGGCGCCGGATTGTTGAATGTCAGCGTAGCCTGTTGCTGCTGCGCTGCGTCGGCAATATCGGAATTGAAGGCGATCGCTAAGAGCGGGTGATCGTAGAAGAGACCGAAGGCGCCGCGAATCACTGTCTTGCCGTTATTCTGCGGATCCCATGCAACCGCCAATCTTGGCGCCCAATTGTTTTTGTCGCGCGGGAAGCCCTGTTGCACGTTAAGCGCATCCTGCGCTGCCAACAGATCTGCCTGTGAAAGCGTTATGCCAGACAGCGGATCTCTAAACTGCGGCTCTGGTGGGACAGCCTGAGTTAACTCATAGTCGTAACGCACGCCGTAATTCAAGGTCAGGTTCGATTTGATCTTCCATGAATCCTGCGCAAAGAAAGCCATTGGCCGGTTACTTATTTTGCTGACCGGATTGCCGAATCCCTGAACGTACACCGAGGGAATGCCCAATCCATAAGACTGTACTGGAGTAAAGTTAGGCGGCGCTTGTCCATTAGGCGCGGTCGGCAGTGTCGGCGCCAGCGTGCGAGCAGAAAACTCGCCGAAGTTGAAAAGTCCGGCAAAATTCAGTTCGAAGACGGCTGAAGGAATTCTGACGAAAGCGAAATCCCCGCCAAACTTAAATGAGTGATCGCCTTTAACCACACTCAGATTGTCGGTCCATTCATATCGGGTCTCAGTGCGAATCACCGGAGAAAATAGTTCACGACCAATGAAGGCGGTGCCGGTAACGTTAAAAGCAACGGCTTCCTTATTCTGCGAAGTGAAGGTCGCGCGACGTTCTCCAAAATTGAAGCGCGCCTCGTTAACCATGTTCCCGCCAATCGTGGAGGTCAAACTCGAGACCAGCGAAAAGTCGCGCAGCTTTTGAATGCCGGTGCGAGAAAAATCGTTCTGGCCCAGTGACTGGTTCTGCGATTCCACCTGAATTCCGGTAATGCGACTGGGGTTGTAACCGCCGCGAATACTGAACTGATGGTCCTTGGTGATTAGGTGATCAATGCGGAGTGAATTGAACGTCGTCCGTTCAACAATCGGAAATATCTTTTGCAGATCATTCAGCGGACGGAATGCGATCGGCAATCCGTTAGTGCCGGTTGTGCCAACTGGAACAGGCTGGCCCGTTAACAGGAAGCGACTACCAATCGTCTGTCCCGCGGGAATTGCGCCGCCGGCACTCAGAAGTGGATTGGTGCCGGTAAGTCCGGTTGTTCCTCCGCTCGATGCCAGATAAGCGTAATTGACGGCTGCGCCAATGGCAGCCGGGTTGCCGGTTCCCAGCAAGCTACCGATATAGCTGACCTGCGCTGGTGTTAGGTTGCGGAAGGTTTGTGTGCCGAGGCCGGTAATTGGAATTGCTATTGAACCGCCGAGGCCTTGTGCCACATTGCTGGTGAAGTAACCCGATTCGTCACGACGACGCTGTTCGAAAGCGAAGAAGAAAAACGTGCGATCCCGATCCAGCGGGCCACCGAGGGTCACGCCGTATTGCGTTCGCCGGAAATCAGGTTTCGCTATCGGCGCAAACGGATTGCGCGCCTGAAAATTCTTGTCCCTGATAAAGCCGAAAATGTTTCCATGAAAATCGTTGGTGCCGCCCTTGGTAACCACATTCACGATGCCGCCGGAAGAACGTCCAAACTCAGGCGCAAACGAATTCGTCACTACCTGAAATTCCTGAACTGCTTCCTGCGAAACAGTCGAGCGCGAGGCGTTGACTGAATTGTCCGTATTGTCCGCGCCGTCAACCTGGACCAGATTCGAGCGCCCTCGCTGGCCACCAAAGTTCAGGCCGGTGGTAGGCGCCGGTCCGATTGGGCGACCATTGTCGCGCCCGACCGTGGAGGTGGTCAGCGCGAAGGCCAGATAGTTTCTTTCATTGATTGGAAGATTTTCAATCCGTTGCAGGTCTACGGTTGTGGCTATGGCCGTTTTGGATGTTTCCACCAACTCAGCGGACGCGCCCGAGATCGTCACCACTTCGCTGACCAGTCCCACTTCCAAAGCTATGTCCAGGTCTGCTCGCTGACCGACGGTGAGAGCCACAGCCGGCAAGACAGCCTTCTTAAAGTTTGGAGCCTCAACAGTGACTTCATAGTCGCCGGGCGTGAGGTTCACGATCAGGTAGCCGCCGTCGTCGTTGGTCGTCGTCGTCTTGCTGACATTCGTGCCGGCATTTCGAGCCGTCACGGTTGCGCCATTTACCACCGCTCCGCTTTGATCGCGGACGACGCCTTGCAAGTCCGCGGCGTTGGATTGCGTTTGACCAAGAGCGACGCCAGAGCTGAGAAGTCCACAAACTGCGGTAACCAGCAAAAGAACTGTTAACCGAATCGAAGGGTTAAGCCACTGCGTAGAGGGCGCAAACATTATCGTTTCTCCTTAGGTTAGGGACGCGGACAGACCAGGTAAGAACCGAACACTATCGGGCGATTAGAGACGCTCCGCATTTTTACTCCAAAAGCACCGATCTGGCAAGCATTTATATCCTTCTGTAGCTCGTAAGTTTGGTACATCAAACGGCAATACCGAACCGAGCGCGGAGGCTGGATTTCAGCTGGACCAACTTTGGGTGCTTGCTCCGCTAATCGTTATGTCCGACGTTGGCTTCAACGTCCGGCCCTACCGCGCGCGTTCTGCAAGAGGTCGACCTTACAAATTACAAACTGAACCATGACCTATTGGGCAAATCAGACGCTGGACGCTCTCGCTTCACGGCTGCTGGACTGGCGTGTGGCCCGTGCGAGTTTCCGACGCAATGCGGAGCTCGCGCCGGAGAGGAGTATTGCCGATTCGGCCAGGTTGGGGAAAAATGCCGCGCGCCGAAGTAGGCCTGAGACGCGCAGACGGCTGGCGAAACGTCGCCGGTATTCTGAACGGTAGTTGTCGGCTAATAATTCAAATCCGCTACCTTGCCGGAGCCGGGCAAGACTTCGCGTAATTGTTTCCGCGGCAACCTGCCCGCTTTCCAAAGCCATCAACATGCCGCTGCCCGTGAACGGATCAATAAAAGCCGCTGCGTCACCAACGGTCAGTAATCCCTTAGCCGGAGCGAGCGTCCGGCGACCAAAGCTTTCCAGCGATACACTGAGCCAGGGCGTACTCGTAGTGGCTTCCGCCAGCGTGTATGCGGCGCGAGAATTCTTCATCACTACTTCGCGCAGCACGAGTTGCGGATCCGAGTTATGGCGGCGGACGTCGTTTGCCGCAACGATAAAACAGAGGTTGCTGACGCCACCTTCAACCGCGCTCAACCCACCGTACCCGCCCTTGTAGAAATAGATTTCGCAAGCGCCAGGCGCCAGGCGAGCGTTTTCCAGGTGGGCTTTAAACGCCACCCACGGATTGGAGTGTTTCCGTTGATTGGTCCGCGGCGGATCCAAGTGACGGGCCAACGCGCGCGTCCTGCCGGTCGCGTCTATCGTTATGAGCGCTTCGTAATCTTGCGTTCCCGCGCCGCTCTTTACGCGGATGCCGCGCACCTCTTCGCGTTCGCAGATTAGTCGCGACGCATGCGCTTCTTCCAAAACCACCACGCCCACGCTCTTCGCCCGCTGGAGAAGTTGCTGATCCATTTCACTACGACTTAAGCCGAGGGCTGGTGCGCCGGGCATAAACCATTCGCTCGGCACTGCGACGCTGTTTCCCCGCCGCGAATAGAAAACAGTTTCCAACACCGAAGCGCCGCCCGCAGCGCTCATCTGATCCATAACGCCAAGTCGTTTGAAATGTGTCAGACACTCCGGAGAGATAAACTCGCCGCAGAGCTTTGGACGCGGAAACTTTTTTTCTTCAATGAGCAACACGCGCGCGCCTGACAGCGCCAACTGTATTGCCGCACTGGAGCCTGCCGGACCAGCTCCGGCGATTGCTACGTCATAGCTGCTTGCAGAAACCACTCAGTTCCCCGCAGGACAGACATTCCTGTCTGTCGGCTTGTTGTATTACTTAGCGGACAAAGACAAAAAGAAATTTTCCATTTGTCATTTGACATTTTTCATTCGTCATTTTAAGAAAGGGCCTCGACGAGCGATCGTTACTCTCAAGCTTCAAGCACAACGCGATACGGAAAATGACGTTTGACCCGTGGGTTATCAAGTCCGGCACTCCGGGCCAGCTCTAACAGTTCTTCCGGAGTAAAGCTTCGCAGGATAGAAAGCGCGCCATCCTCGCGAAGAAGGCGATTGTGCAAAAACAAGCGGCCGATCGTTGTGTAAAAAAAGTAAGCGACTGGATGCCGGTGAAGATCTATCACGAAAATGCCCCGAGTTGATACCCGTCTAAGCTCGCGGAGAACGCTCACCACTTCCGCATTCTCAAAATGGTGAGTGAAGAGCGAGCAGAGCCCGTAATCAAATTGGTCATCTACAAAGGGAAGCCGAAAAGCGTCACCACGAACAGCCGTAATCTCAGGAAATGCAGTCGCTCGTTCGGCAATTGCCTGTACCGACCGCGCGTTTAGTTCAACTCCCGTGAGCTGCGCTCTTCGACCGTTCTTTCGGGCCCACTCGGCCACAACCCGCAACAGCTCGCCCGAACCCGCGCCTACATCGAGCACAGAAAAATTCTGCAAATTCAGTTTTGCAATCTCAGCCAACAGGGAATCTCGCAGCGCGCTGGCGTCACCCAACCAGCGATTGACGCGCTGAAGTTCAACGATGCACCCTTCGTATTCCTCGGCCGTGTAGTCACCTTTATCCAGGTGCTCAAGCTCCAGGCTGCGCTGGCGAAACTGATTGAACATAGATTGGCTACATGATAACAGCGCAGTTGTCGCGTTGCAGAACAGCAATGGGTAAAACTCAACTCCCTGGAGTGCGGTGACCTGACAAGCACCCCAGCCGGGCTGCCCGGCCGGGGACCCCGCTTCACCGCTTTGGCCCGGTGGCGGCTTGACGCCACAGCTTCGCTTCGGATTCAACTCGAATCAACCCATCGCAGGTTGCGACAGGCCACAGTTAGGCCAAAGCGCCGACAGGTCGGCGCACTCCAAGGAGTTGATTCTCCAAGGAGTTGTTTCTGCATTTGTCGCCGCCCTGGAAGTCTGGAATCATGAACTCGTGGAAAGTAATTCAAACGTCGTTTCTGAGCTCTTTTTCAATCCGCAGCACGTGGGAGAGGCAACTGCGCCTAACTTCATCGGCCGGTCGGGATCGTTTCAGTGTGGCGCCATTTTGCGCATTTCGTTGCACATCGACGACTCGCAACGAATTACGGAGGCGAAGTTCAAGGCGGCGGGCTGCAGTGTGCTGGTTGCTGCGGCCTCGTTGTTAATTGACGAGGCAGTCGGGAAGACGACCGGCGAAGCTGCTACGATCGCGCAACGATTGGATCAGTTGGAAGAAAAATTTGGCAACTTGCCGAGGGAACGAAATGAGTGTGTGCTGCTAGCTTGTGAAGCCCTGGTCTCGGCTATTCGCAACTATAGCGACTCGGCGCGCGACGAATGGGAAGGCGATGAAGCATTGATCTGCACCTGCTTCTGCGTTTCCGAACGAACGATTGAACGTGAGATCCAGGAGAACGGCTTACGAACAATTGCCGAAGTCACTGCGGCGTGTGCCGCGGGCGGCGGCTGCCGTTCATGTTACCCTCTGATTGAAGACATTCTGGGAGAAGTAAATCGTAAATGGTAAATAGTGAATAGAAGTTGTTGCCTTGGAAACTTAACGGTTCACAGTTTACCGCTTCACTATTTACGATTTACGATTCACTATTTACTTCTTATGATCTACCTCGATAACAACGCCACCACGCGCGTCGCGCCTGAAGTATTCGCAGCGATGCAACCTTATCTCACTGAAGTCTATGGCAATCCTTCTTCAGCACATTCGCTGGGCCGGCAAATGAAGGCGGCAGTGGAACGCGCTCGCGAGCAGGTGGCCGAATTGCTTGGCGCCTCGAGCCCCGGTGAAATTGTTTTCACCTCGTGCGGTTCAGAGTCGGACAACTGGGCAATCGGCGGATTTCTCGAGCAGAACCCGACCAGGCGTCACATCATTACCACTCGCGTCGAGCACGAAGCGGTGCGCAATCTTTGCGAGCATCTTGCGGAAATCGGTTGCGAGGTGACCTGGCTTGAGGTGAACGAGAGCGGCGAACTCAACCTGGACGATTTGCGTCAGGCACTGCGCCGTGACACGGGCGTTATTTCGGTAATGATGGCAAACAACGAAACCGGTGTGCTTTTTCCGATAGAGAGTATTGGGAATATTGTCCGGGAGAATTCCGATGCCGTGTTTCACGTTGACGGCGTGCAAGCGGTCGGCAAGATTCCGATCAATCTGAAGGACCTCGACGTAGATCTGTTCGCGTTATCCGGTCACAAGCTCCACGCTCCGCAAGGCGTCGGGGCACTCTACATTCGCGATGGCGTTAAGCTGCCTCCATTCATTATTGGCGGCGCGCAGGAAAGCGGACGGCGCGGGGGCACCTCCGCGGTGCCAGGTATTGTCGGACTGGGCGCAGCCTGCGAATTGGCCGCAACCTTCGACGACCATAATTCTATCGAAAGCCTGCGTAACAAATTGGAAACGGCGATACTGAATCAGATTCCGAATGCGCGGTTGAACGGTACCGCCGATCCCGCGAAACGTTTACCTAACACGGCAAACATTTCTTTCGAGTATGTCGAAGGCGAAAATATCCTGGTTCATCTGGACAACGCCGGCGTTTGCGTCTCCACCGGTTCCGCTTGTCATTCAACTACCAAACAATCGTCACCGACTTTGCGCGCTATGAACGTGCCCTACACCGCGGCGCAGGGTTCTATCAGGTTCTCTCTTGGCCGTTACAACACCGCAGCGGAAATCGATTACACCATCGATATCCTGCCCGGGATCATTAGCAAGCTGGTTGAAATGTCGCCTTACGATGAAGAACTCAAGGCGCTATACGCGAAGAGATAAAAAGGGGAAGGGGGTAACGGGGCAAGTGGGGAATGGGCCCTTTTCCCCTATTACCCTGTTACCCTTTTTCCCTTTAACACTGACCGCTTTAGTCGTCTCAGCTTTACTGGTAGAATTCATGTTGGATCTAGATATGTCTCCGCTAATACTCCAGTCGGTTTCCGGAGCAACAATCGATGCCAGGAGAACAGTCCACCGCCAATGAAGCGCCTTCCGTAGCAATCGGCAAAACCGCCTCGTCGCGAAAGGCCCGCGAGGATTCCGTCAGCTCTATGCAGACCGACGACTATGTGTGCATTGCGCCTTCTACCCCGCTCTTCAAGGCAATCGAGTCGATGCGCCGCGACGAAGGCGGATGTGCGATTGTTTGCGCAGAAGATGGGTCGGTAGTGGGTATTTTTACCGAACGAGATCTTTTGACTAAGATAGTGGGACAGGAGACAGACATGAACGCGCCGGTAAGCAACTGGATGTCGCCCGTGGTTGCGACTTTAACACCGGAAGCAACGATTGGCGACGCCGTGAACATCATGAATGACAAGGGTTATCGGAATGTTCCGCTGGTGAAAAACAGCAAACTGGTTGGCTCAATATCCGTTTTTGACGTTATTAGCTATCTGGCTGAAAGCTACCCGAAAACCACTATGAACCTGCCGCCGAATCCTGATCAGGTAATGGATAGTACGGACGGCGGCTGAAAGGCAGTGAATAGTAAATCGTAAATGGTAAATAGTAAGAACCCGGGTCTTTCTATTCACGATTTACGATTAACGATTTACATCTGTTACGAAAGGAACTCTCGACGCAATCATGAGCACTCTTATCGAACCCCCGGTAGAACAAGCGGAAAAGAATCTTGAAGAGGTAGAAGCCGTAACCATACGCTTTGCCGGTGACTCCGGTGACGGCATGCAGTTAACGGGAACGCAGTTTACGAATACCTCGGCGGTTGTCGGTAACGACATCTCGACCTTGCCCGACTTCCCGGCCGAGATTCGCGCGCCCGCCGGCAGCTTGCCGGGCGTCAGCGGCTTTCAGTTGAACTTCTCCAGCCAGGACATCAAGACCCCCGGCGATCAGCCAAGTGTTTTGGTGGCCATGAACCCGGCGGCGTTAAAGGTCAATCTGCCGGACCTCGAAGAGGGCGGCACGCTGATCATTAATACCGACGGCTTCACGCCGGAGAATTTGAAGTATGCGAACTACGCTTCAAATCCCCTCGAGGATGGAACGCTGGCAGGTTATCGCGTACACAAGCTGCCGGTCACAACGCTCAACATGAACGCGCTGAAAGGCAACGTCGAACTTTCGCGCAAAGAGATCGACCGCTGCAAAAACTTCTTCGCACTCGGCGTGCTCTACTGGCTCTACGATCGGCCGATGGAAAATACCCTCGCCTGGATCACGAGCAAGTTTGGCAAGAACCCGGAGCTGGCCAAGGCTAACGAAATTGCGCTGAAGACTGGGTACAACTTCGCCGACACCACGGAACTATTCACTACACACTACACAATCAAGAAAGCGAAAATCGCTCCCGGCAAATACCGCAAGATAACCGGGAATGAAGCGACCGCGCTCGGATTCGTCGCTGCCTCGCAACTTGCCGGCCGCCCGTTGTTCTATGGGTCGTATCCGATCACGCCGGCATCTGACATTCTGCATGAGCTAGCGCGTCACAAGAGTTTTGGGGTGAAAACTTTTCAGGCCGAAGATGAGATCGCCGCAGTTTGTTCCGCCATCGGCGCGAGCTTTGCCGGCCAGATTGGACTAACGGGAACTTCCGGTCCGGGCGTGGCTCTCAAGCAGGAGGCTATCGGACTCGCAGTCATGACTGAGCTGCCTCTGGTGATCATTAACGTGCAGCGCGGTGGGCCGTCGACGGGTTTGCCGACCAAGACTGAGCAGGCCGATCTGTTTCAAGCCGTCTGGGGAAGAAACGGTGAATGTCCGGCGATCGTGATCGCGCCGGCAACGCCCGCCGATTGTTTCCACATGGCGATAGAGGCGGTTCGGCTCGCGATCAAATACATGAGCCCGGTCTTTTATTTATCGGACGGTTACCTGGCAAACGGCGCCGAACCGTGGGCAATTCCCGAAATCGATCAGCTGCCGAAGATTGATGTCAACTTCGCCGGCGACCCGTCGAGCTTCATGCCGTATTCGCGCGATCCGGAAACGCTGGCGCGACCATATGCGATCCCCGGCACGCCGGGACTCGAGCATCGCATCGGCGGCATCGAGAAACAACACATCACCGGCAACGTTAACTACGATCCTGAGAACCACCATCTGATGGTGAAGCTGCGACAGGAGAAAGTCGATCGCGCTGCGAATGACATTCCGCTGATCGAAGTCTTTGGCGAGTCAACCGGCAAGGTGTTGGTGCTGGGCTGGGGATCGACGTATGGATCGATCAGTACGGCGGTCGAGAAACTTCAGAGCGAAGGCAAGAGCGTTTCGTCAGCGCATCTGAAGTATCTGAATCCGTTCCCGAAGAATCTTGGAGAGGTGCTTGCCGGATTTGAGACGGTGATTATTCCGGAGATGAATCTTGGCCAGCTTTGCACGATGGTGCGCGCGAAGTATCTGGTTGACGCGATTGCCTTTTCGAAAGTGAAGGGCCGGCCGTTCCAGATTCGCGAGATCGTTCGCAAGGTTGAGGAGTATTTGTAAGTGGGAGCGCGGGCACACCCTCCCGCAATCGTCAAATGGCAGCTAGTTCTAATTCAAACCTTGGCTCGCATTCGGTGCAGGAAGTCTATGCAGAAGGACGCCGTTATTTCATGGGAGAAGGCCGCCTTAACAATACTCTTGCCGAGATAACCAGCGATCTGAAAGAACACGGCATCGACTACATGGTCATCGGCGCAGTCGCTCTGCTGGCACATGGTTATCCCCGCTTCACTGAGGACATCGATCTGGTGCTTACGCCGGCTGGATTAGAGGCGTTTCATCGAGAGTTGATCGGTCTGGGTTATCGTCCTGCTTTTCCCGGCGCAAAGAAGAGACTGCGTTCGACAACCGAGGGAGTCACAATTGAGGTAATGACCACGGGGGAATATCCGGGTGATGGAAAGCCAAAGCCGGTGAGTATTCCTGAGCCAGCCACGGCTTCAGTCGAAATCAATGGTATTCGGATCGTGACGTTTGAAAAGTTGATCGAGTTGAAATTGGCTTCGGGCATGACTGCGCCGCACCGGTTGAAGGACTTGGCAGACGTGCAGGAACTGATCAAGATTCGCGGGCTGCAGCCTGAGTTTGCAGAGCAACTAGATCCCTACGTCAGAGAAAAGTTTTTGGAGTTATACGAGACGATCAGGCAGAGTCCGCAGGACTAGCAGACAAACGGATTCGGGCGCACCCTCGCCCACGGAAATTGATGACGATGAGCACTGAAGTACAACTCATGACCGCTGATGAGCTTCTGGCTTTACCACGAGGCGAGCTTCGCTATGAACTCGTCAATGGAGACCTAAAGAAGATGTCGCCAGCCGGTCATAACCATGGGCGAATAATAGTCCGCCTAACCGTACCGCTTGCCCAATACGTGCAGGAGAAACGCTTGGGTGAGGTATACGCTGCTGAAACGGGCTTTAAACTAACCTCTGATCCCGACACCGTTCTTGCGCCGGATATTGCCTTCGTTCGCAAACAAAGAGTTAACGAGGTTGGCAATGCACCTGGTTATTGGCCGGGGCCTCCCGATCTTGCAGTAGAAGTGAATAGTCCATCGGATACGGTGCGCGAAGTTGAAAGTAAGGTGGCGAAGTGGCTGGAGTTTGGCGCCCGAATCGTTTGGGTTGTTAGCCCCAAACTGCGAAACGTTACGGTCTACAGATCACTTACAGATATCGCAATTCTTACCGAGAACGACACACTTGATGGTGGTGAAGTCGTTCCTGGTTTTCAACTGGCAATCGCGGAAATATTTGCGGAATAGATAACAGGTTCAAGGAGCATTCATGAGTTCAACTGGAAACGGTAATGGCGGTAACGGCAACGGTAAGCCGACAGTCGAAGCAGTCTCAGCCGACAGCGAAGTCGGCTCGGCCGCATCAGGCAAGATTGCGCCCCCTCCCGGTCAACAGAAGAAGGCTGACTTTGTTTCCGATCAGGAAGTTCGCTGGTGTCCCGGCTGCGGCGACTACGCAATTCTCAACAACGTGCAGAAGGTGATGCCCGAGCTTGGCATTCCGCGCGAGAAGATTGTTTTTGTTTCCGGCATCGGCTGCTCGTCTCGCTTTCCTTACTACATGAACACCTACGGCTTTCACTCGATTCATGGCCGCGCGCCCGCAGTCGCCACCGGCATAAAGTGTGCTAATCCGGGTTTGAGCGTGTGGGTGATCACCGGTGATGGCGATGCGCTATCTATCGGCGGCAATCACTTCATGCACGCCATTCGTCGCAACCTCGACATCAATTACATTCTCTTCAACAACCGGATCTATGGTTTGACCAAGGGCCAGTACAGTCCGACGTCGGAGTTTGGCAAGAAGACAAAGTCGAGTCCGGTAGGTGCGGTCGACTATCCAATCAATCCACTTTCACTGGCCATCGCCAGCGAGTCGACCTTCGTGGCCCGCTCAATCGATATCGACGTCAAACATCTCGGCGGCGTAGTCGAAGCTGGGGCTCGGCACAAAGGCATCTCTTTTATCGAGGTCTATCAAAACTGCAATATCTTTAACGACCACGCCTTTGATTCATTCGCAGAACGCAGCGTGCGCACCGACCGTGTGCTTTATCTCGAGCACGGCAAACCGATGATCTTCGGCAAAGACCGAAACCGTGGGATTCGCATGAATGGGGCCCACCCGGAAGTGGTAACCATCGGCGAAAACGGGATCACGGAAAACGATCTGCTGGTGCACGATATTTATCTGAAGGATCCTTCAGTCGCGTTTATGCTGGCCCGCATGGAGCAGCCGGACTTTCCACAGCCGGTGGGAATCTTCCGCGCCGTTGAGCGTCCAACTTACGAGGGGATGATGATTGACCAGATTGATGCTGCCATCGCGAAGTCGGGTCCGGGAAGTCTGGAAAAACTAATCAACAGCGGCGACACGTGGGTCGTCGAATAGATTTCGGAATGCGGAATTCGGATTGCTGATTCCCGCAGAATTGCTTCAAGGCGAGCTGGGATCGAATCCAAGTCCCATTCTGAAATCTGCAATCCGAATTCAGCAATCCGCAATCGATATGAACTGTCCTTCCTGCGGTCACGAAAACATCGACGGCATTGACCGTTGCGAGAATTGCCTGGCGTCGTTTCGACAGCTGGACATTCCCAGTGCCGACGCGGCCGAAGGCCTGGCGCGTTCAGTGATGGAAGACAATCTAAGTCGCCTCGATCAGGACGAGATTATTTCCGTGGCGCCAAACACACCCGCTCTCGACGTGACGCATCTCATGAAGAATTCAAACTCCGGCTGCGCGCTGGTTGTCGATGGCGACAAGCTCGTCGGTATTTTTACCGAGCACGACGTGCTCAAGAGAGTGTCCGGCGCGGGAGATCTGGCGACAGTAACGGTTAAAGAGATCATGAGTCCAGACCCGGAAACTCTCCACGAGAAAGACTCGGTGGCTGAGGCCCTCAACAAAATGTCCCTCGGCCGCTATCGTCACATTCCCTTCAAGAAAGCAGACGGCAGCTACGCCGTCGCCTCAATCAAATCCGTCCTCAAATACATCGCCAGGGAAGACTGGTAAGTCGATCCCCACGCAAGTCCTTTACGATTCGGGCGTTCATCTAAGCGGAACCAGGGCACTTCCCAGGCGTGAGCCGTTATATCGCCTGGGTTTGCTTACTAAGGTCCGTCAAGCAGGTTGTTAACTCACACGCGAATTGAGCGTTCGCGCACTTTGAGAGTTGCGAATTCAGTTGGAGTGCAGCTCGAAACTGTTTTTCGCTCCAGGGGAGCGAGATGTTTATAGCAACGGAACGACCACAAAATACCTTAGCTCCTTTGGAGCGAAATGTAGGAAAGGAATCATTGCACCAGGCAAACCAGGCGAACATTGCGCTCCTCCGGAGCGCGTACTAATTAGGAACCTGAAGCTATAAACATCTCGCTCCGCTGGAGCGAAAACGCATCTCAGCTACTTATGCCTTCTAAGCCTGGTTCTGTTGCACTTCCAACTTGAATCGCGATTACTTACCGAAGACACCCGATTATGAAAACAATCATCTCTATCGCACTGCTCGCCTTTCTTTACTTTCTGCCGGCGACCGCCCAGCAAGCTGACTACGCTAAACTCAAGTCTGACGCAGAACAATTTTATGCCGCCGGCTCCTACGCTCGCGCCAATGAAGTCTATGGCCAGGTAGACAAGACAAAACTGACGCCCGCCGAAGCGCGTTGGGTCGACTTCCGTCTTGCCGATACCTCCTGGCGCAACCAGGCAGCGACGCAAACGTCCGACAATACAAAATTTGAGCAGGCGCAGAAGCAACTGGAAGAACTGATCCGCGTTAACGACAAAGATGACGAACGCGATCTGGTGTGGGCCGAAGCTCACGAATCGCTCGGTGACTTTTTCTGGACACGAAGCAATCAGATAAATTGGGGCGGCGGGTGGCCACACTATCAACTGGCGCTTGACTGGTGGGCCGGCCAGCGGGAAATCAATCAAGCGCGCGAACGTTATCTCAAGATTGTCTTCAAAGCCGCTGAGCCGGCTCGCCCAAATGCGTCCTACTTCTACACCTACTACGGCAACTACATTCCCCTCGACACGCTGGAAAACGCGCTCCGGATCAGCGCATCTGAAAACGAACAAACCCACCTGCACTTTCTAATCGCGATGACCATGCGCTACACGGGCGGCGATTGGGAGATGCGGCAGCGCGTGCCTGAGGAATTTGAAGCCGCGCTCAAAGCCGGGAAGCAATCCGACTGGTACGACGATGCGCTTTTTCATTATGCCCAATGGATGCAGGCAACAGGCTCGATTCGCCAGCTGGAAAATGGCGAGTGGCAACAAAAGGTCGATTTCGTTAAGGCCCTGGAACTATTCCGTCGTATAGCCAAAGAATTCGCCAAGGGTGAAACGCGCTACTACGACGAGGCGCTGCAGCAGATCAAACAGATCACCGAGCCCTCTATCAGCGTGGCTGTCTCGAATATTTTTCTGCCTGAGTCTGAGCTACAGTTCGAATTGGACGCACGCAACGTCAAACGTGTTGATTTCGCGCTGTACAGAATTGACCTGACGCGCGACGTCCGCTTCACCAAAAACCAGGAAGAAGATGAAGGCGAAGGCGATGTCGGAACCTGGATCCAAAAACCGCGGGTCGCCGGCCGGGCGCCGGTGAAGGCCTGGTCAAAGCAGGTTGATAGCAAAGGGGATCACCAACCCTACAACGAGGAGGTCCGCATCGACGGCAGGCTGCCGTTGGGCGCCTATTTGCTGGAGGCGAGAAGCGGTGCACTTTTAGCGCGCGACCTGGTTTTGATCACCGACGTCGCCGTCGTTTTGAAGTCCACGCCGACGCAGGCATTGGTATTTTTCTCGAATGCAGTAACGGGTGCGCCAGTAGCCAACGCCAATGTGACCGTTTGGGAAAGCTATTACGACAACAACAAGTGGCGCTCGCGCCGGTTGGCGCAAATGACAAACAGCGACGGGCTGGCGCAGTTTAAGCTGCTGAACAACAGAAACAGTCGGAACCTCTATGTCGCGGCTGCAAGCGGCGGCGCCAGCGATCGACAGGCGTTTGCTTCCGGCAACGCAGGTGGGGTTAACCAGGATGGCGATGCCTGGCGCATCTACGCCTTCACGGATCGTCCTGCCTATCGTCCGCAGGAAACGGTACAGTGGAAATTCATCGCGCGACGTTTTGGCAATGGTGTCTATTCCACGCCCGCAAACCAGGTAGTCGAATATCAGATCAATGATCCGCGCGGCACCAAAGTAAGCGAAGGCAAAGCAACGCTCAATAGTTTCGGCAGCGCCTGGGGTTCGCTTGAGCTTGGCGAACAATTGCCGCTCGGCGAATACAACGTTCAGTTCTGGGACAACGGCCGTCACAATGGTATCGGCAGCGCCAAACTGTTTCGCCTGGAGGAGTACAAACTTCCGGAGTTCAAAGTTGCAGTGAAAACTCCGGAAGACAACGGCAGGAAGAAAGCTTTCCGTCTCGGCGAGAAGGTAGAAGTAAACATTCAGGCCGACTACTACTTTGGCGGGCCGGTCAGTAACGCCTCGGTTGAAGTCGTTGTCTATCAAAATCCTTTCTATCACTACTGGTATCCGCATCACGATTACGCCTGGTATTACGACGACATGGAACAGCTGCGAATGGGCAGCTATTACGGCGGTCAGGGCTCTGTCGTCAAACGCGATACGATTAAGACGGACGCGACCGGCAAGGCGGTGCTGACCTTCGATACCCCGCGCGAAAACTACAATCAGGATTTCGAGTATCGGATTGAGGCGCGCGTCACCGATTCGTCTCGCCGGGAGATCATTTC
This sequence comes from Pyrinomonadaceae bacterium, assembly GCA_050747225.1. Lineage (GTDB taxonomy): Bacteria > Acidobacteriota > Blastocatellia > Pyrinomonadales > Pyrinomonadaceae > PSRF01. Next base: position 17,726 of record JBOGOP010000037.1, read on the forward strand.
GAGCGACACGGTCCGTGTTACCCGCCAGCGCTATTACGTCTATCCTCGCGCGCAGGAAAACATCTATCGCCCGAAAGACAAAGTCACCGTTGATATCAAAGCGCTCGATGCGAACGAGCAACCGGTAACCACCGAAGGTACCGTGAAAGTTACGCGCGACTATTGGTGGGAAGTGTGGCTCGATCCAAACGGTCGTGAAGTAAAAGGCGCCGAGCTTCGCCTTTTGCAGAATAAGGGCGAAGTGTTTCCACCGGCAGTAACTAAAAGGCAAAAGCGCTGGCGGCTAAAGTTTCGCGGCTACCAACATGACGACATCCTGACGCAGACCGTGAAGACCGATGCAGAAGGCGCGGCGCAATTTGAATTCACTCCCGAGCGTGAAGGTTATTATCGCGTGTCCTGGGAAAGCAGCCAGGTTCTGCCAGGCTCTGCCAGGCGCGATCGCTTTCTGCCACCGATTAAGGCTGAAACCTATGTCTTCGTCGCTACCAACACGAGCAGTGAGCTGGGCTATCGTCACGATGGGGTTGAGATCATTGTTGACAAAGACACCTTCCGCGCCGGCCAGACCGCGCCGGTGATGATCTCAACGTTTACCAATGACCGCTACGTGCTCTTCTGCGTTGAAGCCGAAGATCTCGACAGCTACAAGCTCATTCACGTCACTGGAACTGCCAGGCTGATCGAGCTGCCGATTGAGGAAAAGCACGTACCTAACATCTATCTCCATGCTTCAATGCTGAGCGATGGGGAGTTGTTTGAGACTATGAAGCAGGTGGTTGTGCCGCCGGTACAGCAGTTCCTGACAGTCGATGTGAAATCCGATCGCGAGCAGTATCAACCGCGTGAAGAAGGAACACTTTCAATCACCGCCCGGGACGCAAACGGCAAACCCGTCGCTGCCGAGATAGCGTTGGGTTTGATCGACGAGTCAGTCAAGTATATCCAGCAGGACTACGCCGGGGATCCGCGCCAGTTCTATTACGGCACCAAGCGACCGCATTCGGTTGAGACACAAAGCACTTTCGATCAGAGGTCCTACTTACGTTTGGTGGAAGTCACGAAGGGCCGACTCATTGACATCAAAGAAGTCGGAAACGAAGACGATGAAGCGGTTAACGAAGTAGCGGCTGGCGGCGCTGGGGGCGGCGGCCGTTATGATATCGACGCACTAGCTGGAGAAATGTCGGGGGCGAAGGATAAAGGTGATGCGCGTTACAGGGTGGCGTCCAATGTGGCGAGAAGGGGGCTTAGTGCCGCCCCCAGCAAGTCCGAGGCGGAGCGCCCCTCGGGTACTCTGCAATCACCAGCTCCGTCGCCAGCGGGTCAGGAACCGGCAGTCCAGGTGCGCAGCGACTTTCGTTCAACCATCCTCTGGCTGCCGGATCTAACAACCGACGCTAACGGCAACGCGACAGTAAAGGTGAAATATCCCGACTCACTAACAACCTGGTCGGCAACCGCGCGTGTAGCTACCGCTGTAAACCAATTCGGTATCGGCAATGCAGCAACGCGCACTAAGCAACCGCTCATCGTGCGGCTTCAGGCGCCGCGCTTTTTTGTTGTCGGCGATCAGGTCACTGTTTCCGCAATAATTAATAACAATACAGACCAAGTGATGCATGTAACGCCTTCGTTGACCGAGGGCACAAGCATGGCATTCATTTTCGAGGGGGCTGGACCAAAACCCGTCGACATCAATCCGGGCGCTGAGGCACGAGTCGACTGGCTCCTCAACGTCACCGAATCAGGAGATGTAAAACTAAAAGTTGAGGCACGCGGTGGCAGTTTTTCAGACGCGATGGAGAAGACGTTTCGTGTTTACGAGCACGGTGTAGAGAAGTTTGTCTCACGCTCAGGCAAGATGCGCGGCGACAGTGTCGCGATCAAGCTCGATATTCCTCAAGCACGTCGACCTGAGAGCACGGGACTTTCGATCCAAATAGCACCGAGTATGGCCACCACCATGCTCGACGCCCTGCCCTATCTCATCGACTACCCTTACGGCTGCACCGAACAGACGATGAGTCGCTTCCTGCCGGCGGCAATCACCGCGAAGACTTTGCGCGACCTCGGCATGAAACCTGAGACCGCGATGGAACGAGTCTTTGGCGGAATTGAACCTGATACCGCTGCCGCCACCCATCCCAAGGGACAACGTGACCTCAAAGAGCTCGACCGGATCACGCGCGAAAGTTTGGACCGTCTCTACAACTTCCAGCACAACGACGGCGGCTGGGGTTGGTGGAAGGAGGGCGACAGCGATCACTACATGACTGCCTACGTGCTTTGGGGTCTTATCCTCGCGCGCCAGGCCGGCATTGATGTGAGGCCGAGTGTTGCCGCACGCGCGGCGAGTTATCTCGACAAGGAACTCGTCGAAGAAGAAGCAAACTACGCCGAACAGGCCTGGATGCTGCACGCGCTGGCTGTCTACTCCGGATCCTCGCGCACCGCTAACAATGGGACCGTTCCGGCCACTGAGTTCCAGGCGAAGGCCTTCAACAACCTCTTCACCAATCGCGACCGGCTCAACGCCTACACGCGCGCGCTGCTCGCCTTGTCCGCGCATCACTTTGGCTATACCGACAAAGCGAAGACGCTGGTTGAGAACCTGGAAAACGGCGTGAAGATGGACACGAAGCCGGATACCTCAATCGTGCAACAGGGAGCGCAGAGTTCCGATCCATCTGTACTCGCAACCGCACACTGGGGCGAAGACGGTCTTTACTGGCGCTGGTCGGAAGGCGGTGTCGAAGCAACCTCGTTTGTTTTGCGCGCGCTGCTGGCAGTCGATCCGCAGAATAAGCTCATCGAGCCGGTCACCAACTGGCTGGTGAAGAACCGCCGTGGCGCGCAATGGAGCAACACGCGCGACACCGCGATCGTCGTGCTGACGCTGAACGACTACCTCCGCAAGAGTGGTGAATTGCAACCCGCGATGAGTTACGAGTTGCTGGTAAACGGAAACTCATTCGCGACTAAACAAATCACTGCTGCGGACGCGCTCAGCGCTCCCAGTAAGTTTGAAGTCTCGCGCGAATTCATTCGTGATGGCGCGAATGAGATTACGATCAGGCGAACCAGCGGCACCGGCCCACTCTATTTCTCCGCCCAGGCAAAGTTCTTCAGTCTCGAAGAACCGATTACTCCGGCCGGAAATGAAATCTTCGTGCGCCGTCAGTATTTCAAACTCGTCAATCACGCGACCCTGCTCAAGGGTTTTGTTCCCGAACGTGTGCCGCTGAACGATGGCGACACTGTGAAGAGCGGCGAACGCGTGGAAACCGTGATCACTATCGAAGCGAAGAACAACTACGAATATCTTCTCTTTGAAGACCTTAAACCGGGCGGCCTTGAAGCTGTCCAACTTCGCAGCGGCGAGAATCTGTATGTGAAGGAACTCAAGTCAGGAGTTCTTGGCAGTAGCCCGACTGTTAAGGAGGGTTCCATAGCTGCCCGTCGCTCAACTCTAATGAACTACACCTCGGCAACCGACTTCACCGGCCGCACCCGCTGGGTTTACCAGGAGCTGCGCGATCGCAAAGTCGCGATGTTCATCGATCACCTTCCGGAAGGCGTCTGGCAGTTGAGTTACGAAATGCGCGCTGAGAGTCCGGGCGCGTTCCACGCACTGCCCGTGCTTGGCCATGCGATGTACGTCCCCGAGATTCGCACGAATGGCACCGAGGTGAGAATTAAGGTGGTTGATTGAAACGAATTTCCAGCGCCAAAGGCGCGAAATGTAACAGCCTGGGGCAACGCCCCAGGGTGGCGGGAGATAAGTTTTTGAAGCACTGAAGGTGCGAAATGTTCCGTTCTAAACATTGCGCGCTTTCAGCGCTCGCTACCGACTGGCTCCCGCCCTGGGGCGTTGCCCCAGGCTTTCACACTTCGCGCCGTTGGCGCTGGAACCTTTCATACTTCGCGCCGTTGGCGCTTGTCCGCTTCATCCAGCAGTTTTTTCAACCTTACTATCTCGCGCTCACAACGCGGCGTCTGGCATGCACTCACCAGCGTTTCATATTCTTCCAGGCGCCGGCTCGCATCTTCGCGCCGGCCCGACTGAAAGAGCGCCTCGATGTGCAACGGCCCCAGCCACAAACGGCTGATGCGCGATCTTTCCGGCCCCAACATCTCCAGGATCTCGTCACACAACCGCAGCGTTTCCTCGAGCTCACCGTGCCTGAAATAAACGTGCGCCAGGCAGCGCCGGCCTTCGGTCCGCGAATAAAGCAAGCCAAGCGCTTCGGCACTCTGGTAGTTCTCACGGCCGGTCTTGAACGCCTCATCGATCCGCGCCGTATCAGCCAACAGAATCGCGAGATTTCCTTTCAACAACAATGCCAGCCGCTGTTCGCCAATCGACTCCGCCAACTTTATTCCTTCCCTGAACTCGTGTTCTGCCGACTTTAGGTTTCCGGCGGCAACGTAGGAAAGCGAAGTGACGAGATAGGTCCAGCCCTGACGTTCGCGCGAGTGTAACCGGGCCGCTATCTCGCGCTCGCAGGCGGCATACTCCAGGGCTTTCTCGTAATCACCTGCGTTGACGGTGTTCTCACCGAGGAACTCATAACCCAATGCCTGCGCCAATAGCACGTTATGCGTTTTGCCAAACTCCACGGCCCGCCATGCCCATACATTGCCGTCTGCAAACCGTCCCAGGTGTTGATAGGCGCCGGCGAGAAACGCGTAGACGTCCGAAATTGTCATGGCTGCGAAACTGGTTAACGCTTCCTGCTCGAGTACAACGGTCACCAACTCCGCGGCCCTCTTCAGCAACGGGATGGCTTCCTCGCTATGGCCGGCAAGATGATTGAAACGCCCTTCTATGGCCAACGCCCGTGCTGTTTCACCTGGGTTGTTCTTGGGATCATAAACTGTGAGCGCCTCGCGAACGTATTCCAGTCCACGCTGATCGCCGACGGTAACGAGTGAAGTCGCCGCCTGCAACTGCAAGCGAGCGCGGTCGCCAGGCTCGCGGGCCAAAGCGAGCGCCCGATCAAAGTGCTCTGTAGCAAGCAGACTGTCGCCGGCAAGCTGCGTGGTCTTTCCCATCGCCTCTTCCAGCAAAAGTATTTCATCGTTCAGGCCAAGCGACTCGGCACATTCCAGAGCACGACTGTAAGCCGCAAGCGCTTCGTCATAAGCAAAAATACGCTCAGCCTCCGCGGCCGCTTGTTTCGCGTACGTCAAGCCGCGCTCGTATTCGCCGGCGTGAATGAAATGATGCGCCAGAGTTTCAACCGCAACCGGCGCCTTTTCGCGATGGCGCTCGAGACCCTCCGCGGTGCGCAGATGCAAGCGCCGCCGGCGAATGGGATTGAGCTCTTCGTAAAGCACCTCGCGAATTTTGTCGTGTGTAAAGGCAAACGCTTCGTCGCCATTCGCCGCCAGCAACTGCGAACCGACTGCTTCGTCCAGCGCATCGAGGAGCTTGTCCTCGCTGTGCCCGTTCGCTGCCGCCATCAATTCGTCGATAGTGAAGGTCTTACCGAGCACCGCCGCCGCGCGCAGGATCTCGTTACACTCCGCACTCACGCGATCCAACCGATTTCCGATCGCCTCTTTTACACTCTGTGGAATAACCAGGTCCGCAAGTTCGCAACGCTGCCAGCGTCCGCTTTCGCGTCTGACAGCACCCTGCTCGATCAGCGCCTTCATCACTTCTTCGACGAAGAAAGGGTTGCCTTCCGTTTCGCGATAGACTGCCTCAGAAAACTCACCGGAGATGTTTTCGTCCAACAGCGCCGCGATCTGCGCCCGCGTTTCCGCGGCGTTGAAACGTTTGAGCACGATGCGCGTCGTATACCGCTCGCGGTTCCAATCCACCAACGCCTTGGCCAGCGGATGCGCGCGATCAAGTTCCGTGTCGCGGTAAGAGGCGGCGATCAGCACTCGCTCTTCACGCAAGTGGCGCACGAGATGACCGAGCAACCAAAGGGTGCCGCTGTCGGCCCAGTGCAAATCGTCGAGGTAAAAGAGCAGGCTCTGCCTTTGTGCCAACTTCGCCAGGACATGCGTGACCGCGTCGAAGAACAACAAGCGTTCTTCGTGTGCCGGCAACTCGTGACGCACGGGAAAAGGACCTAACCGCGTTTCAATCTCCGGCGCCAGCTTGGCGATTTGCGACGCGCTTTCGCCAATCGCCTCGCGCAGTCTCTCATCGTCTTTCTGCTCGCGTACCCAGCGGCGAAAGGCTTCGACGAAAGGCAGGTAGGGCGTGGCCGCTTCGTATTCATAACAGGCGCCACTGAGCACAACGGCGCCATCGAGAGTTGCCTGCACAATCACTTCCCGCGCCAGCCGCGTCTTACCCGAGCCAGGCTCGCCGCTTAACAAGAGACAATGACCACGGCCTTCCTGTGCGCGTCGCCAAAGTTCGCGCGCCTCTGCAAGCTCGACTCCGCGAGCCACCAGCCGGCCGCGCGCGAGCGCGTCGAGCATCGCAACCGCGCCGGCGCCCTCTCCTTCCAACTCTTCCGGCGCGCCGCCAAGCGCTTCGCGCAGCGCCGTGGCTGTTTCGGCGGCGGTTGAGAAACGTTGCGCCGGATCTTTTGCGAGCAGACGGAGAATAGCGGTTTCAATAGAGCGTGGCAGATCCGGGCGCAACACCCGCGGCGGTACAACCGGCGCGTGCAAATGCTGCGAGATAGTCGCCAGTGGATCATTGCCGGGAAATGGGACGCGGCCGGTCGTCAGTTCGTAGAGCACCACGCCTAGCGCGTAGAGATCAGCGCGACCGTCAAGCGTCTTGCCGAGCGCTTGTTCCGGCGCCATATAAGCCGCGGTGCCGACGATCGTGCCGGCGTGTGAAATGCGCGAGCCGCGCCCGGGCAACGCCAGGCCAAGGTCGGCAAGCTTTGCGGACGAGGGTGGTACGCCTGACAGCAACACGTTCGCAGGCTTGAGATCGCGATGCACGATGTTGTTCGCGTGCGCGTGTTCGAGTGCGGCGCAGATCTGACAGGCGAACTCGATTATCTGCTGAAGGTCTTGAGGCGGCTTCTGACCCAGGTTGGGACCGTCGACCAGTTCCATGACAAAGAAAGGGAAGCCGTGATCTTCGCCCACGTCGTAAATGGCGACGATGTGCGGGTGATTCAAAGCTGCGGCCGCGCGCGCTTCACGCATGAAGCGGCTGCGCTGGTCGGAAGCTGAGATCGCAGGCGACGGGTCTCCTCCTGATGGGACCGTCTCGGCCGCACGGGTTGCGGCAGCGTCTTCCTGGGTGGGTCTGCTACTGCTTAGCCTCTCCGCAAGTACCTTGACCGCGACGGGCCGCAGCAGCTCGAGGTCAGTCGCGCGATACACAATGCCCATCGCACCGCGCCCGATTTCACTATCAAGCCGGTAACGCTCGCGCAGCACCAGCCCCGGTCGAAGCATGCTGGCTCGAATCTGACCGGAATCGAAACGCCGCGTCTCCTGCGATTCATTTACAGATTCGAAGGCATTTTTGGCAACAGATTCCGGTTGGGGTTCACTCATCACTCAGTACTCAGTACTCATTACTCATCACTTTGTATTAGAGAGATATTAGCCTGAAAGTGGAGTGCATTCCATACGCCAAGCTAAGCTTTGTTTTCGCTCCATTAGGAGCGAGATGTTTATAGACTTGACCTTCCCCAATTAGTCCGCGCTTTGTAAGAGCGTAATGTCGTTTTGGAGTGGAGTCCTAAATTTGATTTTCATTTTGTCAGGCAAAGAAAAGCGATCCACGAACAACACGAAATTGCACGAAAAAGAGTTCGTGTGACTTAGTGTATTTTCGTGGATCGTGTGCTTTTGTTTCTAAACCAGGACACTACCCGTTTTGATGCGTGGACTCTACGATTTCTTAATACATTTCGCTCCAAAAGGAGCGAAGGTATTTTTGGTTGTGCCCGTTGCTATAAACATCTCGCTCCCCTGGAGCGAAAACGGATATCAGCCACCTTAAAAAAGTGCCCGCGCCTTCAACGACGCGGGCACATCTATTTACGATTTACTATTCACGATTCACTTCTTTTAAGGCTTCTTGCCTCTGCCTTTACCCTGACCTTGCGGCTGCGCTGCAGGTTGTTCCTGCTGCTTAGCCTCGCGCTTCGCTGCAGGTTGCGCCTGCTGCCGTGGCTGCGCCTGTGGACGCGGTTGCGCCTGCTGTCGCGGTTGCGGCCGCGGCTGCGGTTGAACTACCTGCGGTCGCTCCGGCCGGATTCGCGGCTGGGGCTGCGGCTGTGGCGCGGCCTTGCGCGGCTCCTGTTGGATCCGTTCAGGCCTGCGCGGCTGCGGACGCTCAATACGCGGTGCCACTGGCGCCGCTCTTCGCGGTTCCGGCCGCGCGCGTGGTGCCTGTGGCCGCATGATCTCCCGCTCCGGTTGTCGTCGCGCCGGCTCTGCTACTCGCGCACCCTGCGGTTGTTGAGCCTGGCGTTGAGCACGTTGAGAACGTTGTGCCTCGACTTCCTGCTTCTTCTGCTCCTGTTGAAGTTGCTGCATCTGCCGGCGCGCATCTCTATTTCCGCGCGCTGCTTCGGCCGCAAGCTTCGTCATCTGCTCCTTACGCGCGGCATCGTCAGCCGGCGCAATCGCGTGACCAGGAACCTGATCGCGAGCCTGATTTGACGCGTTTCGGCGCTCATCCCTCACGTTCAGCTTTTGGTTTTTGACTCTATCCGGTAACTGTTCCACCCGTAGAGCCTTCGCCAAATCTCTACCGAACGGTGGCGATGGTGCTCTGCTAACAAACACCGGATCGTTAAGCTTCTTCGCAATTCCCGGCGGCAGATCTATCTTTCCCCGGCCCCACGCTGAATGCACCACTGCATTACGCAGCGGACCCAGCGTAAGTGGATCGAGCACCGGTCTCACCTGCGCCAGTTGTTGCTGATCAATTCGGCGAATGATGCGCCGGTCGATCGGCCGTCCGAAGGCATCCAGCGGTACCACTGTAACTGCTTCAGGCACACGAAGGTTGACGAGCTGCGTCGTAATTACAGTCGTGCGCGTTAAGTAATACGGCTGCCAGTTCGCGTCGTAATAGCGCGGCGCATAAGGATCGCCGGGACCGAGCGGCACCCAGCCGATCGAGTCATTGAAGGGAATAAACGCCACCAGCGCCGGTGAATAAAGCGGCGTCGTGTTTACGGCATCAGGAATCCAGAACCACTGACCGCCGGAGTTGATCCAACGTCCATAGTGGTATGGAGCATAGCCCCACGACTCGCTGGAAACCCAGGTTGGCCCATACGGGTAGTCGTTCATCCAGTATCCCTGCTGATACGGCACCCAGCCCGCGTCAACGCGCGGCCGCCAGGCATAGCCGTAGCCACTGACATCCTGCCAGTCGCCGTAGTAATCAAGATCGTACAGACCGGGAATGTCGTACGACGCATACTGATAACTGACACTACGCCGGTAAGGATCGTAGTAATACGGATCGCTTAGATAGGCGTCGTAGTCGTTGTAACGACCGTCGTAAACATTTGGATATTGATAACGATAATAATCGTCAACCAGATATCCCGCGTCGCGGTGGTCCAGGCTCGCCAGCGCAACCTGCGCCGCTGCCGTGGCCGCCAGCGTTAAGAATTCACCTTTACTAATGCGCCCCGAGCCTCCAAGCCCGACAACCTGAGCCACACCGCTGAGCGCAGAAACAAGCACATTGCCGTTGTTATCGAACCCAACGTCGTAGAGTCCCGGCTCAATGAAGTCGACCGCGCCATACGGCGTTCCTACCTCATAGAGTTCGCCGGGAGCCAGATACCCGACGTCGAAGATCGCCGAGCCATTGCGCATCGCCAGCTGTGTGCGATTGTTGGAAAGGTCCAACACTTCAAGTTCGGTGTTGGGGTAGAGTCGCGCAAAATTGCGACCAGTAAACGCCAGCGACGCGTGCGAATTCTCGCGCGTGTAGATACGGTCGCCGACTGAGAACGGCTGGTTGGCCGTCGCGGCCACCCACTGCGTATTCGTCTGGTCATTAGCCTGACCATGAATGTAGGCTGCGTCATTAATTGCAACCTCACCATCCACGCGCTGTATGCGCGCCGCGTCTGGCAGCGCCTCAGCCTGCGCGGTCTGCTCGTGTTTGAAATAGAACGCCGTACCCAAGCCGGCGACGAGCGCGACCAGGATGGCCACTAGAGTCATGTGCGGCCAAAGTTTTATTTGATTCATGATTACCAATACCTCCCTTAATCAAACCAGCAAGCTCACCGGCCTGACTGAACCGATTCAACCTCTTCACTGGGACCGCGGGCGTGTGGGGTCCCCAACGGATGTTTTTCTATCCGTTGGGGTGCCCGACTCGCCCGCCACCGCGCCCTACGCTCTTCTTACCGTTGAAACCCATCCATCTTGTTCATCGCGCTTCGCGCGCATTTGCGGGCGAGACGCCCGCGCTCCCAGTAACTCGTTGACTTTTGTTTCCGGGGTAGACTTTTCGCAATCACCATGCCCCGACAATGTTTAACTGTGATTGTTTCAGGACAACCTTTTCACTTGAGGCGTGAGAGTCCGCTCAATGAATGCCGCGGAGAAACGGCGTCACTATTTAGTCACTCTATCGCAAGAATTTTGTTAGGAAGGAAAGAGCAATCGGCGGAGAAAACACTACTTTCGTTCGCGAAAACGCGCTCCATATCGTTCGCTCGCGTACCGATACAGGGCGCAACGCAAGCTTGGCTTTTCACAAAAAGTCTCTGGACCGAGTCGGTCCAGCGACTTCTTGTGCAAAGCGTCGTTAGATGTTTGGGTGGTTCAAGACGGGAGTTGCTATTGAATGAAGCTTCGCCCCGTGCCGGACGGAACCCTGCAATGCTTACCGCCTGAGCAGGATCAATATCCCAGCGACGATTCCAAGCACCGCTAAGCCGGTCGTGGCTGTTGAAGAGAGTCTCGTGCCCAGCAATGGCAGGAGTCCACTAAGAATCAGCCATAAGCCGAGTAATGCCATTCCCAGATTTCTGCCAGCCAAACTATCTGTTAACGCCATTTTGGTTCTCCTTGTTGAACCCGGACATTTGGTTAATACGACTCGTCGAGTGACGATCGCATTGGCGGACCTGTCGAGTCTGCTGTTTGCTATTTGATGCCAACAACCATCGAATCCGGTCCCGTCAGATGTTCGACCCTGGTGTCGCGAAAACCCGCTTCGCGCATCCAGTCGCAGCAATCTTTACCCGTGTAGTCAAAGCCGCCGGGCGTCTCGATCAGCATGTTCAGACTCATCAAGAGTCCGAAAGCATTTTGTCGCCGTTCGTCATCGATAAGCGCTTCGAAGACGATCAACGCACCGCCTTCAGGCAGTGCCTGATACGCCTTGTTGAGCAACATGCGCTTCTCATCGAGATTCCAGTCGTGCAGGATGTGCCCCATCGTTATCACGTCTGCCGCCGGCATAGGCTCTTCGAAAAAATTTCCGATCTGAAAACGCAGCCGTTCCTTCAGCCCATTTGCCGCCACATACTCCTCAAAGATTGTCCCGACCACAGCGAGGTCGAAATTGGTTCCGCTTAAGTGGGGGTGGGCCAGACAAACCTGAACCAGCAAACCTCCCTGAGCCCCGCCCACGTCGACAACTGTCTGGTAATTCTTCCAGGGAAACTTTTGTGCAATGGCTTGCGAGGCGCCCATGCTCAGTCCGGTCATCGCTCCGAGAAAGAGCCGCAGGCGTTCAGGATTGCCGTAGATGCTTTCAAACAGTCCCGCGCCGCCGGTCTTCATTTCATTTTGCGGCAGTCCGCTGCGCAGGCCTTCGGTCAACGAACCCCAGAACGGATACAGGCGTTCATTCGCCATCTCGAGCATCCCGCCTAAATAACTAAGCTTGTTTCTATCGAGGAACAGCGCCGTCTCCGGGGTGTTGCGATAGAGGTCGTTTTCCCGTTCGAGCATACCGAGTGCCACCAGGGCGTCAAAGAAATCGACGGCGCTGCGGGGATGAAGCTTCAGGTGCGTGGCCAGCTCCGTTGCGCCGAGCGGCTTCTCGGCGAGTTCAGTAAAGAGTCCAAGTTCAATGGCGCTGAGGAGCGTTTTCGATCCCCAGAATCCCAGACCAAGCTGCATGATGCCCGCCGGATTAACGGACGGCGACGTTTTTTCTGCTGACATGTGAAATAAGTCTCCCTCGCACGATGAGTCTCTCGATTGCTGAATGCTGACTGCTGATTGCTGATTGCTGTTTATTCGGCGCTGATTCTATCCGAGTTGGCACAGGTGGGCTAGCTAGTGCGCTTCGTTGTTCGCAGCGCCAAAGGCGCGGAATGTGAAAGCCTGGGGCAACGCCCCAGGTGGGAGCCGGCGACTTTCCCGAGCGCTGAAGGCGCGCAATGATAGTGACGTCGGACGGAACGCTCGTGTTTTCGCTAAACCAGCGCATTTCGCGCCTTCAGCGCTTTAGGATCATATCCACCTTCACC
>JBOGOP010000038.1:0-29943 GCA_050747225.1 Pyrinomonadaceae bacterium
ACAGGTCGCCGCACTCCAAGGGGTTGTCGCTAGCTTGATCAGAATTCTCTAGACTAGCTTCAGCTGAGCCGCCCTGCCCATTGAGCGACAATGATCCGCACTTCCGAGCGCCGAGTTACAATTGCGCGACGCAAATTCCACCGCTTCGTCTTTTGCGCGGCTGGGATTTACAACATCGCCTGGGGTCTCTATTCAGTTTGGGATCCGCAGTGGCTGTTTCGGTATTCAGGTCTGCCGCTGCAAAACCATCCGCAAATTTTCGCTTGCCGGGGGATGGTGGTCGGACTCTACGGAATTATTTATTTCGAAGTGGCGCGTGTTTCGGAGCGCGGCTGGTTGCTGGCGGCGGTTGGGTTGACAGGAAAAGTGCTTGGGCCCATCGGTCTCTTCCAGCTGATCTGGAGCGGAACCTGGCCTCCCGCGACGATCGTCTTGTCGCTCACACGATCTAATCTGGTGGATTCCTTTCGCGCTCTATCTCTACGACGCCTGGCCTGCGTTTCGGCAGGATGTTTTCGAAAGCGCGGACCGCGAAGATTCTGGACAAATTTCAAACTAGGGCTTAAGTTTGAGCTAATCAGCAACAAAAGGAGCCTCGATGTTCTATGGCAGAAGCACTCGGCATGGTTGAATGCATGGGCTTGGTAGCGATGATCGAAGCAGCGGACGCGATGGTCAAAGCTGCCAACGTGCGCCTCGTCGGCTGGGAAAAGATTGATGCCGGTTTAGTCACGGCGATTGTAAGGGGTGATGTCGCAGCGGTGCGCGCCGCCGTTGATGCTGGAGCTGTCGCTGGAAGAAAGGTCGGCAAGGTGGTTGCTACTCATGTAATTCCGCAACCGCATGATGACGTCGATCAAGGACTGCCGGTCTTAAAAACGGGTAAGACAACGAAGAAGAAAATTAGTGGTTCGGTTCGTCCGAAGTAACATCCGCAGATTTCGCAGATTACACAGATTCAGTAAGGCAAGAAGCGTTTAAGGTGTCCCCATCTGTAGGAACTAATCGCGCTCTTCCTTGATCCTAGTTTGTCTCTTGAAATCTGTGTAATCTGTGAAATCTGCGGATTAGATCTTCGCACATTCCCGTCCTCCAAAATGAGTCTCAAGCTTTATCTCCTTCGTCATGGTCAAACCGCTCTCAGTCGCGACGATGTTTTCTGCGGGTCGGGTCTCGATCCGGAATTGACTCCCGAGGGTTCGCAGATGGCCGAGGCTTTTGCCGCGGCGTATCAAGCGAAATCCTGGAGTGCGATTTATGCGAGCGGTTTGCGACGAGCCATCGACACCGCCCGGCCGCTTTGCGATGCTCTGGGAATAACCCTGCAGGTGCGGCCCGATCTAAACGAGATCGGCTATGGCAAATGGGAAGGGCAGAGCAGAGAGAACGTCGATCGTGAATATCATGACGACTACGTAAGTTGGCTTGCCGACCCGGCCTGGCATGCGCCGACTGGCGGAGAGCTGGCGATCACAATAGCCACCCGCAGCCTGCGGGTGATAGATGAAATCAAGTGTCAGTTTGAGGACGGGAATGTGCTGATCGTTTCTCACAAAGCAACCATAAGAATAATTCTTTGCAGCCTGCTGGGAATCGACGTCGGCCGCTTTCGTTACCGGCTAGGGTGTCCAGTGAGCTCAGTTAGCGTTGTTGAGTTTTCCCTCGAAGGTCCGCTGCTGCATTCGTTGGCAGATCGTTCTCACCTAAGCGAATCGTTGCAAGCTCTACCGGGAACTTGAACGAGCCGCCAGTAGATCCAAAAAAAAGAAATGTTGGCCGAGCTATGGCGATGCAATGAGGACAAATGCTGAAGATCGTCCCGCTGGAATTGCTGGCCTGACGCTGCTTTTTCTGTTTGGTACGGCTGCCAGCTTCGTGTCTTTGGTGTCACTTCTTTCCCCGGGAAGTTTTCTGGAACCGATTTGGCGACTCAACCCGCGAGCTCGCGAAGGGTTTGGCGCCATGGGCTCATGGGCGCTTGTGCTCATGTGTGTTGTTTGCGTGGCCAGCGCCTCGACGGCGATTGGTTTGTGGCGTGGCGCCAGATGGGGATATTGGTTTGCGGTGGTCATGCTGGCCGTTAATCTCCTGGGTGACGTTGCTAACGTCCTGCTGGGGACAGAGCGCAAAGCTCTTATCGGCGTACCCATAGTTATAGTCATATTGGTATATCTCAGAAGCAAACGCGTGAAAGAATTTTTTGACATCTCAACTAGGGGCTGACATCGTTTTCGGATGCGAACGAGGCATAGTGAGATTGAGGTGGAAACACATGGCAAAAAAGAAGAATAACAACCTGAGTCAATTGCTGGAGCGCTTCTCGCGTAAGGCAACCGAAGCGACCGGAACTTCGACCGCGTTCATTCTCGCTTGTTTGGTGATTGTTATCTGGTTAGGCTCCGGGCCACTCTTTAACTATTCCGACACCTGGCAGTTGGTAATCAACACTGGAACAACCATCGTCACCTTCCTGATGGTTTTCCTGATTCAGCGCAGCCAAAACAAAGACGCACTGGCTATTCACTTAAAGCTGAACGAAATTGTTGCCGCATTGGAAGGCGCAAGCAATCGTTTGATTGACGTTGAGGATTTGACCGAAGAAGAAATCAAGACCCTTCACAATCACTATCAGAGACTCGTGGCCATGGCCAAGGAGGATTTCACGCTGACGCAAAGCCATTCAATTGAAGAAGCTGATTTGCGTCACGCAGTGAAACACAGCAAGCACCACCACCCGGCGAAGTCGTGATGCGAAGACACAAGCTAAAGCTTGAACTGTGAACAACTGGCCTCAAACTGTGTTAGGAACGGATATGAAAGTTTTGTTCAGACTAACAAAACGGAGCTGAGGAAACAGATCACGGCTCCGGCAGTGTTTTCAGTGACAGCGGACGATTTGCCAGGCTTCGGATCCCTGGGATCGCTGGGAATAAGGCGAACGCGGCGGATGCGGCGGCCTTCAAGACGTTCGACTATGAATTTGGCGCCATTGTAGTTGACGGAGTCGCCTTCGTTCAGAAGCCGTCCGGCCTGGGCCATCAGAAAACCTGCAAGCGTATTGAATCCTTCATGCTCGGGTAGTTGCAGCTGCAGAACTCGGTTAGCATCGCGTACCACCAACCTGCCGCTGAGGACATAGGAATCGCCATCCTTTACGATCTGCTCCCGCACTTCTTCGTCAAACTCATCATCGATTTCTCCAACAATCTCCTCTAGCAAATCTTCCAGCGTGATAATTCCTTCAAGTCCGCCATGTTCATCGACGACGCAAGCCAGGTGGGTCCTGCTGGCCTGCATCTGCTTCAACACAGATCCTAGTCGCGCAGAGTCAGGGATAAACACCGGCGGGTGCATTAACGTTTGCAGTGCAAATGGCAGCTCGGGGTTCTCGAGAAATGGTTCTATGTCTCGACGAAAAACTATTCCCACCACATTGTCCAGCCGATCCAGGTAAACAGGCATGCGCGAGTATCCGGTCGTACGAAAGACGTTTTTGGTCTCCTCCAGAGTTGCCGGTAACGGCAACGCTGAAACCGCCGTCCTCGGGATCATCGCTTCACGTACTTCAGTCTCGCGGAAATCAAAGACGCGGTTAATTAGTTTTTGCTGATCCGCCCCAAGATGTCCGCCTTCACGTGAGGCATTGATCAGTTGCCGGATCTCCTCCTGACTGTAACTTGAAGCGTGCTCGCCTGCGGGATGAAGTCCAAACAATCTGACCGTGCGCGTACCTGCCCAGTCGAGCAGGCGTATTGGCCAAAGGAAAAGCTTGTAAAAAACATGAAGCGGACGGGCCACCAGCAGCGCAATTTTTTCAGTGCGCTCCAGCGCAAGAGTTTTTGGAGCCAGTTCGCCGAGGACGATGTGCAGAAACGTGATCAGCGTAAAAGCGAGGGCGAACGCGATCGTATCCAGCACTGTTTCAGAAACTCGACCCTTGAGCGGCGCTTCAAGCAAGTGTGCGAAGACGGGCTCGCCAATCCAGCCGAGAGCGAGGGAGGCCATGGTGATGCCGAGCTGTGTGGCTGAAATATAAGCGTTAAGACTGTCGATTAACTCGAGCAGCAGCTTTGCGCGGCGATGGCCATCCTGGGCGAGCGTTGCTACTCGCGAACGCCGTACACCGACCAGCGCGAATTCGGCGGCAACAAAAAAGCCGTTCGTCAGGACGAGCAGGATGACCAGGAGAAGATATGAGACGGAAAGCACAGCGTTGGTATGCTAGGTGAATTCAAGTTCGAAGTGCAACATCGCTTCGTGGTCGTTTTCGCATTCCCGAACGTCACGAGTCGCAATAAGGTCCGGAGTCGAGCCCGGAGGGCTCGCAGAGAGTAGCCGGTGGTCGCAGCGAAGCGTAGACCACCGGACGTTGGCCGGAACACAATCAGCACCCCGGCTGGGTGCAAGAGACTGGCAACCTCACAAACGTTTTTCCGTTGTACCAATTCCATCTTTTCACGTGCTTTATTTTAGCTCGTTAGGGTGGTAACCTCAGCGACTTCAAAGCGGAAATTTTTGCGTCAATAGATCTTCAAGGAGACCGTGATGACTCGCGATCAAGGAACCAGCGAACGTCTGTCCAACCTTCTGCAACAATTGATCTCCATGACCGAGAAAGGGGAGTTGCATTGGGAGCGGCGACTGGGCTCGGCGCACCGCTATGCGCGCTGGAAAAATAATCTGCTTATCCTGGGCCCGGCCGAGGCGCTCAGCGAAACTAACGTGCCGCGGTATCTCTTCATGACCCCATTTGATTCGCCGACGTGTATTGAGATCAATTCCAGCGATGAGGTGCTGGGCGGTGCGTTGTTGGACCTGGTGACAGTCGTTGAACAGGTGAGCAAGCACGAACCACCCACCGATCCTTTTGGCATCAGCGAAGAGGAATTGAGCCGCTTAACCAACTGACACACCGGAAACCTGAACTAGTCAAAGTGAGCAGCAGAGGAGATTGGCCACATGTCAATTGACATAACCCCGAGCGACGAAGCCGATAGTTTGTCGCGTATTCCACTTTTCCAGCGCTTGACGTCTGAGGAACTTGAACAGCTGGCCCAGGAAGTCGACCAGGTGAAGTTCGATCCCGATGAAATAGTATTCAACGAACAGGACAAGGGCGATGCTTTGTATGTCGTGGAAGCGGGCTCAGTGCGTATTTGGGTGTTGGACGAAGATGTGGAGCCAGTGACCTTGAAAGAACTGGGGCCGGGCGAGTTTTTTGGAGAACTGGCGGTGCTGGATCGCGGACCGCGCTCGACCAATGCGACGGCAATCGAGGAAACGACTCTGCACCGCTTGAGCAGTGACGACTTTCAGGCGTTTCTAATGAAACATCCGGACGTTGCCATTGATGTGATTTGCGAAATTGGGGCGCGGATGCGTCAGACGAACATGCTCGTTTCGCAGCGCGCCACACGCAACATCAACCTTGAGATGGAAGAGCGCTCGACGATTGGCCAGCGCGTCGCGGATCGAGTTGCTTCATTCGGGGGTTCGTGGACCTTCATCATTATCTATGTAAGTTTTCTGGCGGCCTGGATAGGACTCAATACATTCGTGCTGGTTCACTACGGGCATGGCGAGAATGGCGCACAGTATGATCCTTATCCTTACATTCTCTTGAACCTCATGCTCTCAATGACAGCGGCGTTGCAAGCTCCGATCATTATGATGTCGCAAAATCGCGCAGCGGAAAAAGACCGGCTGGCGGCAGAGCAGGATTTCAAAGTGAACCTTAAGAGTGAGTTGATGCTGGAGGAATTGATGCGCAAGAGCCAGGGCCGTGAGGCGCAGATCAGCCAACTAATCGAACTAGTCAAAGACTTGCGCTCGCCTGGAAAGAACCCTGAAGCGTAGCGTCAAAGCAAAATGCAGCGCCTGCACCTAATCAACAAAATGGTCTTAAATATTCCATTGCTGCTTCTGCTTCACCACGAGTGTGAGGATGCGGGCAAAAAGACTGGAAATCTATTCACGGGTCAACAGCCATATGTCGGATTCTGTTTTCTGTACGGTGAAGTAGATCGTGCGAGCATCGCGTGTCGCACCAACAGTGCCGACTGCGTAAGGCTCCACGGAAAAAAGTTCATGCGATTTTCTGGTTTGAGTATCCAGGACATGAAGTCGGCCATCTCTGTGAAATAACAAACGGCGATTGTCGCTTAACCAAATCGGCCACAAGCCGCGAAGGCCAAAATTCTCGTAAGTCTTTGCCTCAAAATCGTAGACGTGCACGTAGTGAATCCCGTTGAGAATCCACGTTCCGGCCAACCTGCGTCCATCCGGTGACCACGAGCTGGCCCAAAAGTTGTTCCTTACACCTTCAATGGCCGATAGTTGCTGGGGAGTTTGCTCGGTCCATAATCTGTTCAAGTCGAAAAAAAAGGGCGGGGCGCCGCGCTGCTTAAAAAGCATCCGCTTTCCGTCAGGCGACCAAATGGGAAAGACCGCTGATTGGTCAACCGTGTAAGTGATCTGTCGCAAATTGGTGCCGTCGGAATTTATTGACCAGATTTCAAAACGTCCGCCGCGGTCGGAGTAAAAGGCGATTCGCTGACCGTCCGGCGCCCAACGCGGCCCGCGGTCGCGGAAGACGTCATTTGTTAACTGGCGTAGTTCAGTCCCGTCGCGTTTGAGAATCAGAATGTCTTCCTGTTTTTCGCCCTGCGAGCTAAATGCAAACCACTCGTCGTCAGGTGAAAGATCAGGGTCTGTCACATACTTCGTACCTTGCGTTACGTGTTCAGGTTCGCCGGTGATGCGCTCACTCAGCGGATCAAAGGGCACTCGTTGCAAATTCAGCGTTTCAGACTTTTGCGCGTAAGCCAGGCGACTGCCATCGCGTGAGAAACTCAAGTGTTGGCTGTAAACGGACGGTGTAATGACCGCTTCCGGCGCCCCTTGCAACTGTCCGGAAGTTTCGTCGAGCGGAACGCGCCAAAAATTCATGCTGCCGCCGCGATCGCTCGCGAAGTAAAGATACTTTCCGTCCGGCGACCAGACTGGATTCCAATCCAGAGCCTGATCGTTGGTCACCGGCACTGCCTCGCCGCCGCTTGCGGGCATCGTCCAAATATCGCGCTGACCGCCTCCCTGCAATCCCCAGTAAGCGATACGGTTGCCGCT
The DNA here is from genome assembly GCA_050747225.1 of Pyrinomonadaceae bacterium. GTDB lineage: Bacteria > Acidobacteriota > Blastocatellia > Pyrinomonadales > Pyrinomonadaceae > PSRF01. The sequence continues at coordinate 7,126 of JBOGOP010000038.1, forward strand.
CGGCGACCAGCTCGCCTGAATTGCATCACCGGTGGTCAACGAACGTTTAGCGCCAGTCGCCACATCGATTACCCAAAGCTGACTGGGGACTAGACCGCGATTATTTGGATCAACGAATGAGCCGGCGCTTATCACCAATTCCTTTCCATCGGGAGACCAGGCGGGATAGTAACCGAAATCACTCACTCGCCGGACGTTCTCACTCGTCGCTTCCATAACATAGACGCCAGGCGATTTTCGTTCGGAACGAAACGCGATGTAATTGCCGTCCGGTGAATATGCGGGATGTAAATCGTCCGCCAGTGAGTCCCTGGTGAGATTGACGGTATTCCTGCCGCCAACGCGCTGCCAGTAAATGTCCCAATTGCCGCTCGAGCGGTCGGCGTATATAAACATCTTGCCGTCCGGAGCCAGATTAACGGAATACTCCGCGCCTGACTGATTGGTGAGTTTGGTCGACTTCACTCTTGACCAATCCGGCCCGGTTATTTTGCTTTCGGGCTTGGCGTGAAAGAAAAGAGTCCAGGTCCCAAAGAGCGTGAGCACTACAACGCCTGACGCGAGTAGGGCCTTCAACCTCCACCCGCCGGCAAAGGCCCAGCGCGAATTACTTGCAACGCGAGCGGGCGGCGTCGGATCCAGGTCCGCAGAAGGAGGGACGGTAGCTGAAACCGGCTCGGGCGAAAGGATTGCTCCATTCGGCTCAGCAGCTAAAACATCCGGGTAGTCCGGCTGCAGATCAGGTGTTTCAAATTGAGTTGGCTCAACGGCCAACTTCTTTTCAACTGCCTCCGTTTCAACCATCGCCAGGTTTGCAGCAGATAGGCTCTCGGTAAATGGCCCGATGTAACGATAGCCTTCGGCCCAGCGAGTTTCGATGAAACGGGGGTTTTCTGAGTCCTCGCCAAGCGCCTTGCGAATCGCGCCCACACATTTGGTTAGGGTGATGTCATACACATCGCGGCCTTCCCAAAACTGATCCAACAACTCCTGTCTGGTAACAATCCGCTCGCGGTTCTCAACGAAGTAAACCAACACTCGGAAGGGCAGATGCGAAAGGTGCATCACCCGACCGTCCTCACGTTTTAGGAGACGTTTGTTCGGATCGAGCTCGAATTCTCCGAGCCGGTAGGTTTTCTGAATTTGCACTGTCATCAACAACTTAGCTGGTTGGTAGTTTTTCTTCCCAGCTTTTTCGCAATCTGTTCAGGACTTGCGGAGAGGCCGCGTGGTACTTCTCGACCATGAAAGCAGTTTGGGAGCGCAATGGATTCAAGGGAAGCATTCTAACGCCATCGCGGCGAGCGAGGAAACTTTTGGGATCCAGCCGGCACGGTCAAGTGATTTGCTGGGAGCGCGGGCGTCTCGCCCGCAATGAGCGCGTAGCGCGAAAAGGGATTAGGTGAATGGACCTCCCAAAGGTGCGCACTTCCGTCACGTTTGCGGGCGAGACGCCCGCGGTCCCAGCAAATCACTTGACTTCGGCATCCGGCGCTGTCGCGCTCGGTTCTGCAATGTGCGTCGATAACCAAACCAATACCGGAATGAGGAGAATCATGAAACGAAGCCTAGCGGTAGGCATCGTTCTAATAACTATCGCTTGCTTTGCAGTTTTCGCACAGTCGCCCGGCACTTCCCCCTCTCCGGCGACGGCAATTGGCAAAGAGGCCACCCTGCTCGCCGTTCCCGATCTGCGCATTAGCGAGTTTGCCTTCGTACCCGCCAATGAAAAGTTGGTTCGAGTTCACATCGTAAACGCCGGCGGCGCCGCTTCCCCGCTCTGCATCCTGCGTCTGACAGTGCGCAAGATAAACGGAATAGCACTCGGCAGAGTCACGGAAGTCAAACTGCCGCCGCTGGCCTCCGGCAAAGACAAATGGCTGGTCATAAACGCTAAGAGCATTCTGCCCAACAACGTCTCGCTCGAAGCAACCACCTTCAAGCTAAACGCGGACGCTACCTCAATTGTGGCGGAGTCAAACGAAGCGAATAACGAAGTCTGGCACAACCTGTAAAGCTCGGTCGTCTTTATTGAGGAAACGATTCGGTTTGAAAAGGAGAAGCGTCATGAACAGAAAACCTTGGGCAGAAACGCTGGGGCCGATAAAGAGGCGGTTCGCCGGAGTGGTCGTCGTGACAGTATTCGCAGTGGTGGTTGTCATGACTGCCGCGTTCTACCACGGCAATCACGACAGCCGTGCAGCTAAATCAGAATTCATGACTAGCCACATAAAACTGGGCGGAATGAGCTTTTATTATCCAGGTCAGTCGGAGGTTAAGTACTATACAATCAAACTCACCAACGCCAGCGTTTCCACCCTTACCTCCGACATTAGCAAATTCCTGAGGGACCCCGTCGGCAGGCTTCGCCAACAGGGGATCGCCGTGCCACCGGCGTCTGAACTTCACTGGAAGGCGCTCACTGCCGCCTTACGCAGATTATCCAACCCCCAAATTCCATCAAGATCAACTGAGGGAGCGCCAAAAGACAATCCGAACCTCAAAAATGAGATTGTCAGGCTTCAAATTCCGGGCGGATGGATTTCGGTTGCCGGCGATTTGGGTGGTGGCGGTAATAGCTTTCTGGCTGATCCAGTTCGCTATCTTCATACGCAGGGTGTGAACGTACGCAGCGAAGACGAGCCTGCGTGGCGACAATTGGCCGCTGCCCTGAAAGCATTGCGACTCGAGTACGCCAACTCCAGGGTGAACGTCAATCGCAAGACTTCTGCCGATTCTGAAATCGCCCAAAATGGCAATCGAGCTGGCCGCCTTACTTCAGTCGCAATTGATCCTGGTGATACAAAGGCGCCTGCCAACAAGCGCGCCGGAATGGCGAAACCTGATTTAATAATCAGACAGTTTCTATTTCCGCCCACGAACGACAAAGCGTTGCGTGTGCACATTGTCAATTCTGGCCGGGTTGGTTCCGGCGCGTGCAGGTTGGTCCTTACAATACGAAAAATTAACGGAGTCTCAGTGGGCAGGCAGACTCATGTCAACGTGCCTGCACTCGCGGCGGGTGCGGACACGTGGCTACTCATCGATGCGAAGAGCATTCTGCCCAACAACGTCTCGCTCGCATCAACCACCTTCAAGCTAAACGCCGATGCCAGTTCAATTGTGGCGGAGTCGGATGAAGCGAACAACGAGGTCTGGCACAACCAGTAAAGCTCATTCGTAAGGCTCGCGAGAGGCTTAAAGAACTTCGATTGTAACTGTCGGTGGCTACACGAACCCCACTGGAAGGAGAAAGATGACGAACAGAAAGTCATTCATACGTGCGACGCTGCTGACAACCGTCTGTGGCTTGTTGACCTTGTTCGCTGGTGAGAACGCCTATTCGCAAAAGAGCGCGGTCCCGCTGGAAGAGATCAACTTCAGCGACGTTATTGATGAGAAAACACTCAACATCACAATCTCAATTAACTCCTCTGACCGTGAAAATTTCCTGCGAGATCCGGCAGCCACGCTACGCCCAAGGAACATCGCCGTACCTCAGTCAGCCGAAGGGCCATGGCGTGAGTTTGTTTCTGCCGTGCAGCGATTGACCGGCTCTGAGTCGAAGCCTGTCAGGAGGAGGTTAACCCATGGAACCAGGTATTCGAATGTTGTTCTTAAAGCAGGCTATGCGCGTGGCGTAGCTGTGACCTTTGTCGGCGATTGGGCTCCTGATCGGACGGTAAGGCCTGCCTCAGGTGCTCAAAGCAGCAATACCAATGAATGGTTTATCACCAAACCCGTCGTGATTCTTCGCGCTCAAGATATGAACGTCCCCGCTTCAGACGAGCGCGCCTGGAAACAACTTGCTGACGCACTAAAAGCACTGCAGCTCGCCTACGCGCAACCCGAAAGGAAAAACTAATGAGCTCACAAACAACGAACCACAAGCCACGACGCTATACACTGTTCGTCTTGCTACTTTGTCTATTACTCCCATTGATTCCGAGCCCCGGAGTCACGGCCGACTCCCCAGACTTTCAACTCTTCAAACGCCCAGGGGATCCAGAAGTCCGTGTCTCTTCCAAAAACAACAACGGCATCTATGACACGGTTGAGTACCCAAATAACCTTCGTTTCAATCTCGCCATCAAAGGCCAATGCCCCGAGGACAAGTACCACCTCCAGAGCGCGTCGATAGAAATCGGGTCACATAAAGAGGTCGTGCCCGTCGACCGCGAGGATAAAAGTATTGGTGTCCCGCTTACGGTTTTTGTCCCGTATTTTCATCCTGACCTGACCGCCTTCTATAACGTTCTCGATCCTTACTACAAGCCGAGCTCTAACTCTCCCGCTGAAGCCTGTAATGCCGTGGTAGAAACTAGGGTAAAGCGGGGCGCGTCCAGAGAGACCCTACTGCGCAGCGGGCTTTTGTTGTCGGGTGGTGCACTTATCAAGTCTTACAAGGGTGTATTCGGTGTTTGGTGCAAAAGCTCCCGCATCATTGGTTACAACCCCGATAGACGATATGCCGCTTCGCTTGACCTGCACCTTAGGATTAAATGCCTGCCGGCGTTACCTCCGCCGCGCACGCCGCCTCCGCCTGTACGAACTGTAGGTGCGCCCAAGCGGGTTCCTCCGCCTCCGCCTCCGATCGGATCGGTGATTGTGAACGCCGATCCGCAACTCACAGCCGGTCGCCAGTGTCCTTTGTACGTCAACTTCCGAGGCAAGATCTTCGCGGACGAAAACACCACCTATGAGACCTTGAACACCAAGTTCCGGTTTCTTGGTGACAATGGTTATGAGTCGGAATGGATACCCGTTCCGGTAAAGAAAGGCGTGCCGAAATCAATCACTGGCCGGCGCTTCATTCAAACACCCCAAATCGATTCTTCCGGCACCCTCAAGGCCCCGGGGAGCACAGCGAAGATTCCGCTTTACAACGGCTGGATGATGGTTGAAGTGATGCTGCCAAACGGTGGGGTCAGGCGCTCGGAGAAGGCTATGTTCTCTGTCGATTGCAATCCCCAATCTGCGCCAGGGAAGCTGAAGGAAAGGCCGTAGTCAGGTTTCCGTCAGCATGAGCAGGAGACAATAATGAATCGAAAACGATTTGCTTGCACAACTCCTGCTGCCGGCGGCACCAACGAGGATCAATGATGCAACTCGCTACTGCTCGATCTCACGGAAGAAAAAAGTATGACTGGAAAAACAGCTAACGTCGCCCTCCTGTTCGTTCTTGTGGTCTGTGCAGCCGTTCTTGCTTCTGCGCAAACCTCAACTTCCACCAAAGCGCCGGCCACTATCCCCGCTCCGCACCTGGAGTTCGTCGGCAAAGAAGCTTACGAAGTGAACGGGGCTAAGCTGGTTAGGTACAAACTGAGCGTTACCAACCGCACCAGTCTTCCTGATTTCCTGTGGCAGCCTGCTCCCCAACTGCGGGCGGGCGGAAGGAATAGGAACGCTTCGCGTAGCTTAGTTGAAATCTTCAGTTCGCCGGGCGACAACAAGCTCAATACTTTTGGCGATCCTGATCGGCCGATTGTCCTGGGCCGCCTCTACTTTGACATGAGTTCAACTGAGAAACCGCCGCCGTGCGTCTACCTTGTGATGACTGACCGGCAAACAGGAAAAAAGTACACCTCGAATCGGGTCTGCTCCCTCGCTCTTACAGTAGCGGGTAGTCCACAAGCCCGTTCCAAGGCAAAAGGTCATGAAGGCAGCGCAGGTTGGATCGAAATACAAAGCTCGAATGCACCCGAAGCGGCGGATCCGGCAGGTGTCGCGGTTCTACCTGCAAATGCCAGCGAGGGTGGAGTGACCTGCTCTACTCGCAAATTGATCGCTTTGACCAAACATGAAACTATCAGCGTGTATTTCAACCCAAAGGAACTCACGATCGGTAAGCACGTACCGTGGCAAAAAGCTTCTGTAAAACTCTTCGATACGCAGGGCAATCTCATTGCCGAAAACGACCGGGTTGCCTTAGTACCTGGCAAGTCACGCACTATCAGTTTCAAGCGCGATGATCTGAAACCGGTTGGTGAGAAAAGCACGGGCCGTCTGCAAATTGAAATAGTGGTAATGATCATCGAGCCCAAGTCGGCCAAGCAGCCTGAGTTGTTCTCGGTCTCGTTGGAGATAATCGATGGCCGAGGGGTGTCGCGTAATAAGTGGCCAAATCTGATTCTCAAGCGGGGATTCTGAATTTCGATCTATTGATCTGGTAACAACTAAAAGGAGACGACGCGATGAAATATCTTCTCAGTATGCACGCTTTTGCGAAGGTCGCCCGGCGCCACAAAAAGCTAATTGACCTCGCTCTCTTAACCGGAGTAATTCTCTGTGCGACCTTGCACACCGCGGCCCAAACGAAATCGAGCGGTGTGTATCGAATACCCTTCGCGAACGACACCACGGTCAAAATCACCAACGACTTTCTCACTCACAAACCTCTCGGCAGGATCGATATGGTCGGAACGGGAGGCAGCACCTATAGAATCGTCGCGGCCGCCGACGGCACCATCCGTTACGTGGTGGACAACTTCAATAAGCAGATCGACAGCGGCAGCGGCGAGCCCTGCACCAACAACTACGTCTGGATCGAGCATGCGAACGGCGAATGGACCAAGTATTCGCATATGCAGATGGACTCATCGACCAAAAAGGCAAAGCTCAAGGTCGGACAATTTGTTAAGGCCGGCACTTACCTGGGCGATGAAGGAACGGTTGGATGTGCCAGCGGGAATCATCTTCACTTCGAAGTGGGCGTTCCCAGGGCCACCAACCCGATCTCAACTGTCGGAGGCTTCCTGGCTGACAACGACGGCAGCAAGCGAAATCGTGTCCCGCGAATATGTGGAATCTCGGGTGGCATCTTCGTCGATGGCGAAAGCTATGAGGCGCGCGACGTGCCAGGCAACCTGTCTCCCGGCTCAGCCGAAGTCGCCCGCCATGGCCTGCCGGCGGGAGACTACCAGTGCCTGTTCGACCAGGCTGTCAACGCTGACTATCGCCTCGAGTGGGTTGATGGTTTTAACTTCAAAGGCAAGATTTACTTCAATCTGATCTTCCGACCGGAAATGGGCGCGAAATGGTCGGCAGTTCACAATGTCAATGGCAACCAGTATCAAGCGGAGTTCGACAAGCGCAAAGCTCTGGGCTATCGCCTCAAACATGTTGATAGCTACCTGTCCGGCAATCAGATTCTCTATGCGGCAGTCTTTGTCAAAGACGGTGTACAAGTTGCCGCTTACCATGGACTTTCCGCCGCCGACCACCAGAAACGCATTGACGACCTTACCGCCGGTCCCTGGAGACCGAAAGTTATCTCCGTCGTCTCGATCGGGGGAAATCGCTTTTATACCGCGCTATATGAGAACGCCAAGATCGGCGGCTGGGAAGCGAAGTCGTTCCTGACCGCTACGGAGTACCAGAGTCTCGCCGATGAGAATAAGCAAAAAGGTCGACAACTCGCGTACCTAAACGTCTACGAACACCAGGGCCAGCCACGGTTCAGCGCGATCTGGAACTCGTCGACCCAGGGTGCGTTCAAGGCGCGTCACGATCTGAGTGGGAGCGCTTACCAGCAGGAGTGGGAGGCAGCGCGGAAAAGCGGATTGCTGACGCGAGCGGTCACTGGTTATGCAGACGGTGGAGCGGTCAAGTATGCCGCGGTTTGGAGAAAGTAGAGCAGCATCAATAAGCCGCGGATTAACCAAGTCCTTTAGAGTAAGGAGTGGAAATGAGCAAGATTAGTGGCCCAATTAACGCGAAGCCTTGCACTAGCATCCAGGCTTCTATTTGCCTGGCGCTGTTTCTGCTGTGCCTGCCGCCTTTGCGTGCTGCGTCCTTTCGAGTCCCGGCCTCGTCGGATCCGGTTCAGAGCAAAGTTACTGTTGCAGGCATTCTCCCCTTTCAGGATGAGACCGATTCCGGTGCGCCTCCTGAACTCGGCAAAAAAATTGCTCAGCTGTTGAAGCAACGACTAACTCTGAGCTTCAAAGATGTGCTGCCAAAATCACTGAACCCAAACTCAGACGCTACGTCAGCCACGTCCCTGACCGTCGAACAAATAGTTGCACTTGGGAAACAAAACGGAATGCAGTTCGTGATTCGGGGCGGAATCCTCGCGTTGCCAGGCGCTGATTCGAGTACTAGCGCTCAACTATATGCAGAGATCATCTCGGTCGAGTCAGGAGCTGTGAGTGTAGTTCGCGCCGAAGGTACTGGAGCAGGAGCCGACGCAGCATTCGCCGCGGCAATCGACTCTCTCGCAACCTCAATTCATCAGGCGCTGCTCTCGCCTCCGGCTGAAATGTCGCCAGCAGGAAACTCCGACAGCGCATCTGAAACGGCTGAGTCAACTCCATCGGTAGAGGCCACTGCCGCGGAAGGCGACGAGGAACTACAGCAGTTGATCGCTCAAGCAGAGCAAATCGTAGCCAGCGGCGCGGGCGATGCCGAGCAACTTAATGCGGTCAGCTCTGGTTTACAGAAACTGAAAGCCGCGCTTGTCTCCAAGGCATCACTGATGCAAAACGGCTCAGACACGACAGCCACTGATGGCGAGATTGCGACGGCGAAGTCTGAGATGCAGGCAGCGCTCATCACCTTGAATGAACAGGCCGCCTCAAGCACGTCAAACCCGGAGGAAGCAGCAGCTTCCGGGGAGAAGAAAAGTTTGCTTGGCACAATCGATCAACGTGCCGGCGAAGCTCTCGGACTCCTGCAAAAGATTCAGGAGATTCGAGCTGCGGCTCGCGGAGTAAAAGAAGATACTGGTGCGTCAGCAGAGGCACCCGTCGACGGTTCAGAACAAGCTACTGGCGATGTTTCCGGAGTAGTCATGGAGGCGGGCCAGCCACTGGCCGGAGTAGAAGTCGCGGTCAAGAATTCAACGCTGACTGCCATCACCGGGCCCGACGGCAGCTACACTTTGAAGGGTCTTCCGGCAGGCAAACTTTCCAACCTGGTTCTCAAGAAGAATGGCAAACAGCTGGCGACGGGCCAGATCGATCTCTTGCGGGGACGGGCCTCAGTCGCGGACTTCGAACTCAAGAAGAACATGGCGCCAAACGCTTCCGCGTTGCGAGTCATTCCTTCGACAACAGTGCTGAAAGGAAACTCAAAAGGCGGCGCGGCTGGGACGTTAAGGGGAACGGCGAGAGACCAGGCGGGCAAACCGTTGGCGCGCGCAATCATCCGAATCTCTGGCGTGCGTAATGCCGGAACTCAGGCACTGCCAACGCTGTATCGTCCGATTGTCTATAACGAGTCGATGGCGATGGCCCGAACCGATTCGCAGGGGCGTTACTCTTTCTTCAATGTTCCGGCTGGCGAACATCTCGTCACTGTTGAGAAGAGCGGATTCAGATCAGTGTCAACCCGCGTTGTGGTTAAAGCCAACGCCGCTACAGAGGCGCAAAGCCAGCTTGCGAAAGTTCCGCAAAACAAGCCACGTGACAAGCAGCGCGCAATCGTTCGCGGCTCATCTACATCAGCGCCTAATGCAGGTGGCGTAAATCCCATCGTCATAGCTCGAGACAGAGCGCTTAGTAACACTCAAACGTCCTCGCGCGATGAGCGCAAATCAGCGAGTGCGGTCGACTCGTCGCGAGCGCGCGCTGGTGAGTTGAAAGGTCAGGTGGTTGACGCGTCGACTCATAAACCGATCGCCGGCGCCACTGTGTCTATAGCCGGACGGCGCGTCAGGACAGATCAGAACGGCAAATATGAAGTTGACGAGCTTGAGCCTGGCAAACATCTGGCAAGAGTTACCAGCGCCGGATTCTCTGAAGCTCAGGAAACGATAACCATTCGAGCCGGAGCATCGAGTCGCGAGGAGTTTTCGCTGAACAGACTCGCAGATTCCAATCGAGCCGCGCGGATGGTCGTGGAAACCCCTAAGGCCACGAATCAACCTCGCTTCGGCCAGGCTCGCGGGCGGGTTGTGGATGCTGCGAGTGGCGCTCCAATCGCCGGTGCGATAGTCGCCGTCTCCGGACAATCACGAGCCGTCACGGGCAGAGATGGCAGCTATAGTCTGAACGCACTGCCACCGGGTTCTCATCAAGTCAGCATCAGCAGAGTGGGCTTCGCCGAGAAACGAACCACGTTTACGATCCGAGCAGGCGAAGTTACTGATGCCAGTTTTCGCTTGGCGTCAACGAATCGAAAACCGACGCCATGAGCCGGCTGAGCAGCCGGTGACATCTATCCGGAGTCTGCACTAGTCGAGGCGGCCGCAATTCGTCGTCTAACCTGCCCTTGAAGAGCCTGTGTCAAAACTCGCGTTCGCAGCGCCAACGGCGCGGAATGTAATAGCCTGGGCCATCGGCCCAGGTGGGAGCCGGAAACTCTCCCGAGCGCTGAAGGCGCGCAATGGATCGTGAAGCCGGCCGAACACTCGTGTTTTCGCGAAACCGCCGCCATCTCGCGCCTTCAGCGCTTTAAGATTCTTATACACCTTCACCTGGGGCGTTGCCCCAGGCTTTCACATTCCGCGCCTTTGGCGCTGCGAGCGCGAGTTTTGACACAGCCTCTTGAAAGGCCGGGCTAAACTCAGGTCGACGCTAACGCGTCGAACTACACCTGCTACTCAAGGCGTTTTATTTGTCCCGACCGCGGGTTTAGTGCGTGTAGTTGGGAGCTTCACCGCCGGCGGTTCGCCCTTGGGAGCAATGCGTCCATTCCGAGTAAGCGCGATATGCTTGTCGCGGGCGCCATCGTCGACCACGACTTTAATCGATCGAAAAGAACCGTCACGCAATTTGTTGGTAGGATTGTAGGAGACGACATACTGCGTACGCAGGTCGCGCACAATTTCGTCGGCGATCTTCGGCAACTCAGATAGCGACTCAGGCAGGAAAGCTCGGCCGCCGGTTTCAGTCGCGAGTTTGTTAATGAGGTTAACAGCCCTCTCGCGCGGACTCTTCCGAATGAGACCACCTTCCTTGTCGAGCTCTCTGACAAAACCGATCACGTAAATCTGTACGTCCTCCTCGCGCAACCGCGCGAAGAGCTTCTCCTGGGTGTAAACGCTGGATCGGTCCTCGCCATCCGTAATTACAATCAAGGCGCGGCGCCTTCGATCATTGGTATCGCCCTTTTTATACTCCGCGACGTGTTCAGCCGTGACGTATACAGCGTCAACTATCGCCGTTTGACCACCCTCAATGTAGAGATCGTCAAGCCCGTCCGTTAGAGAGTCATTGCTGGCAGTGAAGTCCTGCACAGTTTCTATCTTATCGCTGCTGATAAAACGGGCGAGGAAAGTTTCGTCGCCAGGCTTGTTGCTGTTGATGATAGTTTTGCCGGCGTCGATAACCGCCTGCAACTGGGAACGTAACGAGCCGGAAGTATCAACCGCCAGTCCATAACTAATCGGCACTTCTTCACGCGAGAAAGATTCGATGGGTTGCCGTTCGCCATCCTCGAAAACATCGAAATCGCTTTGCCGCAGGTTGTCGATAGGGCGATTATTCCGATCGATAACTCGAACGTTTAAAGTAACCAACTCTGTATTTACTTTAATAATATCTTCGTTGCTAAATTCTTCCGGCGGCGTTGGAGTTGGCTTGGGTTTAAGCACCGGAGGGGGCGGTGGCTCGCCAAGCAGGGGAGTTATGCGATCGATCGGAGTTGGCTCAGCCGTTGGACGAGGCGCAGGCGGCGGCGTTGGAGTCGGAGTCCCCGCCGATGTCGTGGTCACAGGCCGGCTGACGGGCTGAGTTACGCTCTGGGCAGGAGTCGGAGTTGGCGTGGGTCGGGAAACTGTGACGACGCTGCGCGGTCGCGAATTCTGGATCCGGCCCGCGAAGACCAGGCCCGAACCAACGATAGAAATCAACACGAAGACCAACGCCGCGATCAATGCGATTCTTCGGCTCTTCAGGCAGCTAATCCAATTTCCCATCCAATCCCCCATCTACCCTTGCCAAGTAGCATCCCTGGTTCTAATTCAATCTAACGGCAGTCAATGCTCTAAAACGTCCGCTCTAAATAAGTTTAACCTTTCACGGGGCCGCGCGGGAAACAGCCTGGGTCCTTGTAACGCAAGCTGAGGAAGCCGCTCCTGCGAAATGGCGACAGTATGAAAGATGATCAGGAGAGTTAATGCGTTGCCGAAGTGCTAATTCAGAACCGTGAGCAGTAGCGACCCTGTTTTCGAGACGAAGCGGAAAGGCTTGTAACAAGGCCCCAGTCGCTATCGCTCCCGGTTTTGACGACTCGATTCAGCGGGTAGTGCCTAATTTTGGAGTGCGCCGGCAGAGCGAAGCGGCGACGGCGCTATGGATTGTTTCGCCAGTAGGATTATCGTCGCAAGTGCAAAGCGGTGTCTCCCGACTGGTCGGGATTGCCACCGCACTCCAAATTAGGTCACTGCCATTCAGCGTGAGCTGGGGACTGCGTAATAGCCTTCTTTAGCGCGAACGAACAAACGAGGTAAGCCGCGCGGCGGCGTAACCTTCACTCTAATCTTGTGCCAGCGTCCGTCGTTGGTGAAATTCACCGGCTTATAACCAATCGAATACTGATGGCGGAGCTCGAGCGCAATCTGCTCGAAGATGTCGTCCATCTCGGCGTTGCTGCGTGGGAAAAACGCTTTGCCGCCGGATACGCTTGCAAGTTCATCCAGAATGCCCTGACCTTCCATCCCCATCGAGCTGCCGGCGTCGCTGCCGCTCAGTATGCCGATGCCGTAAAGCGTTACATCCGACTCCTTGAGCAGCCGGCGCAGCTCCCCGAAGGTGTAACGAGAGTTATTGTCCTGACCGTCACTAATCAACAGCAGAGCCCGTTTGGGATGCGCGCCGCGCTGAACTTTCTCGACGCCAAGATAGCAGGCGTCGTACAACGCCGTGTTGCTTCTGGTTTGTACAAACGTGAGCTTGTCGAGGATCTGATTCCCATCGCGAGTTTTGTCGAGCAGCAACTGCGCCCGGGAGTTGAAGGCGATCAGAAAATACTCGTCCATGTTATGACTGGTCTGAATAAACTTGGACAGAGCGTCGCGCGCCCGCTTGATTTTGTCGCCACCCATCGACCCGGATACATCAAAGATCACGCCCACCGAAACGGGCGAATCGTCGTCGCTAAAGTAAGTTATCTCCTGAGGCTTCTTCTCATCGAGTACCGTAAAAGCGCCCTTGCCTAACCCTGATACATAGCGTCCGTAGGTATCAGTTACCGTGACGGTAAACGTAATCAGATCGGTGTTCGTAATAACCGGACCCTGGCCAAAGTCGCTTGTCGATTTTTGTTGGCCGGCTCCAGTGTTAGGTGTCGTCGACGGTTCGACTGGGGCAACAGGAACTGTTTGAAGGATCTGCTTGGGCGAAGGCGATGGGCTGGGAGGTTTTTGCCCGCTCTTGTCTTGTGTTCGGGCTATTGGAGAATTGGAAATCAGAAACAGTAGGACCAGACAGGAGATGATGGCGATAGTAAGAGCGCGTCCAGAAGCTAGGTGCATGTGAGCCTCGCGTTCCTCGCAAGCGTTACTGACCCAGAGCCGGTTGAAGTTTGCAGACTAGAGATACGACTGCAAATACAGATGCCGGATACAGAAGCGGTGATGTCCGAAGACTGAATTTTTTGTAATTCTAGCTGGGGATCGTCTACGTGGGGAAACTGCCGCGCGCTACTTCCAATCCAGACTGTGATAGCTGCGATTCATTGTAGGACGGATAAGAGATGAGGTAAAGCGGAAAGCAGAAAGCAGAAGGCAGTAGGCAGTAGGCAGAAGGCAGAAGGCAGACAAGATAACGTATGGAGCTGCTCTCTGCTTACTGCCTACTGGCTTCCGCCTTCCGCCTTGCTCGGGAGCTGGGAACTTTCCCAGCCCGTCATCGTGTACTGATAGCCCTGTCAAAAGGCTGTCGTGCAGGTGCATGGTATACTTTCGCGCTATTCCGAAAACGCAGGAATGATTAAGTAATGGCTGAGTTTATTTGCCGATTAGGGACCCCCGCGGGCGAGGTCGTAACACGCACGGTCGAGGCTCCGGGTGTCAACGAAGCCCGCGCGCGCCTGGAGCGTGAAGGCTTCCGCGTCTTCAACGTCGCACCACCGAAGACGACTGGAGTGACCGCGCTAACACGATTTGGCGGACGCGGTGGCCAGCCAAAAGTCAAAGCTAACGACTTCCTGCTTTTCAACCAGCAACTGGCGGCGCTGGTGCGCGCTGGTATCCCAATCCTGCAGGCCATCTCGATGTTACGTAAGCGAGCCGCGTCGGCACGTTTGCGCGCCGTGCTTGGAGATGTTGAAGATCAGATTCGTGGGGGCGCGGCGCTTTCCGAAGCCTTTGCCTCGCAGGGAAGTATCTTCCCACGAATCTACACAGCTTCAATTCTGGCCGGCGAACGTTCTGGCGCGTTGGATGAGGTGCTGCTTCGTTACGTCAGCTACATGCGCCGTAACGTGGGCTTGCGCCGCAAGATTCGTGGCGCCCTCGCCTATCCCCTGTTTCTCTTATTCGCCTCGGGCTGCATGGTGACTTTTTTGACTGTGTATGTAGTGCCGAGGATGTCGGATCTATTTGCCGGCTTTGGCACCGAGCTTCCGACAGTTACACAAATAGTACTGGGTCTTTCCAAATGGCTCTCGTCTAATGTGCTTTGGTTTGGTCCGCTGTTTATCGGCGGCGCGATTGCTCTGTTTCTCTGGTCACGAACTGAAGCTGGCAGGCTAAGAGTGGATGCGCTGCTCTTGAGGATTCCCCTTGCCGGTAATCTTGTCGTTCAGCTTTCCATCGCACAAGCCACGCGCTCACTGGCAACGTTGCTGGCCGGCGGCATCACGCTGGTTGAGTCGTGGGAGATCGCGGCGGAATCGATTACAAATCGCGAGCTGCGTCGTCGCAGCTCAGCGATCATGCCGATGATACGCGAGGGGCGCACCTTTACTGAGAGTTTGGAGTTTGCTGACTGGGTGCCCATGCTCGCAGTTGACATGATCGGAATTGGCGAACGTTCAGGCAGCTTGCGAGAGATGCTTGATGAGGTGGCGGTCTTTTATGATGCTGAGTCAGAGGTGCGGCTGGAGCAGTTGACGACCACGCTGGAGCCTGCGATTCTGGTGGTTATGGGAGGAATCGTAGTTACTATTCTTCTGGCCATCTACCTCCCGATCATTCAATCAATTTCTGGTGGCGCGGGCGTTACCGGCCGGCACTGAAGGCAGAAACATTGAGAGGGTGGAGAGTTCTTGGCAAGTTAGAAGTGAGAAGGAGAATTCCGAGCCCGCGAAGCGGGCGACAGAGTCTGGGAGAACGTAGTCGCAGCACAGTGCTTTCGCACGCTCCGCGCGCTTTGTCTCTTCGGTAGTGGCTCTCCTGGGGTTCCGCTTCGCTCCACCCCCGGCTTTATGCTTCCACCCGCTCCGCGGGTTTTGACTAACCGAACTAAATGAAAGAATTAAAGCAAAATCCTGCAACGACGGCGCCTTTAACGATAGACGACCGGATGACATCTGGCGGTGACAATCATGAGCCACCCGAGGTACGCACTGCGAGGGACCTTGCCAGTCGCTATCGCCTGACGTACGTAGACCTGCTTCCTGCCGATCAGGAATCACCGATTGACTACACCATCTTTAACGAAATCCCCGTCGATCTGATGGTGCGCCATCTGTTTCTGCCGCTAAAACGTGACGACAAAGGACTGCACATCGCTATGGCGGATCCAACCGATCTCGAACGGCTGGATGAGCTCGCCAACGCGCTTAAGTCGCGGATTGTGCCCTATGTTGCGACGGCGGGAGCCATCGAAGTGGTCCTGCGGCGCGGAGATGCCACGCAGCGGGTTTTGCAGGAAGCGGCCTCTGGCTTCCGCATTTCGCTGGTCAGGGAAACGGAAAGCGGTGAAGAGGTACTCGATCTCGATCGGTTAGCCACCGATTCCGAGATGTCTCCAATTATCAAGTTGGTTGACTCAATCATCTACAACGCGATGGAATCGCGCGCCTCTGACATTCACATCGAGACACGTGACACGGAAGTGCAGGTCAAATATCGAATCGACGGCGCGCTCTACGCCAAAGTTGATCCTATTGACCTCGCCTTCCATCAAACTTTGATTTCGCGTATCAAGGTCATGTCTGAGTTGGACATTGCCGAGCGACGCGTGCCGCAGGACGGTCGCTTCCGGGTTCGCTACAAAGGCCGCAACGTTGATTTCCGTGTTTCCATCATGCCTACGATCCATGGTGAAGACGCCGTGATTCGTATTCTCGATAAGGAGCAGATCAACGAAGCGTTCAAGAACTTGAATCTTGACGTAGTTGGCTTTGCCGAAGACGACCTGAGAAAGTTTCGCCACTACATTGCCGAGCCTTACGGGATGGTCTTGGTAACCGGTCCCACCGGTTCCGGTAAGACCACCACGCTCTATGCCGCCTTAAATGAAATCAGAAACGAAGAAGACAAGATCGTAACCATCGAGGATCCGGTCGAGTATCAGTTGCACGGTATCACTCAGATCCCTGTCAACGAAAAGAAAGGGCTGACTTTCGACCGCGGCTTGCGTTCGATTCTGCGCCACGATCCCGACAAGATCATGATCGGTGAAATTCGTGACACCGAGACGGCGCAGATTGCTATCCAGTCTGCCTTAACCGGCCACCTTGTTTTCACCACCGTCCACGCCAATAACGTCATCGACGTCATCGGACGTTTTCTCAACATGGGCGTCGAACCTTACAACTTTGTTTCCTGTCTGAACTGCGTGTTAGCCCAACGCTTGATCCGCATGCTTTGTCCTTACTGCAAGCGTCAATATCGCGCGAAAGAGCAGGAGCTAATTGAATCAGGATTAAGACCGGAGGAGCACCGCGACACGCCTTTTTACATGAATGTCGGCTGCGACGCCTGCAACCATACCGGCTATCGCGGCCGCACCGCGATTCACGAATTGCTCGATCTTTCCGACAATATTCGCGAAATGATCGTCGAGCGGCGGCCGGGGTCGGAGGTTCGCAGAGCAGCTGAGGCCGAAGGGCTGACCAGTTTACGTGAATCGGCGCTAAAGAAGGTCTTTGCGGCAGTCTCAACGCTGCATGAGATTAACCGGGTGACCTTTGTCGAGGAAGTCAGCGCCGGCGGCTAGGTTTACTAAGATTGCTGCCGCTTTAAGGAACTGTTCTTTTTGAATTGCGTGTAAGCAAATGATGCTGAAAGGGTTGCATCTTAGCTTCCTGAGCGGCATTATTACATCACGTTTTTGACTACTTCAGACCGACCTCCACCGAGAGACTGACATGAGAATAAAGATAGAACCCCGCGTTTTCGTTTCGCTGTTGCTTACCCTGTGTCTGCTGGTTTTGCCGGCGACTGCTTTCGCCAAGAAGGGTGACAAGCATTTCAAAGACGGAATGCGCTATGAAGCAGCGCAGCAATGGGAGAAAGCCGCCCAGGAGTTTACCCTGGCAGTTGCTGCCGACCCTTCAAATCTGGAGTACCAGCTGCATTTCCGCCGGGCGAGCTTCAACGCGTCGCAGTCGTATATGCAGCAGGGTCGCGCACTCGCTGAGCAGAGGGATTTCGTCGGTGCATATAACGCTTTTCGTCAGGCTTTCGGGTACGATCCCGTCAACGAGTTGGCAGTGTCGGAGATGGAGCGCATGTTACGTCTCCAGGGCGCGAAGGAAGGCACGAGCCCTGCAACTGACAACGGATCGAAAAACGACGACCCGGGTTCGGTCGGCCCCTCAAGCGCTCAGGAGGCCGCTATGGAGTCGCCGCAAACCGAGATGCGCGTCATAAGTTACAGCGGAGATTTGAAAGCTTTCATTCGCAGCCTCGCAGAGCAACTCAACCTGAATGTGATTTTCGATCGGCAGTCGTTTGTCCAACCGCGCACAATCGACATCAACTTGCGCCAGGTCACTACTGCTCAAGCTCTCGACTACATCTTTCTTCAGGAAAGTTTGTTTTTCCAAAAGTTAAGCCGGCGCACAATTTTGGTCGCCGATCAAACACGTCGCCCGCAATATCAACAACTGGTTTTGCGCACTTTCTTCCTGGCAAATAGTGACCCGGAAAAAGCCAAGCAACTCGTAGGACAGGCGATACCGCCGTCGGTTGGCCGGCCGCAGACGATTGTTGTTGCGGACAAAGACACCAACAGCTTGACCATTCGTGATACCGCCGAAAATGTGCGCTTGATTGGAGAACTGATCCAAAGCATCGACAAGGATCGCGCCGAAGTTGTAATGGATGTGAACATCTACGAAGTTTCCCAGACCGACTTGATGCAATTTGGTAGTCAATGGGGAACGGATTCGACGCTTCTTAATATTGGCGGCATACAGAGGGGACTTTCAGTTCTGAGTGGCGGAGCCGGGACCGTGGGTTTGCCCACCACTTTTGGTACAGCCCTGATTATTCCGTCTTCAGCCTTCTCGGCGCTTCAGACCAAGAATCGCGGGAGACTCGTTGCTTCAACCCAGGTGCATGCATTCAACGGCGAGGAATCAAGCGCGCGCATAGGTCAACGCGTTCCGGTGCAAACAGCCCAAGCCTACCCATTCGGGGTGTCAAACAATACCACGCCGTCGGCGAATCAACCTTTCGGCAGCGGCGGTTTTCCAGTTATTAACTACGAGCCGACCGGCCTGACGCTGAAGTTTACGCCGCAGGTGTTTCCCAATCAGGACGTGCAGGTGAAGATGTCGATCGAGTCGAAGGACGTAACCGGCGAGACTACTTTGACGCCTACCTTCACGGAACGAACTATCACCGGAACAGCACGAGTTCAGAATAATCGGACCATGATGCTCGCCAGCGTGTCGCAGGACATTTCTTCGACTGGTCGCAGAGGTTTGCCAATACTCAGTGGGCTGCCAATTGTCGGCCGTCTGTTTTCCGCTCCAACCAAGAACGATCGGAGAGTGGATATTGTAATTGCCGTCACGCCGCGCGTGTTGCGCGCTCCGGCAGTTACGCCGCGCGACCTGGAGATGCGGCCGAGTGGAACTCTGCAGTCGCCGACGACGGGTTCACTTGAAGCGATGTTGCGAGAGGCTGATCGCGAAGATCAGTTGGCCGAACTTCGCCTCAAGCAAAAAAATGGGACCGCCAATGCAACGGCCAGGGTGAACGAGACTACGTCGCATCCTTCGTCTCCAGGTGTGTTCCCCAATAACGTTTCGACAGGCGTGCCCAGCGCCGCGACCGCGCAAACTGCTCCGGCGCCGGCTCCTAATGATGCTGTCGTGATGAATGCCGCGAAGAATTCAGGCGCGGAACCGGCGGCCGGTCAACCGGTTGCCAAGGCGCCAATGCCGGCTGAAGAATTGCCGGCGTACGTGCCCGCTCCGAAGTCACTGGTCAGCAGTACAGCGGCGACAGAAGTTGCCGCCGTCAACACCAATCTCACTTCCGATGCCCGCGCTACTTTGACGAGCATGGCCGTTAAGCCGATCGATGTCGCGATTAGCCCGGTCAGCACGAAGGGTAGAAGCGCGCTACTGACCTTTGGTCCAGCCGATCAGTCCATGAGGGTTGGCGAAACTCGCCGGTTTGCGCTTGACGTGAAATCGGATGTGCCCCTGGCGATGGCGATCATAGCGCTGCGGTTTGACCCGAAGGTCGTGAAAGTGAAAGCGATTGGGATAGACGGTGGCGGTGCGACTCTTACACAGTCGACCGACGCTGCTGGCGTTTGCCTGATTTCCATTTCGAATCTTAGTAGCATGACGACTCCGGGAACTTTGATTTACATCGACGTTGAAGGCATCGCGCTCGGTGACGCCGCACTATTATTCGATAAGGAATCTTCCCATCTCATAGCTATCGACGCGCGGGACCTGGGAGTTGAGGTTACGCCGGCACGCGCCACCGTGAAACAGTAAGAAGGTGATTTACCTGTTAGAGCGAAGTTTGCACAAAACAGAACGCGGCGATGCGGTGATGGAGGTTGAGCTTCCCGGTCGCCGCGTCATACTGTCGCGATCGGTTCCGGCGCGCGTGTTGGCAGCCTGGAATGATCGGTGTGGGTTCACACTGATTGAGTTGGTGATCACAGTCACTGTGTTGTCGATTCTGACCCTGGGCGTGGTGCCGCTGATGAAACTCTCGGTAAAACGTCAGAAGGAGCAGCAACTGCGTGATCAGTTGCGACAGATACGAATGGCCATCGATGAGTTTCACCGGGATACCTTCGGTATTAACTGTAGCGCGGGGCTGCAGAGCGGAACTACGCCACAAATGGCTCCGATCGATCCGCGTAGCAAAGTGGTGATCTCGGATTGCACTATATTTGGCGTTGACAATCCCGACCGCTATCCACCGACTCTTGAAACTCTCATCGACGGCGTAAACGTAATTCCACGCGGGAGTCCGGGAAGTCTTGGCGGTCAAGGATTGCAAGGCACCGGCACTAACATAAATAATACGAATACCGTGCTTGGTAATCAGCTCTCGACAAAGAAAAAAGTCTACCTGCGCGGTCTCCCGATCGATCCAATGACCGGCAAGGCCGATTGGGAATTCCGCTCGTGCTACGACGCGGGAGATAGTGACTCCTGGGGCGGCGAGAACGTTTTTGATGTGCGCTCGAAATCGAAAGACACGGCGTTGAATGGTGAGAAATATAGTGACTGGTAAAAACGAGGAAGCAGTAGGCAGAAGGCAGGAGGCAGAAAGAATTCTGCCGGCAGGCAAACGTGGTTCCCTGCCGTCTGCCTACTGCCGTCTGCCTACTGGTTTCACGCTGCTCGAGTTGATGATCGTGATCACCATAATCATCATCCTCGCAGCTGTTGTATTGCCGCAGTATCAAAAAACTATTTTGACTACTCGCGAAGCAGTGTTGCGCGAGGATCTCTACAAAATGCGAATACTGCTGGATCAGTACGCTGCCGACAAACAGAAGCTACCGCCGTCGCTGGACGATCTGGTTAGCGGCGGCTACCTGCGCGAGCTGCCTAAAGATCCGATAACCGGCCAGGCAGACTGGACGCCGACTAATGGTGAAGATCCAAATTCCACCAATGGCGAATCAGGCGTAATCGACGTGCACAGCGCGTCAACAGATACCTCTTCTGAGGGGACGCCTTATAGCGAATGGTGAGAAAATTTCGGATTTCGGAATTCGAATTTCGAATTAGCCTTCCGAAATCGCTTGATCGTAAATAGGAGCAGTGACACCGAGCGAAAAATTCGCAATCCGAAATCCGCAATCCGCAATTCGAAATTCTTCAATGCCTAATCCTCTAGCCAAACTCGTAAACCCGCGGTATCCATCAGCAGCCCTGGGGTTTGAAAAGGGAATCGCCACCATGGTTCAACTTGAGCGTGGTCGCGGCGGTTCATTTAGCTTACGACGGGCCGCAACAGTTGCCTTACCCGAATCGTTAATTCGCCCCAGCTTCGAAGAGCCAAACATTTCTGACCCGACAGAATTGAGGGTTGCTTTGCTGGAGTTGGGGACCAGCGCCGGACTGCTGCAACAAAAGCGCTGGTCAGTGGCGTTACCCGACGCCGCGAGCCGTACTTTGATTCTTACGCTGGAGTCTACACCGGCGTCGCGTACCGAACTCGAAGAAGTGCTGAAGTGGAAAATGGAACGCGGCTTCGGCACTCCGCTTGATGAACTCTCAATATCCCGGGAACGATTGCCAGCCGACCCGCAGGGAAAAGATCGTTACCTGGTCGTGGCCACTCCCACAGCTGTTCTTGCCGAATACGAAAGCGTCCTGCAGTCGCTCGGTTGGCGCGCCGGCTTGATAGTTCCGCGTCATCTTGGTGAGGGACAGTGGTTGACGCAAAATGGTTCTCGTGGCGATGCGCTGTTGCTTAGTTCTTCTGAGAAGGGCTTTACGGCGGTGGTGTTTCGCGGCAAGCAGCCGCTGATAGTCAGGACCGTTGCCTGCGACCCGCAGGAATGTGAAGACGAGCTGTTTCGTTTGCTGCTGTTTTATCGCGACCGTCGCGGCGGCGAGTCAGAGCAAGTGGCTCAATTGGCGCGCATGCTGATCGTTGGCAAGCTACTGAGCAAGGACCGCGCGTGCGAGATTGTTACTGAGACTTTGGGCACCAATTTGCGGTCGCTTGACGCCGCGGACCTGGGCTTACAGCTGGTAACGCGCGATTTAAGCTTTGATGCGATTGCAGCCCCGGCGGGCCTGGCGACGCTGTCGTGGCAATAAGACTAGGTGTCAGGGACCGGGTGTCAGGGCTCGGATCTATCACCTGGAACCCGATATCCGACACCTGATACCTGACTGGTTTTGAAACTTCTTTGATTTCTGAGTCGTAATATCCTGGCATTATGAGCACTTCTGCAGTACCCCAAAGGTTGAGTTTGAGTTCAGCGGCTGATCGCGACCTTGTTATCAGCGCCGCCGAAGGCCTGGAAGGCGGGTTCGAGGAACTCGTCCGGCGATATCAGCGGCCAATCAGTGGTTACGTCTATCGGATGGTAGGTGATTACGAGTCCGCACTGGATCTTACCCAGGAGATTTTTATTAAGATCTACGGATCGCTTTCACGCTACCGGCCGGAGTTTAAGTTCTCGACCTGGATTTACAAGATTGCGCATAACGCAGCCATCGATCACCTGCGCAGAAATTCAGGGCGCGAGCGCTCGCTCGTCAACGGCACGGAAGCTGACAACTACGATCTGCCGATCGAAAGTACAGGACTCAGTCCGGAGCAACAGAGTGAACGTGAAGAACGACGAATAGAAATTGAAGGCGTGGTGCGTTCGTTGCCGACGGCCTATCGCGAGCTGGTCGTCTTGCGTCATTCACAGGATCTGACTTACGAGGAAATTGTCGATGTCACCGGACTGCCTTTAGGAACAGTCAAGAACCGTCTCTTCCGGGCCCGCGAAATGATGCGACAGCAGTTTCTGACTAAAGGGATTACTG
>JBOGOP010000039.1:0-29709 GCA_050747225.1 Pyrinomonadaceae bacterium
CATTAGCACAAAGCTAAACAATTTGTACTACTTTTGGTAACACGCACAGGGAAATGAAACTGTCCCTTCCCGTGCAAACACTAGACCGCTGATCGCGGTCCCGTGCACAGAATCGTCAGTCATAGATTAATTGAGTTGCCAGAGGCGGCGCGAAATACTCAACGACGTCTCACGGGTGGGCGTGGCAGGACGGTCGCGTCCCATTTCTTAAACTCGTCGCGGAGTCGAGTGAACATCATCGGGTCCTGTTCGCGGAAGTTTCCTTGTTCGCGTTCGTCGATCGAAAGATTAAACAGATACTCCTGCGTGCCATCATTGACATATTTCCAGCGGCCATTCAGCGCTGCACTCATTTCGGAAGTGCGCCAGAAAAAAATGCGCTCGTAAGCAGGCTGCGTCCCACGGATTACCGGCAACAGGTTATTTCCGTCCAGAGGGTAGGCTGAATCAGGCTTGGCGTTGCCGGTGGCCAGCATCGTTGCGGTCCAGTCCATAGTGATAGCTGCCTGACCTGTTACCACATTCGTCGGAACAACACCGGGCCAGCGCACGATAGCCGGCACTCTGATGCCGCCTTCCCACAGCGAAAACTTCTGTCCGCGAAATGGCCAGTTATAGGAAAAGCGTTCGCCACCATTGTCGCTCGTGAAGATCACCAGAGTGTTGCGAGCCAGACCGGCCCGATCCAGCGCTCTCAGTACTTCTCCAATGCCGTCATCCAAACTCTTCATCATTGCAGCGTACGTTTTCAATGAACCACCAGCGGTGAATCCCGCGTACTCTCTTCCCAGGGCGCGGCTTACTTCGAGATCACGAGGTCCTTCCCACGGCCAGTGTGGCGCGGTGTAATGGAGACTCAGATAGAACGGGTTCGCAGCTCCGCGACGGGCGGAAACATATTCAACTGCACGCTGCGTCAACATCTCCGTCATGTAGCCGATGCGTTCGACCGGAACTTTTCCCTCATAAAGATCGCCATCACCGCGCATGTCTTTATGCGTAAAAAAATCCACGGCGCCACTCATGATTCCGAAAAACTCGTCGAACCCGCTCTGCACTGGCCCAAAGGTTGGTAAATAACCCAGATGCCATTTGCCAATTAGCGCAGTTTGATAGCCGCTCTGCTTTAGCAAAGACGCGATGGTTGGATACTCGGGAGGCAGCCCCAGAGTTTTCGCTCTGTCACCAAGGTCACCTCTTTCGGTCAAAGGTTCTTCGAGTCCAACGCGAGTCCGCGCCGGGTAGCGTCCGGTGATTAAGGCGCATCGCGTAGGCGTGCAAACGGAAGAAGCGGAATAGGCGTTTACGAAACGAACACCCTGAGTGGCCAGTCGATCCAGTTGTGGAGTTTGATAATCAGGACGACCGTAACAACTCAGATCGCCATAACCAAGATCGTCGGCGAGGATGAACAGAATGTTGGGCCGATGGTTCCGGGATTGGGAAAGTACGGGTGCTGCAGCGGCGACAGCTGCACCGGTTAGCGCGGCGTTGACAAATTCACGCCGGGTGACTTTGCGTGACATGCGGCGAATCTTAGATGGTCGCTGAGCGGAAGACAAGATCATTAGGATTTGCTGTGTCACTCCGTCAGGGAAAGCTGGCTATGACGAGTCGCAGATAGAGGCGACTCCTTGGAGTGCGGTGACCTGTCACCGCTTTGGCCCAGGGCGGCTTGACGCCCTATTCTCTGCAAAATGTTTCAAGGTCACGGTGGTCGCGACAGGTCGCCACGGACCAAAGCGGCGACAGGTCGCCGCACTCCAAGGAGTTGTCGCTGTGTGACTCTCATTAACACCGCGGCTTCAGCCCGGTGATGCGAGGCGACGCCGGACCCAAAGAACCGTGTCAACGGTTTCGCTGGGGGCTTGAAGCCACGGTGTTAATGAGAGGTTGCTAAAGCAAGCTGAACCAATACAGATTTTCGGGTTTTTGTTCTTAGCAACTACCTTGCAAGTTTTAATTTGACAAGATCGAGACTGGCACTATGATACTGCTGCGGAACCCATAACAAGTCAGAATTGTCCGATCGAATGTGCGGCGGACTCTCAACAAGCTCATAAGTCGGCGCGGTCGAGGGCCGGTGACATGAACTACAAAAAGCGTTGGCAGCAGTTAGGTCAATACGAACCCGAATCGTGGCGAGGTGAGCGGTCTGCTGACGACGAAGTAAAGTTTCGTCCGGATGCGAGAGAACAGACCAAATGCCTGGAGCTGTTGGGCAAAGTCAATTACAAAATTATTCACGGCGCCAGCGTGTACGTAGAAGTCGGCGGGATCGTTTACAAAACTCTCTACGGCGGTTACTGGCGCAGTGTATTTACGGGGATTGAGCACTACCTGCTCAGGTGTGAACAAGTCTCTGGCTCGATCTGGGCCGAAGAAAACGCCGCCGCCGGAGCTGTGGATTTACCCGTCGCCTACTCGAATGAAGCCTGGTCCGCCAGCGGGCATTCGCTCTCGTTGATGCTATCCAGCGAGCAGACCGCGACCGGCCTCACGACACGCGTGCTCCGCTCGGTCCACCTGGACCATCACCGGTTGCGGCATTGGCTCCGTTGCCGGGAGCGTTAAAGACTTCAGATCAATTCTGCTCGAGGTGCGACCAGCAGCAATACAACTTCGCTGAATGTGGGCAAACAGGCATTGCAAAGTCTGTCACTGCCGGCCGGAACGCAGGCGATCTCGGTGGTGGCCGAGGCGAGTCCGGAACTACCGATTCAGCTATTGCTGATCGATCCGTCCGGCTCGGTGCTGAATACCGCCAACAACGCAACCGGCATTGCGCGAATTAACCGGAACGTTTCCGGTTCCGGGATCTACACGATCAAGGTTGTAAATGTGGGTGCCGGACCGGTGAAAGTGTGGACTGCCGCCACGCCTCTGGTGCGGCGTTAAGTTCGCAATGGCCGGGTCTATTACTTAGGAGGTTTTTCGAGTGGCACTGCTCGTCTTGCAGTGCCACTCATTTTTTTCGCCTGAGCTTCGGTTGCGCCGGAGGCCGGTTAGATCGGAGTCAACTCTTTGGAGTGCGGCGACCTGTCGCCGCTTTGTCCCTGGGCGGCTTGACGCCCTAGTTTCCAATAGAATCAATCTTACGATGGCCGCGACAGGTCGCGACCGGCCAAAGCGGCGACAGGTCGCCGCACTCCAAGGAGTTGACTCCGATCTATAAACATTTCGTCCCGCATAAAACATTTTCGACGTACTGCCTGTACGCACTAATCTCCTGCTCTGTGCGTTCCTCGGACCAGCAGAGAGACTTCCGCGCAATCGCACCCGCAGCTTCGACTGCCTCCAGCCCGCAGGCTGAGTTCAAACCAACCATGGTGCGGCGCAATAAACAGTCGGCCAGCGTCGTCGCAAACTCGCTCTTGAACGCGAAGACGACTTCCGCTGCCACCGCGCCGGTTTCAGAGTCGAACGCTTCGCCGAGTGACGCCTCCCCTTCGATCAAATCAAGAATCAGCGATGCGCGTGTCCCATAGATTCGCAGCAGGCGATTGTTCGTCGTCTCCTGCAGAGGTGAATGTTGTTTGAAGTTGGCGCGGAAGGTGTCGAAGTCATTGGTGACTGCGCCGGGCAGCGGTTCGTGACCAGTCTTGCAAATAACAGAGCGACCTCCGTCAGGAGGCAGCTTTTTAAGCATAAGGTCAACCGTTTGTTCCGCGAGGCTGCGATAGGTGGTCAGCTTGCCGCCGACAATCGAGAACAAGTTAGGCAACTGCGGATGCTCTCGAATGAAGTGTTGTCGCGTTATGCGCTGCTCGTCTTTATCTCCCGTGAATGGCAAAGGCCGCACGCCCGAGTAGGCGTAGAGGATTTGTTCGCGAGTTAGCTTTGCTGTCGGTAATACGCGATTCGTTTCGCGCAGCAGGTAGTCAATCTCTTCGTTCGTGATCTGGACGTGGTCGAGGTCACCCTGGTAGCGAATGTCGGTGGTGCCGATCAGATACTTGCCGTTCCAGGGAATGACGAAGAAAGGCCTGCCGTCAGTTTCAGCTTCGACATAGATCGCGGTGCTGGGAGCGCCGGGGAACGGAGCAAGAATAATGTGGCTGCCCTTGGTGCCGCCGATTAGTCGTGGCGACACGGCGTTGCTGTCAGTCAGGATTTGATCGATCCACGGACCGGCGGCGTTGATCACGATGCTGCCTGAGCGGCGTTCAGCGTTTGACCTACTGTCCCGATCCTCGCGAGTGAATTCAATGCCTCGCAAGACTCCATTTTCCACGGTTAGTTTTTCCACGCGCGCATAGGTGAGCACCGTGGCGCCGTTTGCAACGGCCGACAGCACATTCTCAAGCACGAGCCGCTCGGCAAATTCCACCTGTGCATCGAAGTAGACTGCGGCGCCGCGCAAACCCTCCCGATTGAGCGCCGGCGCCTGCTCTAAAGTTTCGGCGAGTTCAAGCATGCGGTGCCTGGGAAGCGTCTGATCGACTGACAGCGCGTCGTAAGCGATCATGCCGGCGCGAATAGTCCACCAGCCGCGCCGCGCCTTTTTGTAAACAGGAACCAGCAGCGATAAGGGCCGGACCAGGTGCGGGGCGATATTCAGCAAACACGATCGTTCGCGTAATGACTCACGCACCAGCCGCAGTTCGCCGTGTTCGAGGTAACGCAGGCCGCCATGAATCAGACGCGTTGACCAACTTGACGTGCCGCCGCCAATGTCGCCCTTGTCCAGCAGCAGTACCTTTAGGCCGCGCATCGCCGCGTCGCGCGCGATACCCGCGCCATTGATCCCGGCGCCGATCACGATTACGTCAAACTGGAAATTTTCGCTC
Source organism: Pyrinomonadaceae bacterium (assembly GCA_050747225.1). Taxonomy (GTDB): domain Bacteria; phylum Acidobacteriota; class Blastocatellia; order Pyrinomonadales; family Pyrinomonadaceae; genus PSRF01. The sequence goes on from JBOGOP010000039.1 coordinate 4,791, forward strand.
GGCATCGAACTCCCTTGTGCCCAGAAAGATCAGGCACCGATTAAAGCTCGGCCACCAGCCCGGAGGGCTCGCAGATAGTAGCCGGTGGTCGCAGAGAAGCATAGACCACCGGATTCTGGTGAGAAGAAGATTGGCACCTCGAAGGGGTGCAAGAGACTGGTCGCCTCAAAAACCATTTTTTCGGATTGGTTCCTTCATTTCCAGGTGCTCATTTGGTTCTGGCACCCTCACGGGGTGCTGGTTTTTTCTTGCGCTGATCCGGTGGTCGTCGCTTCGATGCGACCACCGGCTACTATCTGCAAGCCCTCCGGGCTACGCACCATTTAGTGCCAACGTTGCACGTTCTCGGGCAAAGAGTGCCCTTCAACAATCTAATTTTCTCGAAACAGTTTCAAGCAGACGCTCTCTCTTAACGACGTTGAGTCCCCGTCGCTACCCCGACGAGTCGGGGTTTCGGTATTCGTCGACACACGGCGCTGAACGCGTTCGCCGATTTTGGTCCAAGCAAACAAATGCGCGAAGCTAACACAAATACAGAGCCGGGAGCAGTAGCGACGGTTGATCTTGAAACAGAGATCGTCCTAGTGGACTTTGCTAGTTTGGTTTTCACTAGAGCGGACACCTCTTGAGAAACCTCAAGCCTCATTGAGAAATATTTTGAACCTAAGTTAGTCCACTGTTGGCCCAACGCCTTCCAAAATGGATGCGCGGGGGCATGCGCCTTGCTCTTGGCGTTGCCAGCAAGCTAAGTCTCCCGAAACAAACAGGCTGGATAGCCTGTCCTGCAAGAGAAGACAGACAGGAATGTTTGTCCTGCCAGACTCGGGACGCTTAGCGCTTTCGCCAACGCGCACTCCTGAGGCTCTCCAACATCATCGGCGCGCGTCTGACGGTAACGAAAAACAGTTGAATAAAAAAGGAGCGTAGCCATGCGTTCTACCCGGCGTTCGATATGGAGTTTTGGCCGAGTTGTCTCTTCCACGATTCTCCTTCTCTTACTGACACTTTTAAGCACGACAACGCAAGCGCGCGCCGCCGATGATGTTGACGAAGGCGATGAATATGACGTTACCGCGCGCGTTGTGCGCATCAGCCTGATCACCGGCGAGGTTAGTCTCAAGCGCAACGGCAACGCAGATTGGGAACGCGCGCGACTCAATACGCCGCTGGTTGAAGGCGATACGATTTCCACCGATCGCGAGTCGCGAGTCGAGATTCAGATCGATGCGCGCAACTTCGTGCGACTTGGCCCAGGATCAGTTTTGAGAATCGCTACGTTGCGCGATGAAGGGGTGGCGCTCAGCATCAGCGAGGGCACGGCCTCAGTCCGCCTGGCGAAGTTTGATCGCGATCATGAGTACTTTGAAGTCGACGCGCCGAAGACAACGCTGGCCGCTGAAAAGAAGGGACTCTACCGCATCGATGTGTCGCGCGACGGCCGGGTGCGCCTGAGCGCGCGCGATGGCGGCCGGGCCCGTATCTATTCCGAGACTTCCGGCTTTCAGTTGCGCGATGGACGTACCGCCGAGCTTATTGTTGAAGGCGATGACGCCGGTGATTGGCAATTTGTTGCGGCCAACCCTTCCGATCCCTGGGACCACTGGATCCAGGAACGCGAGCGTTACCTCGCCGAGCGGTTGCGTTACGACACGCAGTACTACGATGGTTATGTTTGGGGTGGCGAAGATCTTGATGCCTACGGCGACTGGGCTTACACCAGTGACTACGGTTGGATCTGGCTTCCGCGAGCGACTGCAATCAACGGCTACGACAACTGGGCTCCCTATCGTTATGGATATTGGGCCTGGATTCCGCCTTATGGTTGGACGTGGATTGGCCAGGAGCCGTGGGGTTGGGCCCCGTATCACTACGGCCGCTGGGTCTACTACAACAATACCTGGGCATGGTGTCCGCGCAGTCAGTATTACCGGCGTCGCAGCTGGTGGCGGCCGGCGCTGGTCGCGTTCAGAATAATATTCGGCGGCGGCAATAATGTCTGCTGGTACCCGCTGCACTATTACCAGCACGACCCATATTCACGTCATCACCGGAACCGTGATCACGATCGCAACTCTGATCGCCTGCGTCCGTTGCGCGCCGATGAGATCGCGCGACTGCAAAGAGTTAACCCAGCCTATTACCGCGCCGTGACAACCATGGCGGCGACAGATTTCGGCGCCGAACGCGCCAGATCACGACCGGCAGACGACGCACTTGCGCGACGAGTTTTTACCGCCGAACCACTGCGTACCGATCTGCCAATCAGACCGGCTTCCGCGGCCGGAGATCGAGTCGGCAGTGGCGAGCAAAGCGGACGCATTACAGTGGCTCGTCCCGCCCGAGTCGCTCCACCGGCTGACATGATTGAAAGACCTACGGGTGCAGCCGCTCGCGCGCCTGGTGTTCAACTCGACGACGAACTACGCCGCACGCGCGTTCTAAATGGACGCGAAGGCGTCGTTGCTCGTCCGGATTCACCGGTGCCAACTTCCGGCGCCGGCCCGGTAGAGACGCGACCTACCGGCGCAGTTACGCGACCTGCTCGTCCACCTCGGGAAACGGAGCCGCGTCTGGATCCACGCGGCGACAACAATGGCGGCGACCGGGGCGCCAATGGAACTCCGGATTCAAACGAGCGCCCATCGCGGCCGGAACAGATACAACCGAGGAATGTTCCTGCGCGTCCGGAAGTGAATGAACCAGAGCGAGTGCCGGTGAGGCCCACGCCCAGCGAACCACCTGCGAACGTGGAGAGGCCTGAGCGACATGAGCGGCCACAGGCGCCGCGCAACGATCCACCGACGCGAATAGAACCTCCGGTGCGGAACGATCCGACACCACGCAGCGATCCGCCACCGCGCAGCGGTCCACCGCCGCGCAACGATCCACCAGCGCGTAGCGATCCACCGCCGCGCAGCGATCCGCCACCACGCAGCGATCCGCCACCGCGCAGCGATCCACCAGCGCGTAGCGATCCACCGCCGCGCAACGATCCACCGCCGCGCAACGATCCGCCGCCGCGCAACGATCCACCAGCGCGCAGCGATCCGCCGTCGCGCAGCGAATCACCGTCACGCAGCGATTCGCCGTCGCGTAGCGATCCGCCGTCGCACTCTGAGTCGAGAGACAGCGGTGACCACGCTCCGGCTAAAGTAAGAGACCCGCGTTAATAACGCTCAACCAGATCGGATCCTGAGCACGGGACGAGCAGAGACTACACAAGTAATGAAAAGAACAAGCGGAAAGTAACAGGGTGTCCAAATGAGAATCACAAGGTTGGTTTCGCTTCACATCACACGAGCGTTGCTCGTAGCCGGACTCGGGATGATTTCCTTCGCGGGCGCCGTCAGTGCGCAGACGATAGATCCGGATCTTAGACCCGATCTGCAACGCGCGCTGGCGGCCAGGCCGGAAAGCTTCGGTCAAACAAAGGGAAGACCATACGGGTATACGCCGGCGCAAGCGCGACGAAGCGAACGCCCTGCAGAAACATTGAGCGCGCCCCGGCGCGCCGCTTCGAACCCTGGGGGCGCGAGTCCATCGCTTTCTCGACCGTCGAACGCGTTGAACATCCCGGCCACGAGCCTAATCCAGGCCGGCACGCCATTAACTCAAATACTGCATACCTCGCAGGTAAGCCTAATCTCATCGGCGGGTACTGACGAGCAGTTTGTCGATCGCAACGGCGATCTAATCGCTGACGAGCGCACTACGTTTGACTCAGCGGGTGGCTCGTTTGATATCGCGGTGGGGCGGTCGGGAGCGCGATACGAGGTTTACTCAGCGACGCTCAACAACACTCTGATCGGTGTCCTGGTAGTCGCGCTCGATACAAACGGCGACTACCACATCGATAGTTCGACTACTTACAACCTGCGCACCGATTTTGCCTTGCGCTCAGCGGCCGCAATTGTTTCCGGCACGTCGAAGGCCGGCCGCGAGTTTGTAATCATCTCGTCAAGTGGTTACTACAATTCAGCCAACCCGAACGATCCGAATAACGAACCCTCCCCGGGAGTAATTCTGCTCGTTCGCGATCCAGCGACTGGCGGCTTTGATAACTCGCGCACGCGCACGCTGGTAACCGTCGGCGACAACAAACTCTACAACGCAAACGCGCTGGCCCTGTTGCCTAACAATGATCTGCTGATCGCTGATTTTCACTCCGACGAGCTGCGGATTATTCGCGACACCGACAACGACGGCGTGCCCGACACGCTCGCCACGACACCCTACTACTCCTACCACTTCTCAAACGATGCGCCGCTCGAAGTCGCCGTTAACTCGTTTGGCGTTGTGTTTTCCCATTCCGCCGGCAACGACATGGTTATGCTGGTTCTTTATGACGACAACGCCGATGGTGTTGCCGATCGCGACGAAGTTTGCGTTGAAGGCCTCTCTATCGACGACAATCTTTTTCTGCACGGCCTTACGGTTGACGGACCCGGGAATGTTTACGTTATCGAAGATGCTTCAGGTGCATTTGATGGCACCGGCGGCAATGGCGGCACTCCACGCATCGATGGATTCCCCGATAGGTTTCAGGATGGCTTCCTGAGTGACGGCTCTGTTTTCACCAGAGCTGACGACGGCCTTAGTCAGGGATTGAGTGGCCTCGCGTTTGGCGCTTTGCCGCCAAATAGGATCGACGATCCACAATTTTTCGTGACCCAGCACTATCGCGATTTCCTTAATCGCGAACCTGATGCGCGTGGGCTCGCCTTCTGGGTCAATGAAATCACTTCATGCGGGACTAACGTGCAATGTATTCAGGTCAAACGCGTAAATGTTTCCGCGGCTTTCTTCCTCTCCATCGAGTTTCAGGAAACCGGCTATCTAGTCTACAGGTTTTACAAAGCAGCTTACGGCGACTTACCCGGAGCACCGGTGCCGCTCAGGTTCAATGAGTTTCTCCCGGACACGCAGCAGATCGGATTTGGTGTGGTGGTGGGAGCTGTTGACTGGCAGACCAAGCTGGAAGACAACAAGAAAGCATATGCAGCGGCCTTTGGTGCGCGCGCCAGTCTCGCAAGTGTTCTGCCAACCACGCTCACGCCGGCGCAGTTTGTTGACGGACTTTACACAAATGCCGGCGTAGCGTCGCCGCCGGCAGCCGAGCGAACGGCGGCGATTGACGAATTTGCCGGCGCCGCTAATACCACGGACACTGCCGCTCGCGCACGGGCTTTACGACGCGTCGCGGAAAACTCAACGCTCGGTCAGCAGGAACTCAACCGCGCGTTTGTGTTGATGCAGTACTACGGTTACCTGCGCCGCAATCCGTACGATCCGCCGGAGCCGACGCTCGACTACCAGGGCTACAACTTCTGGCTGGGAAAACTGAATCAGTTCAACGGCAACTATGTAGACGCAGAAATGGTCAAGGCGTTCCTGGTTTCGGGAGAATACCGGCAGAGGTTTATCCCGATCCTTGGTTGATAATCACCTTGTTCTTGTACGGATGTTTTCAAACCAGTCGAACAACTCCTGACTTTTGATCTCCCGTACCTAAAGAGGACGCCTTCCTTTCAGTTTATGGAAGTCAACAACGTCTGTTTGGGAAAAACTAAACACAAAACGGTGCACCTGCCATGAGACGCCAGCGCTTTTCTGGGAGCGCGGGCGTCCCGCCCGCAATGAGCGCGTAGCGCGAACCAGACGTCGCGGGTCGAACTTCTTACAGGGTGTTCGCACCTTGCGGTGCTCAGGCGGGCGGGACGCCCGCGCTCCCAGAAAAGCGCCGGCATCTTATCGAGTTTGTTGAATGCCAATTCAAACCTACCCCTATCTTTCAGTCGTCCGTTTGACGGACTGATTAACTCTTTATTGTTCAACCTGCTTCTTGGTTGACTTCAGGACTTGAAAATATCCGGGTTGTCTTTTTGCAGTTTGTCTGACTGGCTGGCCAGATCTTCAGCCTCTCTGGCAAGCGCATCGATCTTTTCATTATTAGCTTTGGCCCTGGTGATGAAACTCTTTTGGTTCTCGCTATCAAGCAAGGCCTGCGGGGTGGCCTTCGCGGTCTCCATCACTTCAGCGCGCTTGTTGTACTCCTTCACTTTTAGCGCGAGGTATTCCTTAAACTTGTCGCCGATCTTCAGCTTGCTCGCCTCATCATATTTTGTCGCCGCTTCCTTGCACTTGTCCTCGGCCTTGTCGTAGGACGCAATGGCTTCTTTAGCGAGTGTGCGCGCCTCCGCTAGTTGCGACACCTTGGTCTGAAGCATCTTGTCTTTCTTGCCCTCGGCGTCCGCCACATATTTCGCTCCCTCCTGGACCGCCGCGTTTCCTTCTTCGACAAGTTTGTTAGCTTTCGGGGTCTCGTTTCCGATACTGCCACTGCACCCTAAAACGGCTCCGACCAACAACAGCAACGCTATGAACATGCTCGAATGACTGGGGTTCATTTTTATATTCATCTGTTCGGTCTCCTCATCTTAATCATCGCGAAAGTCGTTCCACTACATATTAGGTCAGCTAAGCCAAAGGTACTGATTGCCCGGCTTGCACATAAGCATTTTCGTAAAGCATCAAGCCCATCACTGCCAGCGGGACACCGGCGACGCCCATTGTTGGCGCTAAAACCCCAAGCAGAGCGAGCCCGGGAATGAGCCCTCCGGCCAATGACAGAATCGTTCCTAACCAGAAGTCGTTTCGATAGCGTCCGCGCACCATTTCCCAAATAGCCAGGCGCGCATGGGCAGTCGGATGTGTCAGCGACACTTCACCCCAGACCATTAACACGTGAAGCAGGCTGGATAGAGCAAACAGCCAGGTCAACGGCGAGATGATAGATACCGGGCGGATCGTATTCAGTTCAACATACATCGCTAAAGGCAGCAACGTTGCCGATCCCAACAGCAATGCCTGAGTGAGCAAATGTGGCGGCAGCAAAGGGTTTTGCCACATGTCACGCGCCTTCGCCTGCGCGAAAAGATAAGCGGTGTAGATCGCGGTTAGAATGGACAATGGAATTCCGGCAATCATCAACCAGCTTTGAAACGATCGAGAGCCGAACCAGCTCGCGAGAAAATGCAACGCCAGCACCAGCGTGTATCCGGCAATGATGAAGGCGCCTTTCACCAGCCAACTCTTCCATTGCGGCCGCGTGAAGATCAGGTAAAAGCGCTCAGGATGTTCGAGGTCCCAAATTAATAGTCCGCCGGTGATCGCCAGAAACACGCCTGAGACAATCGGCGTCGCCCACAACCAAATTGGATTGTTTGCGCTGAGAAAGCCAAACAGCACTAGCAACGCCGCGACGAGGTAGACGCCGCTGGCGATGCCTTTCGTCCAGGTATAGAGACTCACCTTCCAGTCCCACGGAATCGAATGGGCTACGTCATACGACAACAAGGCGGCCGCCGAGCTGTTGTTGAAGTTTGGATTTCCCGAAACTACTTGTGAAGAATTCTCCTGTTGTTCACTCCACATAAAGAGCCCGCCCCCAGGTCGCCGAGCTGCGAGTGGATCAAGCGTCGCCTGGTGTGCACCTTTGTAAAAAAGTTTTGGCAGCGTCTCTTTTTCCGGACGACGAACTGCGACCGGATCGCGATTGATCAGCTGCGCGACGTACGACTCCGTGTCGTTCAGGTCGCCTATCAGAATTGACTGCGTCGGGCAGACAACCACACACGCAGGCTCAAGACCCACATCGATGCGGTGCGCGCAGAAGTTACACTTCTCAGCCGAGTGGTCTTCGGGATTGATGAAGATCGCATCGTAAGGACAGGCCGCCATGCAAGCTTTGCAGCCGATGCAGATGGATTTATCGAAATCAACGATGCCATCCGGGCGCTTGAACATCGCGGTGGTTGGACAGGCCGTGACACATGGCGCGTGGGCGCATTGATTGCAGCGCGTTACCTGATGCGCGCGGCGAGCCTGCGGAAAGATGCCGACATCGACATGTTTCACATACGTCCGCGTCACCGACAGCGGGACAAGATTCTCCGACTTGCACGCGGTGGTGCAGGCGTGACAACCGATGCAACGCGTTTGGTCGATGACCTTGGCCCACTTCACCGCGCGGTTTTGTGGTTCTTCGAGCATGAAAGAACAGGGTAACGGGGAACAGGGGAAAAGGGGAAGGGAAAATATTTTCTGCCAGGATCTCCGCCACGTTTCGCTTTTCCCCCTTGCCCTTTCCCCTTTACGCTGTCGACGGCAACCGGCTGGCGGGATTGACAAATGCACAGGGGCATACGAAATTAGCTCTGGTTAATTGATCGTCGCTCTGTGGTCACCGGTCACAGACGCTTTTGGAGGCTCTGATGCGTCTTATTATTTCGTTCCTTACTACCGCGGTTATTGCCCTGGGGGTCTTGACCGCCTGCAATTCTGCCGAGTGGAAGAATGCAAAAACTTCACCAGTAGCTCCCACTGGTGCACAGCAGCAGCCGCCGCAAGCGGCCAGCGACGGTGCGCGTCGCGTCACAGTTGCCGAGCTAAAGGATTTGCTCGCCAGGAATGAGGCTGTCGTTATCGACGTGCGCAATCAACTTTCTTATGACACGGCTCACATAAAAGGGGCCCGGCTGATTCCTGAAGCGGAAGTCGTAAGTCATGCCGATGAACTACCAAGGAACAAGTTGATTGTCACCTATTGCTCTTGACCAAACGAACATACGTCCGCCCGTGCGGTGGTCGACCTTAAGGCGAAGGGTATAGAAAACGCAGGAGCGCTGTTGGGTGGTTTTGCTGCCTGGCAAGGTGCAGGACTTCCGGTCGAGAGCAAGCCTGCCACGCCCTAAGTAACTAATCCGAGATGCACTGTTCCAACTGCGGATCCTACATAGCGCCCGGCGTGCGCTTTTGCTCCGGTTGCGGTTCACCTGCCGGCGATCCGGAAGCAACTCGAATTGTCCGCGCTGAGGGTAGGCTTCCAGTTGCTGACCAGCTTAGCGGCAGGATTGATGACGACGATCTGGAGCAGGTTGTTTTTACCGTCCGTCCAACCATGATCTTCATCAAGTTGGGCTATGCGCTGGCAGTGCTTGGAGCGATTGCTCTGGTTATTCTTCTGGCCCTGATATCTGTGCCTGTCTATATCTCAATACCGCTGGCACTGACCCTGTTGCTGATTCCGGCTTACTATCATCTGAGACGAAACATGGTGCGCTATACCCTGACTGACTCAAAAATTGAGATTGATACAGGCTTGATCGCGCGCACTACTCGCAATATCCCGCTCTCCAAAATTCAGGACGTCACTGTTTCCGCCAGTATTCCGCAACGAGTGCTCGGCTTTGGCGATTTGCTGATAGACAATGCCAGCGAGGTCGGGGGTACCACGATCCTGCACAACATCAGCCAGCCTCGCCACTACGCTGACCTGCTTTTGCGCGAACTACGACGCAGGAATTAAACTGCTTGGCAGAGTCCATACCCGAAGTGCCTTCAAGGCGGAACATCTGCGGAGCGCCGGGTTCTAACTCGTGCAGAAGCGTATTTCCAGGTGGTGAAGATACCGTGAGATTTTGGCTTTCCATACTTGTTTTTGGGTTGCTGGTCATCGTCGGCGATTCGTCTATCGCTAAGGCCGATGAGACCTTTATTGAGACAGATAAACTGCCTGAACGGATTAGTGTCTTCCGCGCCCGCGGCCCGATTTCAATACCTCCTCAACCACCCTCTGAGGCGGAACAACTTTCGTCAACGTTTCTTCGAATCTACGTGGCGCCAAGCGGGAAAAGCTACCGAGTCAATATCAGTAAGACAAGGTCGGCTTCCGAAGCCTATGCCCTCCTGTCCTCAAGCAGAGGGCCTAACGAAGAAATCAAAACTGGCACTGATGGAACAGTGAGTATTGCCGGGCGACGCACTATCGTGTTTCGTAAGGGACCGTATTTGGTACGCGTGCTTTCTGAGGACGTAACCAACCCCCTGGAAAGTGAATTGGGGGAGTTGGCGAACGCGTTTGCCCAACATCTCGAAGGCGAAAGCAGTTTTCCGGTACTAGTCAAACACTTGCCGGCGTGGGAAAGTGTTGGACCAAGTGCCTCCTATGCTGTCACTCAGAGCCGCTTAAAGGAACTGTTGCCAGGCCAATCAATAGTGGACGTGGTCAGTTTCGAAGGTGGCGCTGAGGCAGTAGTCGCCCAGTACGATGAGGGAAAATTAGCGATAGTCGAATTCAACACTCCTCAAATTGCGACGACCAACGACCATGATATTGTGGCCAGGATAAACGAACTCAAAGCGTCAGTTCCTCCATCAGGCACTCCTTTGCCACCAACCTATCGTCGAGTTGGCAATTATGCAGTGTTTGTTTTCGACGCACCGAGCGCGGAAGCTGCCAACCAGCTGATCGATCAGGTGAAGTATCAGCAGGTGGTGCAGTGGCTCGGTGAGAATCCGTTTTCTTACGAGCAAGCTACGCGGGAATTCACTGAGACGACGCTGGGCGTTCTCGTTTCCGTGGTGCAGACTTCTGGTTTAGCGCTGGTTGGTTGTCTCGCTGTGGGTGGACTCTTTGGCGCGCTGTTGTTTCGTTCCCGGCGTGCGCAACAGCGAGCCCGCGAAGCCTATGCTGATTCCGATGCAATGATCCGTCTTAACCTGGATGAAATGACTCCGGAAAAAAGGCAGTAAATAGTGAATCGTAAATCGTAAATAGTTAAACCCGAAGCCAGGCTATCTATTCACGATTTACGATTCACTATTTACTACTCTTAAAACTAATGCGGGCTGCTGATCTTTCCTGGGAAGCTCCCCCAAGCCTCTTCAGGACGTCGATCAGCAGCACCGCAATTTACTGCTCTTTGATTGCGTACGTGCGTTAACTCTGTTCCCCCGAGAGAGTCAACACCCGCCTTTTTAAATCGTGAGAGGACGCCTCCCCCAAAGCCTCCACTCACTACAATCTTGAGCCTGACCCGATTTACTCTTTATACCCTTCTTGTTCGGAGTCTTCTTTGGCAACGAGCGTGCCAATTCTCAGGAAACCCAGGTTCCAAAGCTGGACTGCCTTTTCCAACGGAATTCTTCGAACCTGGGATTTTGCCCCGGGACAGAAGTCGCGATGGCCGTACAGGTTCGATACGTCCATCTCACTCGAGCGCACGATATTCGCTCGCTCTTTCAGTAAGACCGACATTCCTGTCAGTCCTTCGAAGGCGTTCGACCGGAGAACTAGAAGCAAAACAAAGCCTTCAGTAGGACAGACATTCCTGTCTGTCCTTCGAACGCCTTCGACGGAGAACTAAAAGCAAAGCCAAGGACAGACAGGAATGTCTGTCCTACTACGGCAGAGCCTTCACGAGTTCATCCATCTCCTCGAGCGTGTTGTAAAAATGAGGCGAAATTCGCAGTCGATCGCCGCGCGGAGCGGTAATGATATTTTTCTTCTTGAGGTGGGCGTAAACGTCCATTGAACTAAGACCAGCACTGTTTCGAATGCAAACGATCTGAGATTTTTCTCCCGTGCGCCGAGAGCTCACAACTTCGTAGGCAGTGTTACGCAGTTGTTCGCAAAGATGATCGGTAAGGCTTTCGAGATGGGCCTGAATGCGGGCAACGCCAACTTCATTCAAAAGCTTCAGGCTCGCTTCCAATCCATGGACAAGCGCAACCGGCCCCGTCCCGGTTTCCCAGGCCAGCGTTCCCTCGTTCCAGCCTTGCTCATAGTTACCGTAATCGTCCGGATTAGGGACGCTGGTCCAACCGACAAGCGTCGGCTGAATACGCTCTCGGGCCCGCGTGGAAAGGTAGAGGAACCCGACACCTTCCGGCGTCAGCAACCATTTATGACAAGCCCCTGCCGCGACGTCCACCAACTCCGCTTGCACGTCGACCGGAATCACGCCGAGTGCCTGAATCACGTCGACCACCAGCAGCGCGTCATGAGCGCGTGCGACGCGCCCGATCCGCTCGAGGTTGACGCGAAAGCCGGACGCGTACTGGATCTGGCTGATGGCTATAATTCTCGTCCTCGCGTCAACCAGCCGAATGAGTTCGTCAACGTCGACGCGACCGTCGCGCTCTTCACAAACACGCACCTCCACGCCAAGCGCGTCTCGGAGGCGCAGCCAGGGATAAAGGTTTGAAGGAAACTCACGACGGAAAGTTACGAGGTTATCACCCGCGCGCCATTCGAGGCCGTTGGCTACCGTCGATAGTCCGTCGGAAGTGTTGCGCATGAATGCAACTTGCTCCGGACGAGCGCCCAGCATTCCGGCGAGAAGCTGACGCGCACTTTCCCTGACTGCGAGCCACTTGCGAAAGTTAACCGATCCGTTTTCTGAAACGTCCGCCAGCTGCGACTTGATTGCATTGATTGTAGGAGTAGGCGGCGCCGAAACGGCGGCGTGGTTCAGATAGATCGCATGCCTCGTTACCGGAAAGAGCGCGCGAAGCGTGTCGTTCATAGGAGATTCAGCTTCAGCGTAGGACAGACTTTCCAGTCTGTCCCAGGGACAGGCAGGAATGCCTGTCCTACTGTATGTTTAGGGAGCAAAAGCCTTCCCATAGAATTCCTTGTAGAGCCATCCCAGTACGCGGGCTTCGGCGGTGCAGAGTGTTTCAACCCAGCAGTTGATCAGAAAGTCGCGACGCCCGCGGGCTGAGGGAATTTTTTCTGCTTCCATTACAACCGAGCCGCCCCCGGCCAAATCAAGTTTATAAGTTTCCGCGGCTGCCTCATTAGCCTTCGATGCCGAGTCCAGCGCATTTAGCAGTTGACTGATCCATGAATGAAGCGCGTGTTCGGTGCCGTGCTCAGCCAGCGCCTGAATGATCCCGATCGCAAGGCGGTCCTGGGCCTGTTTGAAATCAAAAACAACTTCGCCCTGGCTGCGGCTGTTTTCCTGTTTCCAATGAAACACTTCTTCGACGTTTGGGTGCTTGACGATGGCGACGCGTTGATCGAAATCGAGAAACCACTGAATAACGTCGGGAACAGAATCGAGGTCGATCTTCCCGCCGGCATCGCGTAGCAACGGCGGGTTAAGCGAAGCCTCGTCGCCGGCGTTTTCGCCGCTATTACCGTTTCCCGAAGTTGAATGCGAGGTTCCAGCGCTTCCCATCTTTTTATCCCTGTGCGTTCCGTGCCTGATTCAACTTAAACTCCGGCGTCACTTCTCCCACCAGATCGCCCCGGCGGTTGCGAATGGGGAAAAAAGCGTAACGCGCCACAGCTTCCAACGACTCATTGGCGAGAATGCCGAGTTGCCTAAGCGACTCAATCACTACGGTCGGCCGGGCGCGATGGTCGTCGCCATCTTCAATCTTGAGCGCGAGCCCTAAGCCGCGGGGCCAGTCGTCGCAGGGCAACACACCGACTGTGTAGACGCCTTCCGCACCGACCTTCGATACCAGCCGGCCCGGCGCCGCTCGCATGATCTCAGTGTCCAGGCGATCGGAAGTTCCGCCGATCAATTCCGGATACGACGTCATTGCCGCGACGATTCTGCTGCACGCGTTTCTCGTCTGCTCATCAAACTCCGCCGGAGTTGAAACCAGTCTCGCGTACATCAGTGCCATCGCCTTAACCGTAATTCCAAAAACTGGAACGCCACAGCCGTCGGTTCCCACAGCAATATCTTCGATTGCAATACCGGAGAATTGTGAGACTACTTTGCCGATGGCCAGTTGCACCGGATGGGTGGGCTCGTCATAAGTCTCAGTGGGCGCGCCCAGATGCAAGGCGAGAGCTAGCATTCCGGCATGCTTGCCCGAACAGTTGTTCTGCAAAACATTCGGCTGTTCTCCCTTTTCGTGAAGTCTCTGGGTCTCTTCAAGACTGAACGGCTCATGCACGCCACACTTCAGGGCTTCAGGCCCGAGTCCAATCTTACTGAGCATGGAAGCCACAACTTCGGTGTGAATTGGTTCGCCGCTGTGCGAGGCGCAGGCGAGCGCGATCTCTTTTTCAGTGAAGCCGAAGCGGTCAGCCGCGCCGGAAGCCACCAGCGGAATTGCCTGATGAGGTTTCGCCGAGGAACGCAGATAGGTGACGGTTTCCGGCGCTCCGAGGAGTGCGGCAATCGTGCCATCAGGTTCCACAGCGACGATGTGGCCGCGATGCCGCGACTCTGTGATTCCACCGCGCGTTACCTCAACCAGCGGTTCCGCGGCTGGTATCTCCCGGTTGTTCTCAGACGGCTGCCTGGAAACTTGCATAGTAGTTCGTATGAACTCGCTGACAAATGGGAATGAATTGCGTGATTATGGTAACACGAGGGGTTCTTTTTGGAGTGCGGTGACCTGTCACCGCTTTTGCCGGTGGCGACCTGTCGCCACCTCCTCGCAAAAGACCACCCACTCCGCAACTTCATTGTTGCAGCTTCGAGTCGCCGCAGACCAAAGCGGCGGCAGGTCGCCGCATTCCAAATAAAAAAGGCAGAAGGTTTGTCTCCTTCTGCCGCGCGAAATTCGCAATGGGTGAGCTGTTAACCCTTCGCGCTTCGTCTTGTCCTTCTGGCGCCATAGCTCAGCACCGTCAGTTTTACTGTACGCCTGCCAAAACGCATTGCCTCGCTGGTACTCGGTGTCCAGATATCGATGCGGCGACCGCGGATGGCTCCGCCGGTATCGGCCACCAGGTATTCCCCGCTATATCCCGGATGATCGAGTCTCACGCGAGAACCCAGCGGTAGAACTCGCGGATCGGCTGCGATGAGACCTCGGCTCACCATCCGGCCGCTTGCGGTTCTGCCCCTGAGACTATAGGCGGTGGCTACGTAAGGCGATGCAGCCAGAGCGGGTTCCTCGGCTGTACGGCCGGAAGTGGGAGCTGTCGTAGGCACGGTCGATTCTGCCTTACCTATGACCTCGGCAAGATTCTGTTTGGTCTCCTGCGACTTTATAAGAGGACTGTCTGCTATTGATGGCGTTGCCGAAAAAACTATTAACCCTGCGAGCAGCAAAGACGCGATTATCGCGCTTCTACTAACAAATGATTTCATTGGTCGGGTCTCCTGTCCGATTAAAAATATTCCCAGCGCTCTGCGCGAGTCCGTTCTTTCCTATGACTCGACCTCCGGCCCAAGGAGTTGAGAACCTGCGTCAGCCGGAGTTGGGGGCTTGCATCCTTGATGCATGCGCGCTGAAAAACTCAAGTGAATGTTCTATAAAGAAAAACAAGCCGGGTAGTACTCCCCGCTTGTCGGCAGGGAAACTAGCACACGAGGTAGGGGGTGTCCACTCGCCAAAGAGGCAAAAAAGGCCACAAAACCTCAACATTTTAGGTAACTACTGAAATGTTTAGAGTTAGAAAAGGGGTGCAAATGTGACCGAAACATTTCGGTACGTTTACCAGGTTTCGGGGTGTTCTCTGAACAAGAAAAGCGAGACTTTCTTAAGTTTTAAGGAAGTTTTCGATGACTTTCCGGCCATGAGGATGCGCATCGTCGAACAGTTCCGGGTGAAATTGCACACCAAACAAAGGTCGCTCAGTATGTTCCATCGCTTGAATCGGACAGGTCTCGTTCCACGCGGTGCGGCGGAAGCCTTTGGGCAAGGCTTTCACCTCGTCAAAGTGTGAATGCCAAACGGTAATTTCTTCGGGCAGGTTTTTGAAGATGCCGTTGCTGTTGGTTTCTACCGGGAAGTATCCGCGCTCGCGCTTCGCGCCTTCATATCCTTCGCCGGGCTCAACCCGACCCATCAGGTCGATAGGCGCGCCATAAGCCAGAGCTATTTGCTGATGCCCACCACAAACGCCGAGCACTGGTTGCGTTGCTTTCTTGATCACTTCAATCACGCCGGCTAACGCTGCTGGATCGTATCTGTCCCAGGGGTGACTCTGACCACTCAAAACGATGTGTGTAGGGCGAAGCGACTTTACACGTTTGAGAGAAACGCGGGAGTAGGGTTCGGTCAGTATTTCAACGCCTTCACTAATGCGGCTGAGCACTGCTCGCAGTTCACGAGGACTGGCGCCCTGACCATCAAGCGTGTTGTCGACCAGATAGATCAACGAAGCTCTAGTCACCCACCCATGCCCTCCATCTTTTCCCAACCGCCTGGCTTCGTGGTCAGACAGTGGAGCTTCCCGTTGAAAGCGCCGATGTAGATCCGGCCTCCCACTACAGCGGGCGTGGAGTTGATGTTTTCTCCGATCTTCAGTGCGCCAAGCGACCTGCCATCCTGGGCTGAGAGCATGTGGATCCAACCAAACTTATCGCCAAACACCACCCGGCCCTCGACTACCGGTGACGTACCCCAAATTGGCGCTTGCATTGATTGCTGCCAGGCGACTTTCCCCGTGTCAGCCGTCAGGCAATACATGTAGCCGTTGTTGGAACCGATATAAATTCGATCCTTCACGACAATCGGACTCGCCCAAATTCCACTTCGTTCCGTATAGTTCTTACTCAACCCACCCTCAGCTTTGAATTTCCAAACCGGCTCACCGTTTGACTGCCGGAAGCAATAAACGTAACCATCCTCGGCAGCTGTGTAAACAAAACCGCCCGTCACGGCCGGCGTTGAATCCGAATCGGCGCCAATACGCGCCTTCCATACAGTCGTTCCGTCTGCCTGGTTGAGGCAATAAAGATCGCCTTGCTCGGTGCCTACGTAAATCTGGCCGTCAACCACTGTACAACTGCCCTCCATTGAGCCGAGCCGTTCGGTCTTGTAAATCAGGGAGCCATCGGCGAGATTGAGGCAATAGAAAAAACCGTCTTCGCTGCCGAAGTAAATCCGTCCATCGACCACGGCTGCGGATCCGTCAACTTCAAACCCGGTTTCGAAATCCCAGATCACTGTGCCGTCGCGCGCGTTTAGGCAATAGACGTGATGGTCTAAGCCGCTGGCTATGATGCGATCGCCGGCGACGGTTGGCGTTGCTTTGAAACTATCTTTGGCTTTGAACTTCCAGATGACCTTGCCGTCTCGAGCGTCTACGCAGTAAACATTGCCATCAGCTGAAGGAAAGTAGACACGATTGCCGTCAACGGCGGGTTGCCCCGGCCAGGATGTGCCACCCCACTGATCCGGATGCAGTCTGCCGCTGATGGAACTGGTTTCGTTTTCCCAAACAATCTCGAGTGGCCCCTCCTGCCAGGGCCCACTGCCGTAAAAGTTGCGCTGTGAATTGCCCAGCCAAAAATGAAGACTTGCGGGAGTTGGCTTAGTCGGTGGCTTGATTTCTGTCCTGGAAACGACCGTGCCGCCGCACGCAGCCGTCAGCAGCGCCAGCACAAAGGCGAGCGGAATCAAACGACGACTGGAGAGACGTCGGGAAGATTTCGAGTAACAGTCGGGATCACTCATGGGGGAGTACAAATTTGGAGTGCGGTGACTTGTCACCGCTCTGGCCGGCTGCGACCTGTCGCAGTCGACGTTGGTTGAGACCACCGAAGCATTGGGGCGTCAAGCCGCCCAAGGGCAAAGCGTTGACAGGTCACCGCACTCCAAGAAGTCGCCGCCTTCGCAAGATTAGCCGGTGGCAGATAGCCAATCGCCATCATAAATTACTCCAGCCGTGCCCGTAATAACAACCTCGCCATCGTGCTCGCGCCAGTTAATTTTTGCTCGGCCACCGGGCATGAGGACATCCACCAGTCGTTCGGTCTCTCCTTTAATCATCGCGGCGACCGCAGCCGCGCAGGAACACGTACCCGAAGCCTCGGTTTCGCCCACGCCGCGTTCCCAGATTCGCAGCTCGATCGTCTTGCGATCCACGACGCGAACGAAGATGACATTCGTACGCTCTGGAAATTGTTTGTGGGTCTCAATTGCTTTCCCGATTTGGCGCCAGTCGAGCGCGTCAAAGGCGTCAACAAAAATACAGCAGTTTGGATTCCCCATCTGCAATGCAGTGACTCGGTACAACTCGCCACCGACATCGAGTTCATAGTCGATGACTTTCTCCATCGGCTCACCCGTCGTCATCGGAATCGAATTCGAATCAAACTTTGGCTGGCCGAGTTCGGAGTCAAACAAGTAGCAGCCGGCGTCCGTTTGCTCTCGAATGGTGTAGAGCTTGATTCCAGCACGCGTACTCAGGCGCAGTTCAGGCGCCGCCCAGAGTTTTTTGTAGTAGAGGTAGGCAGCGGCGCAACGCGTTCCATTGCCCGAGAGCGAGGCTTCGCTGCTATCGGGATTGAAAATGCGCACATGAAAATCAGCGCCCTCGACTTCTGACGGGCTCACCACCGCTATCCCATCGCCACCCGCGCCGTAGTGGCGATTGCAAATGCGACGCGCGAATTCGCCGAGTTCACTGGTGGCTGAGATTCCGGCGAGTGCGAGGTCTTTCGACTCGATCACAATGTAGTCGTTGCCAAAGCCATGAAACTTGGTAAACGGAGGAGGCATTTTATTCCGTTGGCGTCGAGGCCGTCATGAACCGTTTGTTGAAATACTGCGTGAGCGCGGGTTCGACTCCCAGCAGACGTTCGTACACCGTTAACTGCCCGCGATGGTACATCTCATGAGCGATGCCAAAGTTCAGAAAGTCGAGCTTCGTTATTTCTTTGCCATCGAAGCGGCGCATTTTCTGTTGCAAGCCTTCGCCGCAATCACGAATTGCAGCTTCTGCCGGTTCCAGGCTGCTGCGTAAAAGCTCAAGCAACCCATTCTTGTCAGTGATCGCAGCAACACCGGGAGCATATTCGTTGATGTGCTCGACGAAGGACTGCCGCATCAGGTCGGTATTTTCGCGGCAGGCCTCGCCAACGAGCAGCTTTTGTGTTTGGACAATATGTTGGAGCAGCTCAGCGACGCTGCGAGTCTCCGGCGTAGCGCGAAACGAAAACTTTTCTTCAGGAATCTGCGAAGCTTCATTGATAAGCCCGGTCCTCACTTCGCTCCAACTTTGAACTAGTCGGTCAATAGACATGGGTGTCTCCTTTAGATGTAACGCAAACTGTTAGTTTGCGTCTGGTGCGACATTGATGCCGAACTTGCAGCAACCTCTGCGCGTTGAGGTTTACTATGCCCCGCAAACTAACAGTTTGGGAGAAGTGCCAGCACATAGGTGCCACCTAAGTGTCAGCACATGGGTGCCAGTAGAATAGTCAAAAAAGAGATACGTTGTTACGCCTTGCGACGAAGCGCCTGGAACATTCAGCCACTGCTCTTTCGCGTTCATTATGAATTGCCTCGTAGATACCTGGACCCTGAACGTATGTGCTGACACTTGTCGTCGCGGCAACTCTTTGGTGGCACGCATGTGCTGACACCTGTCCGTTTGCGTTACTACGGCCTGCCGGCAAACGACGCCAGCAGAACCGCAATCGGCTCGATGCAGCTCGATCTTACGTCAGCGTCCTGCGGAAAGTTGTTCACCATGATTGAAAAGGCCAACTCTTCACCGGCGGCGTCGCGGACGTAACCCGAAAGACTGTTTGCTGAGCTTAGCGTTCCGGTCTTCGCACGCAGATTGTTTTCCGCTGGAGTGCCTTTGAAACGACTTCGGAGCGTGCCGTCAACGCCCGCGATTGGTAATGCGTCGCGAAAGACAGACGCGTAACGATGGCGGTGCATGTAAGTCAGCAACTGAATCGTGGCCTCCGCCGTGATCATGTCGTTGCGCGAAAGGCCGGAGCCGTCACTCAAGACCAGCGATGAAGGGGTAACACCAGCTTCCCGCAGAAATGTTTTTACAACCTCAAGGCCGTCGGATTCACTGGTGCGATCGATATTCGGCGTAGTTACAACCGGTGGAACCACCGTCCCGAGCGTTCGCAGGATCAGTTCAGTGTAAAGATTCTGGCTCGGCTTGAGGGTCTGCGCAGCGACTGCGCTAAACGGAACCGACGGCATACTCGCAATTTCGATCCGTGTCGATCCACTACTGCCCGCCGGCGAGTTCAAGGGTGGTTGCATAACAAACCCGGCAGCCGGGCGCGCATCGACCGTGCGCGTTTTGCCTTTAACAGTCACGCCACGTTGGGCAAGCGAAGCGCGCAGTAAATAGGCAAACAAAAGCGCCGGACGAGAGATGCCTATGCCGCCGGTGTAACCCTTGTCGTCAATTGCAATCGAACCGGTGATTTCGAGGACATCGCCGGTCAAAGCACGGTAGGCATTCAGGTCCCTCTTGGTACCCTTTGCGCCAGTAACAACCTTATTAACAATCCGCAGCAACGGATCGGGTGGGCCGGTTGTTATTACCGCCGGAGCGCCAACTTGCGCCGCGGGCTTAACGAAGAGGTCGAGTGCATTATCGTTAACAGTCAACGCGCTGACTTCCGCGCCGTAATACCACTGCAGATCTTCCCATTCCCAGCCGCTGCCAAATTGTGGACCGATGAAATACGTCTCATCGGCCACGAGGTCGCCTTCCACTCGCTTCACGCCCGCGGCGGCGATACGCGTGGCAAGTGCGTCGATACCTTTGAAGTAGTCGCCATTGTTGAATCGTGCCGCGATCGAAGGATCACCGCGCCCGTAAATGGTGAGGTCGCCGTTGACCACTCCGTTGCTGTTCGGTTTGGCGGGCGCATATACAGAGGTGACAAAACGAAAGTCAGGCGACAACCGATCGAGCGCAGCAGCCACCGTGTAAAGCTTCATGTTTGAAGCTGGACGCAGCAGCTTGTTTGCGTTTTCCTCGAAGAGCACTCGACCAGTTTCCAGGGAAGTAACTTTGATCCCGATCATCGCCGGTGCGAATTCCGGTTTGCGCAACACTTGAGAAATGCGCGTCTGCAGCTCGACGAGAGTGCGCGTAGTCGCAGCGGTCCTGATTTGGACAACGTCGGGGGTCGGCGTCGGTGAAGCTTGAGGTTCTTCAGCCGGAATAGTAGTTGAAACTGGAGTAGGAGTTGGCGTTGCAACTGCGGCCGGCGTCACTCGTCGCTCACGTTGCGGTTGCTGCTGCCCGACGGTCGGTGTGACCGACTGCACTAGAGCTAAGAGCAGAAGGAGACTGAGATAAGTTTGAACCCGAAACTTTTTGACCATTGTTCTGATTTGAATCCCGACGAGTGTTGAATTGCGGCGAAACCAGCGGGGGTACACCACCCTCCCAACCTGAGAGCTTATTCAAGATCCGCGTTAAAACATGTGGCAGCCATTCAACCAGAAAATAAACAACCCGATCTCGAGAATCTCTCAGGTCGGGAAGGGTGGTTCACCCCCGCCGATCCTTTACCTGAACCTGCCGATTTATTACTCAGCCTGGCACTGAACCCTTGCCGGCGTGCGCCACATGAGCAGCGCGGACTTGCGCCATCAGTTTTTGAAACTGTTCATCGCTTCTCATGCCGGTCCAGTTTGGATCGCTCTCAAAGCAGAGTTGGTTTTCATTCCCCAGCGCGATGGCGCGTGCCAGCCACTCCAGCGCTTCAGTTCGCATGCCTTCCAGCGCGTAAACTGACGCCACCGAGTAAGCGATATCCGGATCAACTTCCGCGGTTCTTATGACTGAGCTGTTAAGTTGCGCGAGCGCCTCATCATGTTTTCCCTGCACACTCAAAAACATCGCCATGAATGGGCGAATGCCGTGCAGGTCTGGGTGGTCGGCGACATTTTTTTCCATCAGCTCGGCGGCAGCGTCCGTTTGGCCGGTGTAATACAACGCGAGCGCCCTAAAAGTTTTGACCAGCGGATTGTCCGGATCACCTGCGTGATCCAACTGCTTATTCGTCTCCTCGAAGTTTCCCATGTACATGTAAACCAGCGCGCGGTTGTAGCTGGCTACCACGTGCGCCGCCGGATCGAGACGCATTAAGCGATCAAAACTGCGCAACGCGCGTCCATACTCTCCGTCAAGCCGGTGCAACGTTCCTTTTACAAAGTGGACTACAGGCTCGTCTGGCGATTCGCGGCGAGCGCGCGCCACCTCCTCACGCGCCTTCTGCTTTTGGCCACGCCAAAGGTAGACGAAGACCATCAGCATGCGCGCCTCCGTCAACTTCGGATCGATCGCCAGGGCCCTGGCAAAAGCAACCTCGGCGCGTTCGTAATCTTCCGCGCCGCCAAAACCTTTGAAAACTCGATTGACGTAGGAAGCCCCCAGACCGTCAAGCGCCAGCGCGAAGTTAGGATCGAGTTCGATCGCTCGTTGAAAGTGTTCGATGGCGGAGTCGCAATCCTCCTGAGCGATGGTGCGGAAAATGAAGCGGGCAAAAAGATCGCGTCCGCGCAGGTATTGCTCGTAGGCCGCGGCGTTTTGTGTAGAAGGCTTCGCGATACCGTCCTGTTCAGCCGGACTCAGTTCAAGTCGTAAGCCTTCCACAATTCGCTGCGCGATCTCGTCCTGCACCGCGATGATGTCTTCAGTCGACGTGTCTATGCGGTCGCTCCAAAGTATGTCGCCTGAACCCACATCGAGCAGTTGTGCTGTAACCCGGAACCGGCCGCCGGCGTGAATAAACCCTGCGGTCAGCACCGCGTTGACGCGCAACTCCTGCCCGATCTCGCGCGGGTCCATTTGTCCGCCCTGATATTTCGCGATCACCGAGGATGGCCGCACGACGAGCGAACGTACGCGCGCGAGTTCGGTTATCACCGCATCGGCAAGCGAAAACTCGTAAAAGCTCGAGGCCGGATCGTTGTTCAGGTTGCGGAAACAGAGAATGGCCAAACTCTTCTTCTCGGGATCGGCAATAGTTGTAAACGGCGTCTCGTGAATAGTCGGCTTAGTGGGGGTAACAACGCCGGGTGCGGAAGTCGATTCTGATTTGGATCTGCCTTTGAGCCATCTCATCGCCCTGGAGACGGTGCCACCCCCGGCCAGGTGTTTTGCAGGTTCAGGCACAACGCTCGTAAATGCCTGACCGCTACTCTCTGACGACGAAACCTCCTGCAACACACTGCGAAGATCGTCGCGCAGCGTTTCCATCTTTTGATAACGATCGCGTGGCTCCTTTGCCAGGCAGCGATCCAGAATCTGTTGCAGACTTGCGGGGATGGGCTCTTTGCGGAGTTCGGGAACCGGTACGGGGTCAGCATGAAGCACCGCGTGTCTGACATCGATGGTGGTCTTGCCGCGAAAGGGCCAGGTGCCGGTCAGCATTTCGTAGAGCAGGACGCCGGTCGAAAAGATATCGGCGCGTTTATCAACACGGTCGCCGCGCGCTTGCTCCGGCGCCGCGTAAGTGGCCGTTCCATAAGGTACGCCGACTTCAGTCAAGTCGGTGCGATGAATCGTAGACTTCGAGCTGTCGTCTGAATCGTCCAGCAACTTTGCCAGCCCGAAATCCAATATCTTGACCTGGCCCGAAGGCGTAACCATTACATTGCCTGACTTGATATCTCGATGAATTATGTCTCGCGAATGCGCCGCCGCCAGCGCGTCAGTGACCTGAATCACGATCAGCAGTGCGCTCTTCAACGCCAGCGGATGGCCGTTCACCAGTTGTCTTACGTTGCGCCCTTCAACGTATTGCATGGCGATAAAGTGGTGTCCTTCAGCCTCGTCGAGATCAAAGATGGTGCAGATGTTTGGATGATCGAGGGACGAAGCCAGGCGCGCTTCGCGTTCAAAGCGACGAAGGTTTGCTTCTCTTGCGGTCAGCTCGGCCGGCAAAACTTTTACAACCACCGTGCGACCGAGTTTCCCGTCAGTAGCTTTGTAAACGGTCCCTTGCCCGCCCACGCCGAGCTTTTCAAGAATCTTATAATTGTGGAGCGACTTTCCAATCATGTTTCTTGGTAGCGCAAACTGTTAGTTTGCGCTGCTATCGAAAGTTCGTTCTTCGGCGCGTAGCGTCGGCATGACTTTAGCCCGGCGTTTCAACGCCGGGAAGAGGCCAACGAAATATCCTCGTCGCGCAGCGACGCCCAAGTAATTCAACCGTCGCTATGCGACGAAAAGATTAGGGTTAGAGATCTTTTCCCGGCGTTGAAACGCCGGGCTAAACTCAGGTTGCCGCGACGCGGCACATTACACAAACGTTGCCAACAATTCATCGGCGCTTGCCGTCGCTGTTCCGACTTTGCCCACCACAATACCCGCCGCATGGTTTGCGAGGTTCGCCGCTTCCAGCATCGTTGCGCCTGCCCCAAGCGCCGCCGCCAACGTGGCGATGACCGTGTCGCCGGCGCCGGTGACATCATAGACTTCTCGAGCAGCCGTTGCCACGAACACCGGATCGTTTTCCCGTTCCAACAACATTATGCCGCGATCGCCGCGCGTGATCAGCACCGCATCGCAATTGAGTTTCTCACGGATGGCCAGGGCTGCCTGATGCAGACCTTCGTCCGAGTCTGCTTCGAGGTTGGCCATTCGCAGCGCCTCGTGATGGTTCGGCGTGATCAATGACGCCGGGCTGTAATGGGGAAAGTTCCGAATCTTGGGATCGATAAGCACTGGTAGGCGCGCGTAAGCCGAGGGCAGGATCTCACCAAGAATGTGCGGCGTAACGACCCCTTTGTCGTAATCAGAAACAACAAACGCATCCGCATCCCGCAGCGCCTGGTTCAACGAATCGATAATGCTTCTCTCAGTCTTACCGTTGACCGGATTGCGTTGCTCGCGATCGGCGCGTACCACGAGTTGATTGTGGGCAATGATGCGCGTCTTGGTTGTAGATGGCCGACCTTCGTCAACTACCAGGTAATCGTCTGGTTGTAAGGGGCTAACTTCCTTCAGCCTGGCGCGGAGTCGATCACCTGCCGAATCGTTTCCGATAACGCCAACCACACACGCTTTCGCGCCCAGCGCCACCAGGTTGGCGAGCACATTCGCGGCGCCGCCAAGGTGTGCCGACTCGCGACGAATATCGACAACCGGCACCGGCGCCTCAGGAGAAATCCGGGTGACGTCGCCCCAGACAAACTCATCGAGCATCACATCGCCAAGCACGACGATTGTCCGATCGCGCATCGCGCTGATCAATTCCTTAGCGCGTTGTTTGGTTAGTTGGGGCATCGTGAAAAGCTAACTGTAAGATTGAATTTAAGCATTTATCACACCGGGCTTTTCAGGTCGTCGTCCAAGAGCGGGGGCAAGCCCGCCTTCCCGACCTGAGAGGTTTGCACAGTGTCTTCCCACCTTGACCTTGTCAGCCCTTCAACC
>JBOGOP010000040.1:0-29308 GCA_050747225.1 Pyrinomonadaceae bacterium
CATCGCGAGGTGTCTTTTTTGAGGGGTCGCCGACGAGTCGCACACTTAGCCAATGGCCCGCAGGCGCGGCGACGTTTCGCAAGACAGACGGCTTGGAATCCATGTTGTTTATCACCAGGTCGAGCCGGCCGTCTTGATCCAGATCGCCAATGGCGAGACCGCGGCTCTGCCAGGCGCTTGCCAAACCGCTACCGGGCGCAGCGCCAATTCGTTCAAACTTTCCATTTTTAAGATTATGGAATAACAATGCCTGCTGAGCGAAACTCGTCCCCCATTGATTAGCGTCAACCGCCGGGTAGACGTGTCCGTTCGCCACAAAAAGATCTTGCCAGGCATCATTGTCGAAATCGATGAAGCTTGTTCCCCAGCCAAGAAAAGGAAGAGTTAGTTCGCCGAGCCCAGCCTGAAAGGTAACATCGGAAAAATTCCCGTCTCCATCATTGTGATAAAGCACGTTTGAATCGTCCGAGAAATTAGTGATGTGGAAATCGACGCGGCCATCGTTGTCGTAGTCGCCAACCGCCAATCCCATTCCGGCTTGTTCACGTCCATTTTCATTCAGCGCCACGCCCGAAGGATAACCAACCTCCGCAAACGTTCCATCTCCCTTATTGATGTAAAGCTGCTTCGGCGTTGAGTCGTTCACTACGATCAAGTCAAGCAACTTATCGTCGTCCGTGTGGACGAACGCGGAGCTGAAACCGTAATACTTCTGTGGATCATTTACTCCTGCTTTGACGCTGACATCCTCAAACGTGCCATCAGCTTGCTGGTGAAAAAGTGTGTCGCCTTCCCCGGGCAGGCTACGAGGCCCACACATGACTGGCGTGCCGCGAAACTGACAGAAGTTTTGACCAACGCCGCCCGGCTTCCCGACCTCAGCTGGACTCGGCGGCAGATTACCGAGATCGATTTCCAGGTAGCCGGGAACGAACAGGTCGAGTCTGCCATCGCCATCGTAGTCTCCCCAACTCGCGCCGGTACTCCAACCCTTGCGTGCCACGCCGAGCTTCACAGCGACATCAGAAAAAGTTCCATTACCGTTGTTGTGGTAAAGACGTGACACACCGAAGTTCGTCACGTACAAATCAGGATCACCATCATTATCGTAGTCCCCTATGGCAACGCCGCAGCCCCAACGCTCATTTGCCACTCCCGCCTTATCGGTTACATCTTCAAACCTCCAGTTGCCAAGATTCCTATAGAGCGCGGCACGAGACGGCTTCTCCTTGCCTTCCATGGCCGCCACCGTCGAACCATTCACCAGGTAGATGTCCGGCAGACCATCAAGATCATAGTCAAAGATTGCGACGCCACCGGAGGTTGTTTCGAAGATGTAGTTTTTTGACGGTGTGCCCGAGCGATGCTTGAAATTCGCCAACGCGGTTTTATCGGTCACGTCCTGAAACACGATCGGAGCTTTAGCGTCCGTTACCCCGATCGTGCGGCGAGAGGAATAGTCCACCGGGGTTCCGGTTGAAACACCCATTCCCTGTTGTGGTTCGCTTTTTTTCGGAGGGGTCTGCGCAACGAGAAGGCTGGAATCTGCAAATGACGTCAGGAGGAAAAGCAGAACCACAGACCTGGATCGCACGCTGCAAAGAGACTTTTTCAAGAACATTTTTCTTTCAAGTGGTGTCTGTGAACTTTAACTCGGCGATTGAACGTGGAGAGACCAGGGTCTTACGCGCGCGGACTCGGAGCTTTCCGTTTAGAACTCGACCGAAAATACGCGGCAAAATTATGGCTGTCAACATAGGCCAGAAGCGGCTGGTGCAGTTTGACTCGAACTTCATCCGATTAGTAACGAAATCAGAACCGGGAGCGGTAGCGATCGGCCAGGGACTCAACGGTAAAATGGACGCAAGCAGTTTACCGACAGGCGTAGTTCAAAGCACAAGCCAGGCGAAGTCAACAGCCCAAGGCTGAGCTCTGAGTTCATGCTCCTTCATTGCACTCCGGGTTCATTGATTATCAGGTATCGACCAAGTTGCGGGTCGGTAACAACCTGAACTGTTCCACTCGGCCATTTCACTTCAACTCTTCGAACACTCGTTGCCTGCCCCAGACCCACAACAATTCGGGGGTCATTCGATGCCAGGTAGCTCCCCGATGTATTCGCGTCGAATATTTGTTTCTTGCCGGCGCTATCGGTGACGGTGATGCGCGCGCCAATTCCATTGCGATTGGATTTTGAGCCGACCAGAGACAAGCCGAACCAGTGATTCTTCGCTCCGCTCTTAGCTCCATCGTTTCTGAGCACTACCGGCGCGCCATCGAGCGTCGCGATTACCACGTCAGTTAGCCCATCGTTGTTCAAATCGCCAAATGCTGCGCCGCGCGCGGCTAACGCATTACTAAAAGTCGGTCCCGCCGTGCCCGATACGTTTACAAAACCCTTGCCCGTGTTGAGCATCAGCAATGGTGTCTGTTTGTACTGAAGGTATGGGTTAGTCTTCTCAATCGTATCGAGCACGTGGCTTTGCACTACGAAGAGATCGCGCAGGCCATCATTGTCGACGTCGACAAACTGTGTTCCCCACCCGGAATTCAGAAGCGTTATTTGTCCCACGCCGGCGGAGTTGGTCGCGTATGTAAAACTCAGATCGCGATCGTTGTGGTAAAGCGGATAGGTTTCATTTGAGAGCGTGGTGATGAAGATATCGACGTAGCCGTCGTTGTCATAGTCCGCGGCGGCGATTCCCATGCCCGCGTAGGTCTTGCCATTTTCGTCATAGCCCGCGCCCGATGAAATGGCGATGTCTTCAAACGTACCATCGCCTTTATTGTGATAGAGCGACTGGCGAACGCTGTCGTTGGCGACGAAAATATCCATGAAGCCGTCGTTATCAAAATCGCCCAGGGCCACTCCTAAAGCCTTGCCGCCGGGCTCCTCAATCCCTGACTTCGCACTGACATCTTCAAACGAACCATCACTCCGCTGGTGATAGAGGAGGTTCGTGGCGCCTTTGAAATTATCCGGATGACAATAGGCGCGGTAGCCGGGCCGGAGATCGCCACAGTAGACGGAGCCGGCCTCGAAATCCCACTCGACATAGCGCCCAACAAAAAGATCGAGCCGGCCGTCGCGGTCGTAATCAATCCAACCCGCGCTTGTCGACCAGCCCCCACCGCCAATACCTAACTTCTTCGTGACATCGAAAAACGTGCCGTTGCCATTATTGTGATAGAGAGAATTACCACCGTACCCCGTGACAAAAAGGTCGGTATACCCATCGTTGTCATAGTCGGCCGCAGCTGCTCCCATACTGAAACCACTGCCTTTGAGGCCCGCGGTTTCAGTAACGTCTTCGAAAGTGCCATCAGGTTTTTGGCGATAAAGCCGGTTCCAGTATTTGGCTTCACGCTTGTCAGGCATTTCCGCCTTTGGCATCGGATCTTTCAAAGCTGCACCGTTAGTAAAAAACAGATCCATGCGACCGTCGTTGTCATAATCAAACATCGCTACGCCGCTGCCCACCGCCTCGAGCAGATATTTCATTGAGGTAAACGACGGCGCGCGCTGGAAATTTATTCTCGATTGAATGGTGATGTCCGAGAACGTAACTGGAGATTGCGACTGCGGGGCTGGTGTTGGCGGCTTCCTGTTCGGTGTCTCCGAGCTGTACGACTTGCCTGTGCGTGTTGGAGTGGGACTTGGTGATGGCTGCTGACCAACCAACGTTAACGGCGCAATGCCCAAAAACAGGAGTGCAACCAACGGCGATGAGCGGAAACGCATTGCGTGCATCAGGAATAGGTTCTTACTTCGCTGCGATGACCGCGTAGTCCCTGCCGCTGTATAGACGAATTCCACTATCCACACTCGTCATCATCAAAGGACGCGGACGCTTAAGCTTGCTCTCTTTCGTAGTAGAGACGGAGAGTATTTCGTTGCCGGCCAGATCGAGAATGTTCAGCTTGCCGTCATTACTGAAACCAAAACCATAAGCGCCAACGCCAAGGTCCGAACCGTTAATCGTGATTGGAGAATCCGTAATCAGGAATCCCTCATATTTGGCGCGCACCTCGGCGGCATACCCGGACGTATCGACCAGGCCGGCAATCAAGTAGCGCTTCTCGCCAAAACGCGCGGCCGCGGCGTTACGCATCTGGGTGGGCGCAGTTAGCCCCTGAAAATAAAATCCCGGTGGCACAACGCGGGTTAAATCCGCGCCGGTCAGTACAACCGCAGGTTCCTGTGCGGCAGCGACGAGCGCTAATGAAAACAAGATGGCCAGAGCGGTCATTCCGGTTAGCGCATATCTTCTAAGCTTCTTCATTCGACTGTTCCTCCTACGACGACAACAGATCATTTAACCAGGAAGTGCAACTCTTTGGAGTGCGGTGACCTGTCACCGCTTTGGTCAATCGCGACTTGTGGCGATCATCGTTGCAGTAAGCCTACTGAAGAATATGGGCGTCAAGCCGCCCAAGGCAAAAGCGGTGACAGGTCACCGCACTCCAAGGAGTTGTCGTGGCAATTATCTTACATCTTTCGTGGAAAAAGGAACGCAAGGATCGACTCAACCCGTGCAGCCCAGGCGGCTTCGTTGTGTTCAGCGCCTTCTGCTTCAAAGTAATTGAGATTCTTCCCAACCTTCCAACCTCTCTTAACGAGTGTATCTCTCAAAAGCCTGGTGTCGTCGACGGTTTGTTGCGCTTCTTCGGGCGTCCGTCCTTCTTTCGTTCCGATGTCCATCCAGATGCGAACGTTGGGCTTCCGCTTTAGCGCCTCAACGTAACGTACGATCTGTTTGCTCGCAAACCATACCGATGGCGAGACTACTGCAGAGCGTCCAAACACGTTTGGATACTTCAGTGCGAGATAGAGCGAAGCCAAACCGCCCAGCGATGACCCACCCAAACCCGTGTGCTTCGCGTCGCGCTTCGTCCGGTACTGAGAATCGATGAAAGGCTTCAACTCCTCTACCAACATGCGGCCATAAAGATCCGCCTTGCCGCCCATCTTGTACTTCGCGTCCGCGGCCGGGGTGTATTCGTCGATGCGATCTTTCGTGTTGTAAACGCCGACGATGATCAGCGGCTCGATTCTTTCGGCCGCGATTAACCGTTCGGCTGTTTCATCGACGCGCCACTCCTGCCCGGGGATAAACGACGTTGCGCCGTCGAATAGGTTTTGTCCGTCGTGCATGTAAAAGACAGAATAGCGCGCGCGCTTCGCTGCGTCGTAGCCGGGCGGCAGATAGACGAGGACATCGCGATCGTTATTGAGAATGTTTGAATGAAAGCTTTTGTGAGCGCGGATATCGCCGGTGAGGCTGTGCGGCTGCTGCGCGAGCGTGGCACCGCAAACAAACAACGTCGTGATAAGCGCCAGGCTCAACACAAATACAGAACCGGGAGCAGTAGCGACCGGGTTCTTCGCTCGATATGAAGGCTGTGGTGTCATCATGTTGATTCATGCCACCAGAAACCAGGTCGCTACGGCTCCCGTTCTGACTTTGTGTCACCGATCGCCAAGTTTGTAGACCAGCGTCTTCGGATTGTAAGTCATCCAGTCAAACCAGTAATCGTTAAGGATTGCCACCTTCTTCAGTTGACGACCGCTGAGTTGTCCGCTAATTGCCTTCCCGGTGAAATCCCATTCACTGCCGGTTTCAGCATCAACCATGGCAAACGCGCTGGTGTTTGGTTTGAGGAGAAATTCCAACTTGCGACCATCGACTGATCTCTCGAAGGCGCGCACCGATCGTTTGTCATCGCCAAGAACAATGAATACAGGAACATTGCCCACCTCATCCAGTATCAAACTCTGCTTCACGAGGGCGTCGAAAGGATAAGCCTTCGAAACACCATTGACCGTAAAACCGATGACGAGTGTTCGTGGTTCGAGCGACTTATCGAGCGCTACGGATGTGGCGACAGGCATCTTGCCCACGCGCTCTTCCCAGTTGGCCGGTGCGTACTTCCGTGCCTGCGTCGTCTGCTCGTTGGGTCGCAGCACGCGCCCTTCAGGTTTCTCTCGCTTCCACAATCCAAACGTCAACTCATCATGAAACACAGGCCGGAGGGTTTGTCCTTTTAGTGGCCCCTGGATAGCTTCGCCCGTGACCTGCTGCCACCACGAGCCCGTTTCTTCATCGCGCATGATGAAGTTTTGATTGTTGATACCCGCGAGGTGAAAGTGAAGTTGCCGTCCGTTTACTGTCGTTTCCCACACCAGACCGGTGTGACAGAGCGTTCAATAAGTGGCGACAATGGGAGTGCCTCCCACCACGTCCTGCACGAGGTGATGGTAAGCCATCTGACGTATCGGATATGCCGCCGCCTCCCCGTTGTTCTCCACTGTCATCACGATGTCAGTGTCGGCTACGAAGCCCGCCTCACTCGTCTTTGCATAAGTTGCGTTGGGTATTGGATTGAACATCCACTCGAAGTGGTTCTGTCGCGCGAACCACGTAGAAGCAAGCAACGGTATGAACACGATTACGAGAAACGCCTTCTTCCACCAGCGCGAACCGGGCCAAAGCTGCGCCATCAGGAATACGGCGGACGCCAGTGAAAGTATGGTTATCAACGGAGACCAGCGGCGGAAGGTATACGAGACTGACACGCTCCGTGCCGTTTGCGGGCTGAACGGTTGAATAAGCCAAACCGGCGCCGCCACGACCGCGAATGCGATCAACGTAATCACGATCAGCGCCAGCCACGCCGACTTACGACCGAAGAGAGTTTTGCCAACTGCCATAGACGGTCATCCTAACCGCACTGAATATCACTCCAAATCCCATTCGTCTCGATCATGAATAGCGCCAAACGATAGCACAAAATGACTGAGTTCCATTCCTACTCTATCCGGACAGTATTCAGAACCGTGCGGCTTTCCTACAGAACCGCACGGCTTTGCCGCAGCACAGTGCGGAAAGGCTTCGCCTTTCCACTAAGCGGCCTATTTGATTCTTTCTGAGGCTACGCCTCGGAAGATGGAGCGACTGACTTACATCAGGTAAAGTAGCGTCATGCTCGCAAACGCCTTTGCCAAGTTCGTCGTTTCTATCTTTCTACTGACAATCGCCCCCACAACGCTATTCGCTCAAACGCGAACTGCGACGCCGCAGACGGTACCAACGCCGAAGCCGGTCACCCATGCTGACATGTTGCGCGGCGAGTATGGCCGGTATCGCGCCAACAACGATCTGCTGTACTACCATCTCGACATTCGCGTTGATCCGGAAAAGAGGTTCGTCAGTGGCAAGAACACGATCCGTTTCAAGATGCTCAAGGACGACACGAGGATTCAACTCGACCTTTATGACAACTTAAAGATCGACAAGATTCTATTCCAGAGGTCTGAGGTCAGAGGTCAGACATCAGACGTGAAGCCGATGGAACTTAAATACGCACGCGATTCAGGCGCGGTACTAGTTGACTTTCCGAAGGCGCTCAAGGCCGGACGCACCTACACGATCGACTTCTATTACTCCGGCACGCCGCAGACGATAGGCCGCTTTGGTGGCTTCACCTTCAGCAAAGACCCGGCCGGACGTCCCTGGATATTCACAGCTTGCGAGGGCGAAGGCGCCAGCATCTGGTGGCCGAACAAGGATCAATGGAAAGACGAGCCAGAATCGATGCGCATCAGCGTCGCCGTACCTAACAACCTCACCGACGTCTCAAATGGAAAGTTTCTCGGCAAAACAGATCTTGGCGACGGCTACACGCGTTGGGATTGGTTTATTCAGTATCCCATAAACAACTACAACGTCAGTCTGAACATCGGCAACTATGTGCACTTCGACGACAAGCTCGGTAATCTGTCGCTGGACTTCTATGCGCTGCCGGAAGACCTCGACAAGGCGAAGAAACAATTTGCTCAGGCCAAAGGAATGCTCGAAGCCTTTCAGCATTACTTCGGCGACTACCCTTTCCAGAAGGATGGTTACAAACTAATCCAGGCGCCTTACTCAGGCATGGAACATCAGTCTGCGGTTACTTACGGCAACCGCTTCGCGAACGGCTATCTTGAGCGCGACTGGACGGGCGTCGGAATTTCGCCCAAGTTTGACTTCATCATCATCCACGAAAGTGGACACGAATGGTTTGGCAACAGCGTCACTGCCGCCGACCGGTCGGACATGTGGATTCACGAAGGCTGGACGACATATCTCGAATGTCTTTACGTCGAATACATGTTTGGCAAAGACGATGGCCTGAAGTATACGAACGGTTACAGGGCAAAAGTCAGGAACCAGCAACCGATCATCGCGCCTCGCGGCGTCAATGCCACACCGCCTCAGGACATGTACTTTAAAGGCGCGCTTTTCATCAACACACTGCGCAGCGTGGTGAACGACGATAGGCGCTGGTGGGCGCTGCTTAAGAATTTCTATCAGCACTTCAAGTATCAAACGATCATGACTGAAGACGTCGTGGCTTACTTCAACCAGAAAGCCGGAATGAACCTGACGCCGGTCTTCGATCAATACCTGCGGCACACCGCTCTGCCGGTCCTCGAACTGACTTTCGACGAAACGAATAAGTCCGTCCGCTACCGTTGGCAGGCGGATGAATCCGCGTTTGCGATGCCGGTGCGTGTAGGAGCAAAAGACCATTGGCAGACTATTCAACCAACGACCGATTGGCAGGAGATGAAGACGGAACTAAAGAAGGAAGACTTCCAGGTGGCGACTGACCTCTACCATGTCGACGTCAAGAAATTGTAGTCGTGGATAAGAAGGTGACACGTTCCACTAAATCACACGAAACTACACCAACAGCAGCTTTGGTTCGTGTTATTTCGTGTGAGTTCGCGGATCGCTATGGCTGGTAAGGTAAACATGACAACGATGAGAAGCTTCTATTTTCCTTTGGTCCTCGCGGTCGGCGGGATGCTCTTTTATCATCTGGGGCAGAGAGCCATTCCCAGGGGAATTAATCCGTTCTACGCGATGATCATCGCATACGCGGTGGGAATCATTGTGCTGGCTATTTGCGCCCTGGTGCTTCCAGGTAACAAGTCGTTCGTCAGTTCGCTGACAGAATCGAACTGGGCAGTCTTCGTCGTGGGCGCTGCGGCTGCATGTATTGAACTGGGGTTTCTGCTCGCTTATAGATCGGGTTGGAGAATCAGCGTGGCTGCGGTTGCGACTAACGTAGCCGTGACGCTCTTGTTAGCTCCGATAGGGATTGTGATCTTCAAAGATCATTTGTCTCCGCGAAATATTCTTGGATTGATATTTTGCGTCCTGGGATTGGTCCTGGTCGTGCGCGATTAGTTTCACGGTTGACATCCAGGGTGCATTCACCCCATCAGAACATGACGTACATTAAGCGCGTTTTCAAAGCCGTCGCGGTCCCAACGACGATCGTGGTAACGTTCGGCGCATACTACTTCCTGGAGACACGCGGCAACGCCAACGTACGACCGCTGGCTGCCTGCGATTCCTCAGAAAGCATCAACACAAGCGACAACCAAACCACAGTTCGTCAGGCTGTCAGGAACGATGTCTCGAGGCCGCTCGCACAAATGACCGCCTCGAAAGTTCTGGTCGGCAACGATGATCAAGAGGTAGCAAATCCGCAGCCGCGCGATGCCGAGCCCAAGCCAAACACGCCGCCAGTGCCTGCTGCTGCCGCAGCCATCGAGCAAAAGTCTCAGGGTCCTCGCGCATCAGCTCAAATCGTCGAGAGTTTCGATGGCCTGGGCATCGGGTTTGAAGGCCCGCAGGGAAAGACCAACGTCCGCAATCCTTCAGACAACAGCCTCGCCGTCGGCCCTGATCACGTCTTCCAAATCGTAAACACGCGCGTGGCGATCTTCACGAAGCGAGGCCGGCGTTTCCCCGAGACCGGAAAAGTCCTTTACGGACCAGTCGTCACTAACGCCGTTTTTGCAGGGTTCGGAGGCCAGTGCGAGACACGCAATAATGGCGACGCGGTCGTCCGTTACGATCAGCTGGCTGGACGTTGGTTGATAGTGATGCCGATCTTTGGGCGTGGTCCAGTGCGACCTGATCAGCCGGTACCTGGGAAGGACGGAGAACCTGCGCAGGCCAGCCCGCCCGGTCGTCCCGGTCAACCCGGTTCGCCATTCCAGATCGTTCCCCCGGCGCAACCGAATCCCGCTAACCCTAATCGAGCCACACCGGCTACGGCAGGTCAGGGCCCCTTTTCGATGTGTTACGCCGTGAGTGTTACCTCGGATCCGCTCGGGCCATACTATCGCTACGAATTCCTGCGGCCGTTTTTCCCGGACTACCCGCGACCAGCGATTTGGCTTGACGGATATTATCTGCCCACCAGCACGAGCGATGACTTGATCCAAAAACACGCGTGTGTGGTCGAACGCAACAAAATGTTGAAAGGCCAGGCGGCTACCGAGCAGTGCTTTGTTATCGACGGGGTTAATTTCCTGAACAACGCTGACATTGACGGGATGGGATTGCCGCCGCGTGGCGCGCCAAACATCATGATGGCGGCCGGCGGCGCGCAACTGAAGAACATCCGCGCAGACGATGTAATTTTAGTCTGGAAGTTTCATGTCGACTGGAAGAATCCCGCCAACACAAAGCTTATCGGCCCAACAAAAATCTCCGTCGCGCCTTATCAATATCTTTGTGGCGGTCAACTTACCAACTGTGTGCCGCAACCTGGAATAGATTCGCGGCTCGACGCACAAGGCGACAAGATCATGGCGCGGTTAGTTTATCGGAAGGTGAATGGGCATGAGTCGATAGTCGCAGTGCACTCCGTGAACACTGCGACCGGAGGTGGCGGAGTTCGCTGGTACGAGTTCCGACTCGACAAAAACCGAGACCCATTAGTCTACCAACAAGGTACCTTTGCACCAGATAGCTTCTATCGCTGGATGGCCAGCCCGGCTATGGATCGCAAGGGCAATATCGGCATTGGCTATTCGTTTGGCGGAACACCTAACTTTCCGGGGCAAAGATTTGCGGGCCGACTGGCGAACGATCCCCTCGGACAGTTAACGCTCCGTGAGACGGTTCTGGTCGAAGGCGAGGGGGCGCAGAACGTGATGCGCTGGGAGGACTACACTCAAACCGCTATGGATCCTAGCGACGACTGCACAATTTGGTACGTCGGTGACTACATCAAAAAGGGCCGGGCTAACTACTCAAGCCGCATCGGAGCGTTTCGCCTGCCCGACTGCAAGCCACGTTAATCCAAGCGAGCACTTGTGACCTCTGACCAATCCTGCGTCGCCCTGTTCTTCTCACCCTCCCAGTTCAACTTAATGGAACATTGTTCTCCGGCACTCGTGAAGTAGCCGAGGTGAATACTCCCATGAGAAATGCAAACAACAGATCTTGTCGCAAGGGTTTTACGCTGATCGAACTTCTTATCGTGATCGCGATCATTGGAATCCTGGTAGGCATCGGCGTTCCTGCTTACAAGAGCAGCGTGCGAAAAGCGAACGAAGCCGCAGCAGTGGCAACGCTAAATGTAATTAGAATCGCAGAGGCCAAATACGTAATCGATCACAAAGGACAATACGCCACGTTTCAGCAGCTGTTTGAGCAGGGTTACGTTGACAAACGAATGAACCATGACCAGCCGCACGACCGCGGTTATGTTTTTGTAATAACGCTTATTCCCAAATCGGAAAATACGGTGGCGACGTTCAGCGTGAACGCCAACCCTGAACAGTCGCAAGGTATTGGCGCTACCGGCAAGAACTTTTACTACATGGATCCTGAAAGCGGAATTTGCTTTAGCGATACCGGGCCGGCAACCGCCGCAGACGATACGCTGTGATCGCGAGATTCAAGCTCTTCACTGGGAGTGCGGGCGTCCCGCCCGCAATGAGCGCGCAGCGCGACCCAGACGTCGCGAGTTGAAATTTTTGAGAGATGGTCGCACCTTGCGGTGCTCAGGCGGTCGGGACGCCCGCGCTCCCAGTGAAGAGCTTGAATCTTACGCAACTCGATCGAGGCTTGGTGTATACGTTTCCTCAAGAACTCTTTCCGCTTCTTCGACAGTCATGGGTCTGGAGAAGAAGTAGCCCTGACCGCTCTGACAGGAGAGGTTTCTAAGCAACGACATTTGTTCCTGAGTCTCAACCCCTTCCGCGACTACATCCATGTCAAGGTTCTCCGCCAGGTTTAGGATGGTGCGAACGATCTCCAGATGGTCTTTATCCAGGACCGTAACAAAGGAGCGATCAATCTTTAAGGTGTCGATGGGGAAGCGGTGCAAGTACGTCAGTGAAGAATAACCGGTTCCGAAGTCGTCAATACTCAATCTGACCCCAAGCGCGCGCAGCTTAAAGAGCAGTGCCGCAGCCGAATCGAAATCATCCATTAGCACACTCTCAGTGATCTCGAGTTTAAGGAAATTGGGGTCCAGCCCTGTCTCGTCAAGGATTGAACTAACCTGATCGAGCAGGTCGGGTTGGGCAAACTGTTTTGCCGACAGGTTGACCGTCATGTAAAGAGATTCGTCTGACGGGAATCTTTCCTGCCAACGCTTAGCCTGATAGCAAGCCTGTCGCAGCACCCATTGTCCGATTTGTAGAATCTGACCGCCTTCTTCGGCAACGGGAATAAAGTCCAGCGGGGATATCAGGCCACGCTCGGGATGTTGCCAACGCACCAGGGCCTCAAAACCGCACACGTGAAAATCATCAAGCGCGACAATGGGTTGGTAGTTAATAAAGAACTCATTGTGTTCCTGGGCCAGACGAAGGTCCGTTTCCATCCGCAGCAGATCTGTCGAACGGGCGTGCATCTCTTCATCGAACAATTCGTGACGAGCCTTCCCCAGCGATTTGGAGCGATACATGGCGATATCGGCGTCGCGCAGGATCTCATCCGGTTGGTTATAGGCAACTGAGCCGGGAGCAATGCCGATGCTCACGGTGGTGAAAACGTCTCGACCGCAGAGGTTGAATGGCAGCTTCAACTCCTGTTGAATTCGTTCCGCAACGGAGACAGCTTCCTTCTCGTCACTCAGGTCTTCAAGGAGAATGGTGAACTCGTCACCACCAACGCGAGCTATCGTGTCTCCCGGTCGTAGGCAGGATTCTAGTCGGCGCGCAAAACCGACGAGGAGCTGGTCTCCGGCCATGTGACCAAGACTATCGTTGATCAGCTTGAAGCGATCCAAATCCAGGAACAAGACGGCAAACTTCAGGTCCTTCCTGCGCTTCACGCGAGAAATGGTCAACTGCAGGTGGTCTAGCATCAGGGCCCGATTTGGCAGGCCCGTCAAGGTGTCGTGTAAGGCATCGTGAAGCAGCTTCTCCTCAGCCTCTTTGCGATCGGTGATGCTTTGCAGCTGATAGATCAAATGTACAGACTCGGTGTCCTCCACCAGTGCCTGCGACACGCTCCACATGACCCAAACTGCCCGGCCATCCTTGTGAACACACCGCATCTCGATTTGGAAAGTAGCAATCTTGCTCCTGAGCAACTGTTCTAACTTTGCCATCGACGTGAGGCGATCATCAGGATGAACAAAGTCCTGGAAATCTCGCGCCAGAAGTTCGGATTCTGAATAGCCGAGAATCTGGCAGAGCGACCGGTTAACGCGATGCCAGCGACCGGTGTGAAACACGAGCGCCATTCCAATCGCTGAATAATCGAAGGCGACGCGAAACATCTCCGACGCGTCTCGCAGGGTGGTAGGAGGCTCGCCCTCCTGGGTTTGGGCGGGCAAATGGTAGGAAAAGTAGAGAACCGGCAGAATTACGGCGAGGACGATCAGGCAGGAAATCCACGCAGGCCATGTATGGTCCGCGATAAGAGCCACCATAAGTGCGCTTACAATGCTCGCAATTAACAGGCGTGCCCCAGACTTAATAGGCACTTTGGTCACGAGAGAGAGGAGCCTCTGCGTGTTACCTGTTTTCTTAACTTTTGTGTCCGCACGTCTCATGATTCTCCAGCGGGGCGCTAGAAGGTTTAGTGAGAATCTCACTGCTCCCTGGGGAGGAGCTTGACACCTCTAGTGCACACCCCGTGCCAGCAAACAGAAGCACCAGTCAAAGAGAAAGACTCCTGCTTTTCAGGGCAAGCGCTCTGTTTTCGAGTGAAAGTGGGGCAGCCAGATCTGTCAAATCGAGAAGTTACGGCTGTGATGAGACCGTATTCCGGTCAGTATGAAGTTGGCGAGGAATTTTTGTCGATTGAGTATCAAGCCATTGATAGTTCAGTGTTGGACTCTCCTGCATGTGCGGGTGGCTCGGTTCGCAAAGTCGTGCGAGCGAGACTATTAGAATCATCCCCAGCGCCAGGCTCGAAGCCGCGAGCACTGCATAGATCACGCCAGAGAAGAACGCTACCGCGTAAAGCGCTACCCAAAAAACCGAGAGGCCGGGTTTGGCCCGGCCTCAAATCGGTTGGCGGAGACTTTCAGCCTCAACAGGTTACTGTCCTCACCCCAGCAACCCAGCGCCGTTGCACTGCATTCTACAAATAATTTCAAATTGGTCAATCCAAGAAAACTTGCTAACTGGCTAATAGTCGCCGCACCAGTCTCGCGCCAAATATTAGCACTGATGTTGACTGACCCAAGTCCTCAGTCGTATTGTTTCAGCGTAGAGAAGTTATTGAGTACAGACTGGGCTGCTGGTAACTTTCAGTGAGGTATTTCCCGACTCCGCCCCCCTGACCAGACTGCATTATCAACCAACGCGACAACGCAAAGTGCACGCGCTCGCCCTTGCGACTCTAATCGCGTGCCGGTGTCGACTCTTTCTGGGAGGTTCTCATGGGGGGTTCAAGGAAACTCACGTCAACGCTGCTTCTGATAGGTTTGCTTGTCTCGACTGCAAGCCAGTCAATCGCCAATAAAAAGAGCAAGAGGCCACACGAACGAGTGCCTACTCGCGTCGAAGCGAAGGAGGCAGAACGTCGCCTCTCAGAGATGGGTTTCTGGACCGGCCCGGTAGATGGAGTGATTGATGGTTTTACACGCACTGCCCTGATCGCATTTCAAAAATGGGAGGACCGCAAAATTACTGGCCGGCTTACTCGCGAAGACCTCGAGGCAATTCGCGATGCATCCTCGCCGCAGCCGCGCGACAGCGGTTACAGGCATGTAGAGATTGATATCGATCGCCAGGTGCTCGCATTGATCGACGACGAGGGAACAATCACCAGAATTGTTCCAGTCTCGACCGGCAGCGGCAGACGATACAACGAGAAAGGCAACAGAGGTTTGGCCTACACACCCAAAGGCCGGTTCAGGATCTATGGAAAGGTATCGGGGTGGAAAACGTCACCCTTAGGATTGCTTTACTATCCCAGCTACTTTAGCGACGGATTGGCGATTCATGGAAATCCTTCCGTTCCTTCGCGGCCCGAGAGTCATGGGTGCATTCGAGTTCCAATGTTTGCGTCTCGTGAAATAAGCAATATGCTGCCCGTGGGTACGATTGTAATTATTTATGACAAGGACTCGTTCGTTTCTGCGAAAGACTGGGCAGAAGCAGATAAGCAGAAACAAGCTGCTAATGTTCCGTAGCGAAACGTCGGTGTTGGGGTAATGGTCGTTGTTCGCAGTTTTGTTTCAATCCATTCTCGCTTCATTCGCGATGTCTCATTCAAACTAGTGCTTCCTGAGGCCTTTGGGAAAGGCATCCACGATGGCGTTCAACTCGATATCGTGTTCAAGGAGTGCCTTTAGACCCGCAAGAACCCATGTAAAGCCTCCCTTCGAGTCAAGCGCTGCGCTTACAACTTTGTCTCCATCTCCCTCGAAGCCGGAATTCGTAATGCTGACGTACGTGGTGTCGTTTTCATAAGGAGTGAAAACCCACTCGACTGCAGTCATCGATCCATAATTCCCCCAATCAATCAGAATCCTCTTCCCTGCTTCGATCTCTTTCACATCTACCTGCACCGAGATGTCATACATCTCCCACGTCCAGGTAATGTGCTTGCCCGCTTCTAAGCGGCCAGAACTTTTGGTCAACCAGAACCTGGTAGTGATTTCGGGATTAACAAACGCGTCGAAAACTTCCGCGACAGGTTTACGAATGAGCATTTCAGCCTTAGCGACTGGCATTGCGGTTAGTTGAAGAGTCTTCATAATGCCACCGAAAGATTTTTCATACTCAAGAGACTACGCCTTCATTGCCTTTCGTTGATGTTTCTCGATCGGCAGAGACTCTCAACAGTTTCGCTGCATACTTTCCCGCGAGTCGAAGCGGTCGCAGCGCGTAGTAAAAGAAGAAAAGCGAGCCCGGCAGCTTTAGAAGTTTCCAATCGTCGACTTTGGGCATAGCCAACAAACGAATACAGGACGTAAGTTTGTCTCGCTTCCTTTCCATCATCGCCAGATGAAGGCGAAGCTCACCAAGAATGCCAACCGGTTCAGGTCGCTCCGTAAACAAGCCCTGTTGCACCTGGTCCGCGAGCGCGAGGACTGTCGCGTCCGCCGGCGCCTTTGTCCAAACATCTGGCGGAACTGACGCTCCCAACAGGTTGCTCGTCAAATATAGTCCCAGCGAAAGAATGCGCCGGCTGCCCATTCTGTCCGCGTTTTCAAGTACCATTGGCCAATCGATTCCTTCCTGGCTGTCAATCAGTGCCGCAACATCGCAAATCCAACCCAGTCTTTCCCAGAAATGTGTGAAGCCGTGCAGGCAAAGGATCAACAGCAAGTCTTCAACCGAAAGGGTCTTAAGCTCTCGGCGATTGACGGATAAAGGTTCTAAACGGTCCCACAATTTATCCGTATCAACGCGTACCGACGCAGAAGGCGCAACAAAATCCCAGTGTACGTCTACCCAAACATTTCTTTCGTTGGCAAAGTTATGCGAGCAATCAAACCGTAATATTGCAGTCTGATGTGCCGAACTCAGCTCTGGCCTTGGCGTGAAACCGTCCCTAGCCAGCACCTTCATCACCGTTGGAACATTTTCCTTCCTGACCAGAATATCCAGGTCGCCAAACTCCCTTCGCCCCACGTCACCGTAAGCCAACAACGCCAGCGTTGGTCCTTTGAACGGCACAGCCGCAACGCCGTGCGCTGCGAGCAGGTCAACGAGTTTCAGCAACTCCCCGGTAAGTAAAAGGTTGGATCTCGCATTTTCGTTATTGAGTTGTTCCAGCTGAGAACTGGCTTGTGCGGGAACTGCATCGGGATATCCAATGAGGTGATGATGCAGACTTGGAACTACGCGATGTCGTTGAGCCATTAACAGCAGGTAATCCCAATCCAGGTCACGTCGAAGCAACTGGCGAAGGTTCGCTACCGTGGCAACATCGAGCGACCTGCGGGCCACGCAAATCAGTATTTGGTCCTCGGGACGTGCGATTAGCATTACGTTAAGCTACCGGAAAGCGATTGCGAAAATCTGAATAGCGCACCAGCGACTGTTACCTTATTGCTAGTTGAATCAAGGGAGCTGACAATGATAGCTTACCTTCAATGACTGACTCAGCTGAGTTATTCGCGCGACAAAAATACCTCGTTTGGCACTCGTGCCTCAACGATCCTGAGTTGACTTTGCTTTACAGGTGGGCTTGCAGGCGGGCGGAGGTTGGCACCATGTTTCTCGACGACACGTCGCCGGGCGCGCTCTCCTCCGCTGGAGACGTTTTTATGGACGGGCTGCTAATGGATTTGCTGCCGCGTGCGGAAGAGCTTAGCGGGTTGAAGCTCTTTCCTACCTATTCTTATTTCCGCGTTTACCATCGCGGTGATGTGTTGGGGAAACACACCGATCGTCAATCCTGCGAGATCAGCTTGTCGTTGTGCCTCGGTTACCAGGGTGAAAAACCGTGGCCACTGATGGTCGAAGGGCCCAAGGGAAGCTCAGCGGTCGAGTTGGCGCCAGGTGACGCATTGCTTTATCGCGGCATCGAGTGTCCGCATTGGCGCGAGCCGCTGGAGGGCGAAAAAAACGCGCAGGTGTTTCTGCATTACGTCGATCAGAATGGCCCTTATGCAGAATACAAATACGACAAGAGACCCGGTCTTTCGTTCAAAAGACCACGTCTTCAGAAGTAAGCCCCTTTTGCCTGGTTGTCCCCGTTACGAGAGCAACAACGACTTGAATAACGGAAGAGATTTGAGGTGGTTTGCCAGATCTTCGACCGATGTGTCGACGCTGGCGGCTGGCTGAGGCGTCGACGCGGCGCGGGCCTGGATTTCTTCGGTGGTGAGACCCTCGACGAGTCCTCTGAAGACTACAAGATGACGCTCATTGAATTCTCCGGAGCCGAGGACATTCGGTTCCTTCGAACCGAAAACCTTTGTTACCGATAGTTCCCTTACCCAACTGACTACCAAGTCAACAGCGTCCTGTTCCGGAAATTCTTCCTGCACCAGACGCAGCACGGTCGCCCTGTCCGGCACGTTCAATAGCAGCGCCAGAAAAAAGCGATGGTCCTGGCCTTTGATCTCAGTTCGCCGGCGCGTGATCTCAGCCTGTCTCCACGACTCTTCGAAGACGGGCGACAGCAAGTCGGCAAACCGGCCGTGTTTGTTCCGCGCGCGATCGAGCAGAGACTGAAAGCGATCGCGGCTGCGCGAGACACCGACGATCTCCTCCAATTCGCGATGACAAAGAAAATCGAACGCCTGTTCCAACACTGCAAACGCGGTATGGAAATCTGACTCGTCAAGCAGGTCTGCGATAAACCGGTCGGCCTCCGGATGTTTCATCCGCAACAGCAGCGAAACCGTCTGCACTTTTTTAGTCAGCGAAGCATCCGTAAAAAACGGATTAATCGCCAGGAATGGTTTTAGATAGGAATATTGAACCGGGGCACCGGGCGCTTTGTAGGTTCTAACCGTGATCGTTACCGAAGGTCTATCGAGATGAAAAAGGGAATGAATGAACTGCGAGCCTGAATCAATTTCGCGTATGTCGCCCTGCGACAGTAGCGAAACGTCATTAAACTCAAGCTCGCCAACCAGGAAATGCGGATTGATCTCACGCTCTTTCGTGAAGCGATACCGGCTATGAACGCTGCCGCCAAGTAAGACCTGAAAGGCGCCCGAGAACGAGTGCTGGTGGATAGTCGTGGTCCCATCAAGCCAGTAGTACACATCGATGAAGAATCTCGGGCCAACGTAAATCGTGATTGGTGGATTCCCGAACTTTCCCGGCAGATCCATCTGCTCCGGCAAGTCTGGAGTCCTGTGGACCCAGCGAATAATCTCCCAGGGATCAACGCGCGTGCTCAGCTTCAATTCTGCAAGTGCCTGAGCGGCAATCCCTGGAAACGCATTCTCGTTGTAGTCCTGCGCACGCCAACGACTTTCGACCAGCCCGCCGAGTTCAGCGAACGGCTCCATCCTCGCTTTTCGATCTTCAGTCAATTCCGAAATCATTCTTATCCGTTCAATTTTGGCACGCTGGTGGGACGATTGGGACTGTCTGAAAGTTGAAGCAACGCGAGCGCTTGGCTAACCGAGGTATTGACTGGTCAGGGTCTAAACTGGCTGGGCGCTCTCAACCAACACCGCCTCGATCGCGTCGAGAGTGGCTGGTAAGTTTTCGAGACCTGAAGGAAAGGAAACTTCAAATACCGGGACTTTGGCTACGAGTTCCAGATAGTGATTGATCATTCGGCGTTTGCGTTCAGCATCCTGAAGTGCGAAAGCCCATGCGTGTGACAGGACTGCAGCCAGGGCTTCGCCAGACGAAAGGCGCTGCACTGTAACCGGCGATGTGATCGCGCTTTCTCTGCGCAGCACGCAAATGGCCGCCAACGGCGAGTTTTCCCGCGAAACAGATTCATCACCGACTCCAAAGGGCACCGTGGCTGTCCCCTTGAAGAGCGCTGCGGCGGGTGGGCGCAACCGCATCGTAAACGGCAGCGAGATTGCTACGCCGCCACGATCTGAAACTTCAAATGCCACCAGATCATCAGCCCAGACGGGGTAACCTCGACTACTCA
This sequence comes from Pyrinomonadaceae bacterium, assembly GCA_050747225.1. Lineage (GTDB taxonomy): Bacteria > Acidobacteriota > Blastocatellia > Pyrinomonadales > Pyrinomonadaceae > PSRF01. The sequence continues at coordinate 19,845 of JBOGOP010000040.1, forward strand.
GTCCAAAAGCAATAGTGGATTTTCCGGTCTCGGAGTCCGCGCACAGTGCGGTCACGCCTGCAGGCGAACGGACCGCACTGGCGTGCAGTACCTCACGTCCGGAAACCTGAAGGGCCATCGGCAGGATTCTGCGCTGGTAGGCATCGAGCACGAGCTCATCTGACGCAGTGCCCGTGACTGCAGCCGCGACTTCGTCGCCTCTACTCGTGAAGCGAAAACTCGCGAGATCAGGAAGGTGCATCCAGTATTCGTCACCGAGATTCTCGGCGTAGGCATACACAGCTCCATCGCCGTCACGCCAGACGTCACACCATGGATTAAATGTCCGAGCGGAGGGAGGCACGACGGCCCCCATCCGCTCGATCCTGAGTTTCAGCATTGCGCCTCGTCAGCCGCGAACCAGCAGAAGCCGGTATCGCGTTTGTAGCCCGCCGATCATCCTTGCCCTGTCGGCTTCTTGGGATCACCCGGGTCGGCCGGAGCTGTGCTCAGCTTGCCGCCTCCCGGGAATTGCACAACGTCTTTTGCCTCTCCCGTGTAAGTGAGCCTCATGGGCTCCCAGGGCTTTTTAGACTCAGTTGAGTCAGTCTGTTTCGAACTATCGGTATCGGGTATCAAGGGTCGATCTTCGTTTGTCAATGACCGATCCTCCTTTCAGGAAATATGGGCTCGGGCCCAGGTTTCTAAATTCAGGGTACTCCAAACGCGATGGGCAGCGCTGCCGTCGCGGCCTCGCGCCAAAAGTGTCTCAATCGTGCTATTCAATACTGCGTCGTCAACGATTCCAAGGTCAGCGAGCGCCTGGGCCCCACGCAGTCGCTCCCAGATTTCGCGCCCATCCCTATATATCAAAGACGCATAAAAGCTGGTCGCTTCCACCTTTCGCTGCTGTCCAAAGCCCAGATTTGGGAACCTCCGCGCCATGGAAGAGCGGACCAAACCCTTGCTGCGTCCATCTTGGATCAACAGGAAAGGCGGTGTTCTATATAACATATCTACCAAATCTGTATCGCAAAACGGTTGCAGCATGCGAACCCCGGCCTTTTGGTAAACCTCGAACATCTCTTCTAACTCCCGTGAAACCACAGGATGGTCGAGTGCCGGCCTTATGTCTTGTATGTAATGGCTGTCTGACGATTGCAGCTTGTTGGCGTGCTCCTCTTCCCTGCGTCGATTAAACTCTCCGCGCAACTCGCTTCCGGGCGCCAACCACTTTGGCGCTTCCCACGGCGCTGGCCTCGGCGACAAACGGCGGCGGAGCTTCAATGCCCAGGGAGCAATTTCTTTTACAAACTTATGCGCCGGTGGCATGACAAGCTGCTGCGCGCCAAATTTCCAAAGAAGATTCCAGCCTAACGCCACGCTGGAGCGCCGCAATGAGCGCCGCATACTCTGCCATAACTTGAAGAGACTCGCGAAATCAAAATCGCGCAATAGATCAGCGGCCAGCAAGGGACTCAGTCCCAGCCATTCGTCTCCGCCGCCACCGGTAAGAATAGCCTTGCAGCCGCGTTTTTTGCCTTCAAGTGCAAGTTGATAGTACGCAGGCAGCCAGGTATTCATCAGCGGGCATGACAAAGAGCTACTAAGTGTGAGCGCTGGACCTAATAATCCGTCAGTCCCGGTTGCCTCAAAAAATGGCTTCACAACCTGTGGCAATCCCAGTTGCGCTGCCACACCTCGCTGGACCACTTCTTCATTCGAAAGCGGATCAGGGAAGATTAATGAAAGCGCCCAGGGCTTTCGCAGCCCTTCGGTACGGCAAAGTTCGGCCGCAACCGCGGCCACGGTAACCGAATCAAGACCGCCGCTTAGAAAGATCCCGGCCGGCCCAAAGTTTAAGCAACGTCGCACGGCGCGATCCAACAATTCATCAAAGCCTTCTACTTCGTCGGGTGTCAGCCATTTCACTTTTCCATCGGGAGCAGGATCCCAGTAGCGGAAACTGCGTCGCTCTTCGCCTGCTACTCGCAGCGCGTGCCCGGGTGGCACGCGGCTCACGACCTCATAACAGGTCTCTTCCAGTCTCGGATAGCGATCCAGGAAGTGGTCGACCAGTGCCGAGCGATTCAGCGAACTCGAAATGCGTGGCTGCCGAAGCAGCACTTCAATCGACGGCGACAGCAGTAAATCATTCCCGGTCTGTGTGTAGAATAACGGATGGCTTCCAAGTGGATCGCGGAGGCACAACAGAACTTCTCGAGCACCGTCCCAAATGATCAGCGCAAACGAGCCCCTTAGACGCCTCAATAGTTCTTCGCCCCAACGCAGGTAAGCATGAAGAATAAGTTCGGCTTCATTCCTGGCCGCCGGCGCCAGGAAATCTTTAAGCTCGTCTCGCAAATCCTCCTGATTGAACAGTGCTCCATCGAAGATCACGCTGCAGTTTGCCTGCGCGGCACAAACTGGCGGGACGCAATTGATTTCATTACCCAGGTAGAGAGTTTGGGACCGATCGTTGGCCCCGTTTGCACCCACCACTTGCCCCATGTATCCAGGCAGATCAACGGGCAGATTGCGGGTGAACGTGGCAAACCAACGCGCGCCGGGCTGCCCCAGCACACTGTCCTGCTCCATTTCCTGAATCTGGAAGTTATTCACCACTGTTCACTAAACCTTCTTGCTGTAAAGACGCGAGTAGAGCGCCTGCTTCGCTGGCAAGTTGATCTCGGTCAACTTCGTACTCATCAAGCATCTGTTCGCTAGCTTGAGCGGTGTCGTTTCCCGCGCTTAGCAATTCCCAAAACCTGGCCGCCGGCCCATTCAATTCGTAAAAGTGATCGGTGTCCAGATTGAACAAAACCATCTCATCGCCAAGACGCTTGAAGAGCACATTTGGGTTTGGCTTCATGACTATTGAATCTCTTGCTTGCATACTAAAAAGCCGGAAAGCGGCCTTAATCGTCAAAAATTACAGTGGCCCGTTGAGCCTGTCAATACAAATGGTCGGCCGGGACCGGTCCTCTGGATCTAATGCGAAACGCGAAAGGTAGCTGGCTATCCTCACGCTTTTTGTCGTCCTCATTGAGCGAAGACGAAGCGTCTGGCTGGGCCTTAAACCAACCCGCAAAAGCTGTCTTGGAAACGCTGCCTTCTACTTCCGTAATCCGGTGCTGAAAATCACGCGAGAGACGAAAAATGACGGCATCGCCGCTTCCGGTGTTCGCCGCCTCGCTGACGAGCTCTCCGGATTCCCGGTCGCGTATCTGAAGCACGCCGCCTGAGTAGATATCTCGACTCAGATTAATGCTCATGCCAACCAGCCTGTTTTCGCCAATATCGTTGTGCCAGGAATCATGATGTCCCTCACCCGCATTAACGCGATAGACTCTGCCCTCGAAAGAATGAATTCGATCACACTGAGTTAGGTCCTGGATGATCTGAAAAAATTTTTCGTCGTTCATCAGAAACAATAACGCGCCAAACGCGGGACTAGCGGTCAGGCAAAGTTCCTTATTAGAGTCAATGTGCTCGTGCACTCGCTCACGAAATTCACCACGGTCAATCTGGCGTTGAATCAAATCGAGCAGTCCGGTTTCGACTAACCCGGGAAGCAGGAAATAATGGCGCTGCTCAAATTGGGCCCGCAAATCCTCCAGAGCCTCAGTGGAACCAGAAAACTCTGTTCCCCGTCTCGTGACTTGAATCATAAGACTCTCGCCAGCGTCAACTAACCGACCGTCGGCATTTCCTGAGTCAACACAGCGCCGGCGTCGCTTTGGAGCGGAGAGAAGTGCAGGCACACATCACTATCTTCATTCAGTGCTACACCACCAACCTCGACCCAGGCATGGGCTTGCAGTTCGCCCCCCTCCTTGCGCGCTCCAAAACGAATCTCGCTCTCTATATGGTTTCGTCGCAACAGGCACCATAAGACCAGCGTCTGCTGCAGACACCTTGCCTGGTAAATTCCCCGCTCCGCCCCAATTTTCACTATCCGCGCGATCGCTCGCGCCTGAGCGGCTGCCTCGAAATCGGCGATAGCCAGGGCGCAGTCCGGTGCATTGCTGCCTGTATGGTTTGAACTGCGATTTGGAGTTGTGCCTAATAACGCGAGTTGGGTCAGGAAGCGATGCCATCTGCTGACACCCAGCGCATAAACTCCCCAAAATGTAAGGGGTAAGAGCACCAGCGCCTGGGTGAGTAACCAGCGCTCGTTCCTTGATAATTTTTGCAGCTTTCGAAAACTACTCAACCCAAAACCTCCGCAAAACCTTGCTCGAAATTTTGCTCGGCAAAAACACCATCCAGTTTAAAGCGCACGTTAGATCTCACCGGTCATCTCGTTCCGAACGACAAACCCGAAGTCTATCGGACAACGAAACCCGTTATGCGTCCACTCGAGCCGCAAGCAACGCGATGACCGCACGAACTATAACTACTCGCTTACTTGAAAAACCGTATGCCTACCGTTAAGGCCAGGTTGTCCAACCTCTGTTCACCGACCGGTACGTGGCCGTGGAAACGGTAATAGTCGACCTGAAAGACGCGGATTGCTACATGCCTTCCAGCTTTTACGTCCAGGCCGCCGCCAAATTTTCCGGCCCAGCCGTCCGTCGTAATCGGCCGAGTACCACCTATCTGTGGGAAGCCACCGAGCTGACCGCCGCCAACTAACGCATGGACAAACGGTTCCAGCTTGCTGTCGTCCTTGCGCCAGGTGTAGCGCAGGCCGACTAAGTAGGTAATCAGATGTTGGTTCACTCCAAGAGTGTCCTTGGTCGTATTGGTCACGTCCGCTTCAACGGCCCAGTGCTTTCGGAAATTAGCAGCTGCAGCCAGCGTAAAGCCGTGCAAATTCCGGCGGGTGCTCGAAGGGGCCGGGGTTTCAAGGTAATTGAAAGTGTAGCCTGCCGTGAAATCAAACCTTGGGTAATCACGGTTTTGGGCAAAAGCTGCACTTCCACACAAAAGCAACAAGCATAAACAGGGCAAGAGTCTACGCATAATGGGGCAAATCTCCTTGTTCGGAATTCAGAAAACCTTGGACAACGTTAGGAAACTACTATGGAAAACGACACACGTCAATGGCCCTGTTCCGGGCCAAATACGCGCCAAATAGTGCTCAATCACTTTGAACCTCGACTCGAATGATCAATTCCCTCGCCCGGCAACCAGCACCAGACTCTTTCGTTCGCGATGGTTCCCGTTGGCGGAAAGACTTAGACGAGCTTCCGGCAGCAGGCCGTTCAAAAATCTTCGCAGCTCATCTTCGTTTCTCTCGGCGACCAGCCGGGTCAACACCTTCAAAGCGGTTCGCAGGGTGTCTGGCTCAGCGGTCGCCAACTTGTTGATGAAAATCTTGGGGTGCGAAGTCGGCACCGTCTCTTCAGTCTCGAAACTCAATTCCTCAAACAGTTTTTCTCCGGGACGCATTCCCGTTTCAATAATCTGTATGTCCTCATGAGGCTTGAGGCCGGAGAGGGTGATCAGCGTTTCGGCCAGATCCATGATGCGCACCGGCTCGCCCATGCGCAGAATAAACACCTCACCGCCTTTGCCCAGGACACTGGCCTGCAAAACCAACTGCGCGGCCTCCGGAATGGTCATGAAGTAACGCTTCATCCGCTTGTCGGTAATTGTTACCGGGCCGCCGTTGCGAATCTGCTCGCGAAAGGTAGGAATCACCGAACCGGCCGATCCAATTACATTGCCGAAACGCACGGCTACAAAGCGCGTGTCATAAGCCCGGTTCAGATCCTGAGCCACCAATTCTGCAGCTCGTTTGCTGGCGCCCATAATCGAGGTTGGCCTCACTGCTTTGTCTGTCGATATCAGGACAAATGCTTCTGACTTGAACTCGCCTGCCAGCTCCGCCAGCATTCGCGTGTTCAGGACATTGTTCTGAACCGCTTCTGTGGCGTTGCTTTCCATCAGCGGCACATGTTTGTGGGCGGCGGCATGAATCACCACCTGCGGCCGATAGCGATTGAAGATGGCGCGCATCCTTGAAGCGTCGCCAACATCGGCCACCAGCGCCTCAATCGCTCGCGTGGGATGATCGACTCGCAATTCGCAGTCAATATCAAATAACGCAAACTCAGCTCGCTCGACCAACAACAGGCGGGCGGGCGCAAAGCGCAGGACTTGCCGGGCGAGTTCTGAACCAATCGAACCGCCGGCGCCCGTTACCATCACGGTCTTGCCTGCCAGTTCCTCGTTAATCGACTGAGTGTCAAGCTGCACCGGTTCACGTCCCAGCAGATCTTCAATCTCCACATCACGGATGCGGCTGATCTCGACCTGGCCTTCGATAATTTCGTAGAGTTCAGGAATGATTCTTACCTTGACTGGAATCGAGTCGCATATCTTGACGATGCGATGGATCTGATGACGAGAGGCGTGGGCGACGGTGATAATGACGTGGTTGATTCCGTGCGTATGCACCAGCCGAGGCAGATCCTGAGTGGCGCCTAAAACCCGATGGCCCTGGACTACCGACCTTCCCAACTTGGCGCGATCGTCATCGACAAACCCCTTAATCGCCAGATCGAGGTCGCCGCGAGCATCAATTTCTTTGGCGGCAAGTAGTCCTGCCCTGCCGGCCCCGATCAATAGTACGGAGCGCTTTTTCTTTCCGTTGCCGTTGCCATTCCCATTGCCGTTGATATGTTTCTTTAACTGTACTCGTTTCTGAACGTACTCATACTCGGCACGACGTAACACGCGAACGGCATAGACTCCGCCGAAAGCCAGCAGCACATCAATGAAGTTTACCGACAGCGGCACCTTCCAGGCTTTGTACGGCACCAGGCCAAGACGCATAAGCGTTACGATGGAGAGGGAAAACAACGCCGCATAGAGAAACGATTTGAGATGGGCAATGTCTGTATAACGCCAGATGGAAGCGCGTGCGCCCGAAACGGTTAGCACAACGAACTGCAGCAAAACCACCAGCGGCACCTGGCTTAGGAAATTACTCAATTCATCCGAAGGAATCTCAAAGTCAAAACGCAGCAGGTACGCCGCGGTAAAGGCCGCAAGGAGTATGGAAAGATCCAGTAGGGCCTGAATGCTGGTGGCGAGTAGATGTCTCTTAGGGGGCAGTTCTAACATGCGAGATTCCCTCCTGGCTCTAACACCGAAGAGTCAGTCAACATCGACCATCTCTCTTGGGAGCTGACTCTCATAGAAAACGCGTAATCGATGCCAAAATCCGGCTCAAGGCTGACCCAAATTGGGACACAGGCCTGTTTAGAGCAGGATTCCTAACGCAAACCGTGGGTAAAATTTCTCAGTTGTCCTGGCAATCATTTGGAGGCTTACTGCCCCGAAATTCTTGTTCAGGTTGCGCCAGGCGGCTGACTTCGTCCACTGACAGCCGGCCGGCTTCACCCGGGACTATCACTGCGGCAACGGTTTGTAACAACACCTTAAGATCGCTGCGCCACGTTCGCCCTTCAAGGTAAGCGACGTAGCCGTTCAATTTCGCTGGTTGCAGCTCGGTCGCGTAGTAATGTTCCGTATCACCCGCAACCTGCGCCAACAATTCCGCCTCGCTACGCAGTCGCAGAGTCACTGGGTCAGTAATGCCAGGCCTGACCGCAAGAACCTTTTGCCATATTGGGTCTGCCAACTTTACGAAGCGCGGAACTTCGGGCCGCGGACCGACCAGAGACATATCGCCGCGCACTACATTCCAAAGTGTCGGTAATTCATCCAGCTTCGTGTGGCGCAGGAACCTGCCAAGGCGTGTGATGCGCGAATCGCCATTGCTGGTGATTTGCGGCCCGCCAGCGGAAGGCGTCATTGTGCGAAGTTTATAAAGGTCAAATGTGTCGCCGTGTTGTCCGACTCTTTGCTGCCGGAAAAAAACCGGCCGGCCGGAAGACAGAGCAATTCCCAACCCGGTAAGCGCGATAACTGGCGCCGCCAGAACCAGCCCAACTGAAGCGACCGTTGCCTCAACCCAACGCGGCAGACCGCCGTTCACATCCTTCCCGATCTCCCGCGATGGAGCGCTGTTTTCTTTGACGACTACTTCAGCGCGCATGGGACTTGCAGATTCTCCCGACGGTGTTGATGACGTGTTCTATCTCGCTTTCAAGCATTCCTGGGAAGAGGGGCAAACTGATTAGTCGTTTCCACTGGGCACTCGCGATCGGAAAGTCCTGTGCCCGCCAGCCAAACGTCTTCTGGTAATAGGGGTGCAGGTGCAGCGGGCGCCAATGAACCGAGCAACCCACGCCGGCGCGCTTGAGTTCGTTTATGAATGCATCACGATTAATCTTCAGCCGTTCTAGTCGCAACTTGACTGCGAAGAGGTGCCAGGAATCGATTCGATTTTCTGTGTCATCGTGTGGCGGCAGCTCGATCTGTGCTACTGGTGCAAACGCTTCGCAGTAACGCCTGGCGATGCTTTCGCGCTTGCCCCGCATTGCTTCAGCGCGGCTGAGTTGGTGTATGCCGATTGCGGCGGCGATGTCCGTAAAGTTGTACTTGTAACCAGGCGCGACAATCTTGTAGTCCCAATTTCCGTTCGTAGAGAATCTGCCCCAGGCATCGGCGGAGAGGCCGTGCAGAGACATCAGCCGCATTCTGTCCGCCAGCTTCGCATTGCTGGTAACTGCCATGCCGCCTTCGCCGGTTGTGATTGTCTTGTTGGCGTAGAACGAATAACAGGTGACGGACTTTGAGCCGTTGCTGCGGTGTGCCCACGAGCCATCGCGTCGCTGCCAGCCGGCGGGAAAGGCGTGGGCCGAGTCTTCAACTACCCACAGCTTATGCGCCGTTGCGAATCTCTCGAGTCGATCCAGGTCCAGCAATCTTCCGCCAACATGCACCGGCATAATGCCTACGATCTTCGTCACTTCGGGTCCCTTACCTTTTTCCTTTGCGCTCTGTGCTCTGCGCTCTGCGTCGTCCAGGTCCAGGTTCAGGGTGAGCGGGTCGCAGTCCACCAGAATCGGAATCCCACCCTGGTAGCGCACCACTTCCGCCGTGGCGGCAAAAGTCATTGTGGGAACCAACACACCCTGACCGGGTTTCAAACCAAGTGCTTCGACGGCCAGATGTAACGCTGCTGTCCCGGAATTCAACGCCACCGCGTGCAACGGTTTCGCCTTGCCCTTTTGCCCCTCGCCGGTTGACCCCAGGGCAGCCGCAAACTCCGCCTCAAAACGTTTGACCTTCGGCCCGCTCGTCAACCACCCAGACCGCAGCGTGGCTACAACTTCGTTAACTTCTTCTTCCCGAAGCTCGGGACGAAAAAATGGAACTTGAATTGTTTTCACAATAGTTTTTGTCACAGCAGACTAATGCGTTCCTGCAACACCGGCTGCGTTGAACGCGTAGCGTGGTCACCCCAACGATTCCAGAACCTCAGGATGCCCACCAGAAAGCCCGCGCCATAGGCAACATGAATGATTGCGAACGCAAGGGGAACGATTGGAAAGAGGCTCCAGCCAGTTCTGCTTGCCACGGCAATTGTCGCCGCAAGATTAAGCAGCAAGTAAGCGCCCAAC
>JBOGOP010000041.1:0-29061 GCA_050747225.1 Pyrinomonadaceae bacterium
CGGGGAGGTCATGCTTGAAGTGAACGATTTGGGCCAGACACTGCGCGAGCAGAGAATCGGTGCGCTCGAAGCGAACGCACTGTTGCGCACGGTGATGGCGGAAATCGATGTGGCTGTCTTCGCCTTTGATGGTGAACAGCGATTGCAGTTGGTGAATCGAGCGGGTGAAAAGTTGCTGGCCCAACCATCCAACAGGCTGCTCGGCCGCACCAGCACTGAGCTTGGCCTCGCCGCCTGCTTCAGCCGCGAAGAAGGCGAAGGCCCACAGACGATGCAGATGGTTTTCCCCGGCGGCTTCGGACGCTGGGACATTCGGCACAGCACCTTTCGCGAGGGTGGTGCCCAGCATCAGTTGCTGGTGTTGACAGATCTCAGTCAGACGCTGCGCGAAGAAGAACGCACGGCGTGGCAGCGTCTGCTGCGCGTGCTGGGACATGAACTTAACAACTCACTTGCGCCGATCAAGTCAGTGGCCGGTAGTTTGGCAGACCTGCTAACCCTGCAACCGCGCCCCACTGATTGGGGCGACGATATGCATCGTGGCCTGGAAGTGATTTCTTCAAGGGCTGATTCGCTGGCGCGTTTCATTGAGTCGTATTCGAAACTCGCGCGCCTGCCGCAGCCACGCTTCGAGCCGCTCAACATTGGCTCGTTGGTGAAGCGCGTCGTCAGTCTCGAAACGCGTTTGCCGGTAAGCGTGGTAGCCGGGCCGGATTTAGTGATCAAAGGCGATGATGTGCAGCTGGAGCAGTTGTTGATAAACCTGATCCGGAACGCAGTGGACGCTTCGATGGAGACGAAGGGTGATGTCGGAGTTGGCTGGACTCAAAGCAACGGCCAGGTTGAGGTTTGGATCAGCGACGAAGGACCAGGCCTCGCCAACACCGCGAACCTGTTTGTTCCGTTCTTCACTACCAAGGCTAAAGGCTCGGGTATTGGGCTGGTGCTTTCGCGACAGATCGCAGAAGCTCACGGCGGCACGTTGACACTGGAAAATCGATCGGGCAGCCGCGGTTGCGAAGCGTTGTTGAGACTGCCGATCTGATCGCGCGGGGCCACGATCCACAAACTCACCCAAAACTACACAAACCACATTTCGTGTTAGTTCGTGTCTTTTCGTGGATCGAGTCCTGGTATGCGGTTCAGAGTGTAAATCTGATATTCTTGGCGCTCCCGTTAGTTTGATCTTGCCGGCCAGGTATTACAATGCAGACTCTCGCAACAACTAAGACAATCGCGCGCAGCATTTGGATCGTTTTGCTGCTGACCGCATTCGCCAGCGCGGCCTTTGCGCAGTCAACCGATGTCGCCTGGCCGTCGCCGGTGCGCTCAAATGAAGTTCGCGCCACTATTCCTGCCCGAGACCTCGGCGACCCGCGAGTAACCGATCACTATTACGCTTTTATTGGTAACCCGGGCGATATCTTAATCACTGTCGATAGCCGGAATTTAAACGGCGACGTCGACGTCTTTACCTTGTCGGGCTTGCGGCCGCTCTTGAAGTTTACTGTCTACGCCAGCAGCTCTTCGCCAAGTACGAAAGGGATTTATTTGCGCAGGCAGGAAAGCCTGCTGCTCCGTGTCGAGGGGCGGACGCCTAACGACGACGACGCGGACTACCGGATACACTTTGGTGGTGCGTTTGAGTCGATAACATCAGGGCCGCTGGCAGAACATGAGGACGCGCTGGAAGCAGCGACAGCCGCGGCAAACTTAAATGAGGGAGACAGGCGCGTCTCATCCGTCGGTGCGCGAATTGACGAACCGCGTACCGAAGTGGCTGCGACTCCCGAGCCGGAACCGACGCCGAGTGTCACAACAGAACCAAAGCCGGTTGTCAGCAAACCCGTTCCCAGAAGCAGCCGCACACGTGCTCCCGTCGCCCGAAGAACGCGGCCAACCAAAGCGCCGCAGCCAAAGCCCACCGAGGCGCCGAAGCCGGATGAGACTGTTGCGAAGGGCGATACCGTAGAGAAACCAACCGGAGAAGAGTCGGAAACCGCGACAGCTACTCCACCCGTGCGGCCGCCGCGTAGAAGCAGAACCTCGCGCGCTCCGAAACCGCCACCCCCTGCTCAGGAACCAGAAGACAGCGGACCGCGCTTAGTAATTGAGACCAGCGACGGTACGCTCGTCGATCGTTCCATGGGCGGGGTCCGACGTGTAACTGTTGAGAATGGCCAGGTGGTTGTGATCGGGAAGGACGGAAAGATTCAAAGGGTTCCACTGGCGAGTGTTGTGCGAATGACTATAAGTCAGTGAGCAGTGGGCAGTGGGCAGTAAAAGGCGGATCCAGTCCGCGTTGTTTTTCTTCGCAGGGGCAACAAATTCTTATGCGAGCCGATTACTAGGCTATCTTGTTCTGCCCACTGCCTACTGCTGTTTCAGGCTCGCAAGTTTCTCCTTAAACTGCGTCAGATCGGCGCTACTCGGATCGGCTTTCTCCAAATTGGCAATCGCCTGTTCAGCAGCTTTTGCATCACCCTTGCCAAGAGTGGCTGCGGCAAGACCGGCAAGAGTTTGCACGTCATCCTTCTTTTTTAAGATCGCAGCCTTGTACCACTTCTCGGCAACCTCGTAGTGACCCGCATCAAGATTCACCAGTCCTAAAGCTACCAGAGTGTCATAATCATCCGGCTTCAACTGATTAGCTTTTAGCAGGAACTCAAGCGCCGGATCGTATCGTCCAATTTTGTAGTAGAGTTCCGCGGCCTTTACCTGGGCTTCAAAATTCTTCGGATCTTTGCGCGCAGCTTCGATCTGAACAGAAACCTCGCCCTGCATGTTTCCCGAAGCAGGACCGCCGGGATTTGCGCCCAGCGGCGGATGGTCGGTAGGCATCTGGCCACTCGATAAAGCGGCGGGCGCTGCGCCGGGGCCGTAGCGTTGATTCATGGTGCTGGCAAAAAGGAAACCTACGATGAATCCAAACAGCACTCCAATTATCGCGAATAGCAGATTGTCTCTTGTCATTGTTTTCGTTGAGCGGGCGGAAGGGCCCTTAGGCGTCGACGTCTTTTATCAGAGCTCGTAACTGCTCGCGGAGTTCCGGGCTATTTGTGTGTCCGTGGGCCGTAACCGCGTGTTGAGTCGCAGCCTCGAGCACTTCCTCTTCCGTCCCTTCGATCCTAAGTGTGCATCCGTTGTCACTCGGATAGAGTCTGCAATCAGCTACCTTCCTCTTTTCTTCGGACATGAACTCACTCTCCCTCACGCATGAAATCTTCAGAAACTATTCTAACGCGGATTCTACCTGGCTTTGGTTTCGGCGAGCGATTTCGCCTGATCAATCCTCTTTGAGATCGACTGCGCCAGTTCCGGATTGCCTGAACTCATCTTAAGCAGCTTTTCCCAGTAGATGATTGCCTGCTTGTAGTTCTTCGCCTCAAACTCCACGGTGCCGGCCAGTTGGAGCACTTTCGGATTTTCCGGCGCGATCTGCAGGGCCTTCTTGATTAACTCAGCGGGTTGGCCATCAAGTTTTCGACCGTTAACCATGGCCAGGGCGAAGGCATACTCGGTCAGGAGGTCGGGGTCGTCTGGTTTCAACGCGGCCGCTTTTGCGTAAGCGTTACTCGCTTCGCTGTACTTCTCGAGGTTGATGTAAGAGCGCCCGAGGATCGCCCAGCCATCAACGTCACTGGGGTTCTGTTCCAGACGCTTCGCCAGCGCCGCAACGTTTGCGTCGATCCCTTGCTGACTCATTTGTCCGTCAGCCCGCGGACCGGACGCGGAGAACGCTCGCGAGGGCACGCCGGATAGTGCAGAGGAATTACCGACAAGCAAGTATAGAACGACGGCTACCACCGGAATGCCAAGCGATAATGCGTAAACTGCACCACGACCGGCGGCGGCAGTTTTAGATTTCGTAACAACAGCTTCAGGCGTAGGGGCAACGTCCTCCAGCAGACGTCGCTCGATTTCATCTCGATCCTGTTGATACTGTTCCGGGCTTACGATTCCGTTTGCCAGATCGGCGTCCAACTCCGAAAGTTGATCGCGATAGACTTCGACGTTCGCCAGCTCTTTGTCACTTTCCGCCTCGACCGGAGCCTGTTGCAGCAACGTCGGCAGAACGAACGCCAGGGCAATGGCAACCAGACCGGCGCAGATAAGCCAGAAAAGTATCATGCGGTCCTTCCCTGGTCGGTTTTGAGTAGGGTTTCCGCGCGAAGTCGTTCCTCGGCGGAGAGTGGCTGGTCAACGATCAATTCACGTCGTTGTTTCAAATAGCGAAACAGAACGAAGAGGCCCGCCAGCAATAGAACGAATGGTCCGAACCAAAGCAGATAGGTGGTTGCATCGATCGGCGGATTGTAAAGAATAAACTTTCCGTAGCGGTCGGTGAGATACGCGACAATCTCCTTATCTGTCTTGCCTGCCTTCATCTGTTCGCGAATCTGTCCACGAAGATCTTCCGCCAGGTCCGCCCGAGAGTCCGCGAGAGTTTCATTCTGGCAGACGAGACAACGCAGCTCCTTCGAGAGGTTCATCAGACGTTCTTCGAGGGCCGGGTCGGCTGAGGAAGGCTGCGCCTCCTTCGCTGTGGCACCGAAGGGAAGGGAAACAAGAATCACCAGCGACAGGAAAAGACGCCTCATGTTTACAAAATCCTTCAGCATCAGCGGTTCAGTTCCCGAACCATTGGCAGAATCTTCCGCGTCATGATCTCTGGAGTTAACTGTCCAGGCTCTTTGTAGCGAATGACGCCGTTCTTATCGATCAGATAAGTTTCCGGTGCGCCGGTAATTCCGTAGTCGATGGCGACGCGACCATCAAAGTCAGACATGTTGAGAACGTAGGGATCGCCTAACTCGCTGAGGGTTGCGAGTGCATCTTCACGTTTATCCTTCCAACTAAGACCGTAGATTGGGACTACTCCACTTCTGGCAATCTCCATCAGGAATGGGTGCTCCTCGCGACATGCTGGGCACCATGAGCCCCAAACGTTCAAAAGCCAGACTTTGCCGCGCATCTGATTGGGCGAAACAATCCTGGTGGGATCGCGCAATTCGGGCAATGCAAACTCCGGCGCGGGTTTATCTATTAGCGCGGATGGTAATTTATGCGGATCGCGTCCCAGGCCAACTGCTAAAAACACCAGCAGGATTACGAAAAGAACCAACGGTATTATGACTTTGATCATACTTCCTTCACTGCCATCGCCACGGCTGGAAGAGGTTGCTGAGATTTTTGAGCGAGCGCTTCACGTTGCTTGCGGGCGGCCAACGCGTAACGACGATCGCTGAGCGCCAGGCCTCCGCCCAGGGCCATCAGAACCGCGCCGCCCCAAATCCAGGAGACGAAGGGTTTGTAATAAACACGCACGCTCCAGGCGCCGTCGCTGACTGGTTCACCAAGCGAGATGTAGAGATCGCGAAACACGCCGCTATCAATCGCGGTCTCGGTCATGACGTTTCCGGCGGCAGGATAAGCGCGCTTCTCAGGATACATCCTGTTCGTTACCTGACCGTTTTTACTAACTTCGATTTCCGCCTGATCGGCCTGGTAGTTTGGTCCCGCAGTTCTGGTTATGCCATTGAAACGAAACGTGTAACCTCCGGCGTTCACCGTATCGCCAATGTCCATGCGCACGTCCTGTTCCGATTGATAGCCGGTAACGATGGTGACGCCGATAATAAAAACTGCGACCCCGAGGTGCGCCAGGTGCATTCCGTAGTAACTGCGCGTTTGCATGCCGAGTTTTTGCAGCACGTTAAACTGACCTGACGTGCTCTTCACGCGCTCGAAGAGATTGACGATGACGGTGGTCACGATCCAGAGAGCCAGTAACAACCCGAGGCTAACCAGAGGTTTCCACTTACCTAGTATGAAAGGCAGGAGTACTGCAGTCACCGCGCTTGCCACAAAAGCCCAACGCAGCCGCACGGCTAATTCGGGAAGACTCGCCTTCTTCCAACGGGCGATGGGTCCAATGCCCATCAGGAATGCCGCCGGCGCCATTAACGGCACAAACACGCTGTTGAAGTAAGGCGGCCCCACCGAGAGCTTGCCCATACCAAGCGCGTCAATGATTAGCGGATAAAGCGTGCCCAGCAAGACAGAGCCCGCGGCAACAACCAGCAGCACGTTGTTTGAAAGCAGTAGCGACTCACGGGAAATCACCTCAAATTTGCTCCCCAGCCCGACCTGGCTTGCGCGCCACACGTAGAGCAGCAGAGAGCCGCCGATTACGATTGCCAGAAAGATCAGGATGAAGATGCCGCGCTTGGGATCGGTGGCGAAGGCGTGAACGGAAGTCAGCACGCCGGAGCGTACCAGAAACGTTCCCAGCAAACTCAGCGAGAACGCTCCAATTGCCAGCAGGACAGTCCAGCTTTTGAAGCCGCCGCGTTTTTCAGTTACGGCAAGCGAATGAATTAACGCCGTACCGACGAGCCAGGGCATGAAGGACGCGTTTTCAACCGGATCCCAAAACCACCAACCGCCCCAGCCGAGTTCGTAGTAAGCCCACCAGCTTCCGAGGGCGATGCCGCACGTCAAAAACATCCAGGCAACGGTTGTCCAGGGGCGCGACCAGCGTGCCCAGGTCGCGTCCAGACGGCCGCTGATCAATGCGGATATGGCAAACGCAAACGCGACCGAGAATCCAACATAGCCCATGTAAAGCATCGGCGGATGCGCAACCATCGCCGGATCCTGAAGCAGGGGATTGAGGTCGCGTCCATCCACTGGAACGGGAAACAGCCGCGCAAACGGATTTGAGGTCAGCAGCATGAACAGCAGAAAGCCGATGCTAATCACGCCCATCACACTCAACACTCGGGCAACCATGTCGTCTGGAAGATGCCGGCTAAAGAGGGAAACCGCGACGGTCCACAGTGCAAGCATCAACGTCCAGAGCAGCAGCGAACCTTCATGCGATCCCCAGGTCGCGGCGAGACGGTAGTGGAGCGGGAGTTGTGAATTGGAGTTGGTGGCGACGTTTAGAACCGAGAAGTCGTTAGTGATAAATGAGTAGGCGAGACATCCGAACGCGATGGCAACGAAAATGAACTGCGCCTGTCCGGCGGGGACTGCGACGGCAATCCACGAACGATTGCCTTGCGCCACACCCAGCAATGGCAGCGTCGCCTGCGTTAACGCCAGCATGAGCGCCAGAATTAGTGCGAACTGTCCAACTTCAGGAACCATGGATACTTTTCTACTGCTCAGAGGCCCGAAGGGCTGGTATTCAATAGCCACGCCCGTGAGGGCGTGGGAACTTCAAATAAAGCTCCGAGGCCCGTCGGGCCGGCACGTTCATAGCGCGAAAACCCTGACAAGTGCCGCACCTTCGGAGCTCAAAAAATGCTACAAACTTCATCCACGCCCTCACGGGCGTGGCTATTGAATGCCGGCCTTTCAGGCCTAAGCAGACGCTCTCACCTAGTAGACAACTGACTTCGCCGCTTCTTTTTCGTGCTTCGCGCTGTCGATCGCCTGACCCGCTTCCGGTGGCATGTAGTTTTCGTCATGCTTGGCAAGGACCTGGTCTGCGTAAAACACTCCGTCGGCGCCAACATGACCCTGCGCAACACAGCCTTTGCCCTCTTTGAAGAGGTCGGGAAGAATTCCCTTGTAGATAACCGGAATGCTTTTGGCGGTGTCTGTCACCGTGAAACGTACCGTTAAGCCATCGTTGTCGCGCTTGAGGGTTCCGTTCTCGACGAGTCCGCCCACCCGAAAAGTCTTATTCATGGGCGCTTCTTTAGCCACCACCTGGGAGGGACTGAAGAAGAAGACCAGATTCTGCTGAAAGGCGCTGAGCACAAGCGCAGCAGCAACTCCCAACCCAGCCAGGCCGGCGACGATAAAACCGATTCGTTTATGACGACGTTTCATAATTGTTTCTTTCAGTATTTAACGAGGATGGCGATCTGCACGTTTACGCAAAGAGTTTTTGCGCTTCCTAAGCAACATGACTTCTCCGACCAACAGTATGAGCGCAGTCAGGTAAGAACCCCAAACGTAGAATCCGTAACCACCCATCGAAAAGAATTCCGACCAGTTCATGATTAGGCTGCTCCCTCCGTGACCCAGGCCGCATTTTGTTCACGCTCAGCGATAATACAGCGCACACGCATCAAGACTACCGCAATTGAATAGAGCCAACAGGCTGCCAACATGACCAACATCGCGATCAACATTGGCGATGTCATCTTGGGTTTTTCCAGGAGTCGAATTGTGGCGCCCTGGTGCAGGGTGTTCCACCACTGAACCGAAAAGTAAATGATAGGTACGTTGATAACGCCGACCAATGCCAGCACGGCGCCTGCTCGATCGGCACGTCTCTGATCGTCGATTGCGGACTGGAGAGAGATGAAGCCAATGTAGAGGAAGAGCAGGATAAGAGTAGAGGTGATGCGAGCGTCCCACGCCCACCACGTTCCCCACGTAGGCTTACCCCACAACGAACCGGTTACCAGAGACAATAACGTAAAGACCGCTCCTGTGATTGAGAGCGACGAGGCCATCATCGAAGCAAGCCGCGCGTTGAATGCCCAGCCGATTCCGGCGTAGATCGCCATCAAAACATAAAGAAACATTCCCATCCAGGCGGCGGCTACATGAATAAAGATGATTTTGTAGACCTCGTTCTGGTCGCCGGCCTTTTCGGGGGCTACGATGAATCCGAAATAAAAAGCCACCGCGAAAAGAACCACCGATAGAACAGCGAACCAGGGAATCATTTTTCCCGCGAGGGGATAAAAGGCGGAAGGGGATGCGAATTTATATAAGTTCATCGTGCTATTGATAGTCTAGGTTCGTGCTGCTGGTCTTTGGCCTTTGGTCTTCGGCCTTGGTCTTTGCACCCTTTGTTGAATTAGTGGCTATCCTTTTTGAAGAACCAAGACCGAAGACCAAAGACCAAAGACCGTTTTTCTATTCCAGTGAGATCCTTAGCGCGGCGGACGTCGCCCACGGCGCAAAAACCAGCGATGCAACCAAAAACGCTCCCAACAAATAAAGATTTGCGTGCGAGCTCACGCCGTTAATGCTCGCGTCAACCGCGCCGCTTCCAAAGATCAATACGGGAATATACAACGGTAAAATCAGCAGAGCTATCAGAGTGCCCCCGCCGCGCAATCCCAGTGTCAGTGCCGCTCCAATGGATCCAATCAAACTCAAAATCGGTGTGCCAATCAATAACGAAATAAAAAGTATCAAAAGCGTATCCGAGTCCAAACCAAACTGCACGCCAAGCAGCGGGGCAATCAAGACCAGGGGAACTTCAGACATCAACCACTGCGCCAAGACCTTTCCCAGGACAACCAAATAAAGCGGTTGGGGAGTCAGCAGCAGCTGTTCCAGCGTGCCGTCGTGCTCGTCGTTCTGGAATACGCGTCCCAGCGAAAGCATCGATGCCAGCAAGGCCGCGACCCAAACGACGCCCGGTGCGATCGAACGTAGTAACTGTGTCTCAGGTCCGATTCCGAGTGGGAATAGGCTGACCACAATTACAAAGAAGAACAGCGTCGATAAGACATCGGCACGCCGCCTCCACGCCAGCATAAGATCGCGCACGACGACCCAACGAAACATTGAGAAGGTAGCAGAAGCAATCACGAAGGCAACCCCAGCGATCCGGTGCCGCCGGGAACCGCGGGCTCAATTTCGAGCCGCTGCAACGAACCTGCGGAAATGTGGAGTTCCTGATGCGTGGCAACTATTGCCATTCCACCTTTACTCAAGTGTTCGCTGATTAGTGACTCAACCAGCGTTACGGCTGCGTGATCGAGCGACGCCAACACTTCGTCAAGGATCCAGAGCGCTGCAGTGCAATTGATAAGCCGCGCCAGCGCAGACCTTCGTCGCTGCCCTTCAGAAAGGAAACGCGCCGGCAAGTACTCGCGTCCGGCTAACCCCACCCGCGCGAGCGCCTTTTGCGCTTGATCGGGCGAAAGTTCGCAGCCTGCCAGTCCGCTGGAGATGCGTAGATTCTCCAGCGAGTTCAACTCCTCCTTAACCGGGATACGGTGGCCGATGTAGCTGATGCTTCGGGAATATTCCTCATCCAGTGAGCGAATCTCCGCACCGTGCCACCTTATCTCTCCACGCTCCGGTCTCATCAGTCCGCAAAGGATCCGCAGCAAACTTGTCTTGCCGCAACCATTGGGACCGGTAACCTGTAGCAGCATTCCCGGAGTCAGAGAGAAACTTACGTCGCGAAATAGCCTGCGGTCCCCACGGAGACATTCCAAATTGACGACTTGCAGTATGGTCGCTTGCCCTCCAGCGTCACTTCTGTTTGTGCACGATCATTGTATTGAAGTTTTGCCGGAAAAGCATGCACCACGGCAGGCTGAGCGGTGGTGCAGTTTGGATTAGCATTCAGGTGGTGGCATTAAGTCAGTCGGCTAGCGAGTGGATATTTATCCTGCCTGGCCGGACCGACATTCGGCTCAGGAATCTCACAGCCCTCGCGGCCTTGCCTCAACTTGACCGCCGGTCCTTTTCCACGCCACCCAGCCGCCTTTTAGTGCGCGCACGCGTCTGAAGCCTGCAGTCATGAGTTCCTGGGCTGCGCGGATGGCGGACTCGTCGTTAGGGCAGGCGCAGTAAGTAACCACTTCGCTATCTCGAGGAATGTTTTTCAACGGCGGGAGTGCAAGCCTGGCCTGGAGCTTTCTGAGTTTTACATGGATGGAGCCTTTGATCTTATTCTCGCTGTCCGCGAGAGCGCTGCTCGCGCGCACGTCGATGACCGTGACGGGTTCGTTTTTCGCAAGCTTAGTCTTCAGTTCTTCGGCTGTCACAAATTGAACCGGCGGAGTTGTTTGAGAATTGACGACGGGTTGTGCGAAGGCCGCGACAAGTCCAAAGCAAATAGTAAGAGTGCTCGCCGACCAGTGCCTGAAAATCATTTGATAACCTCCCTGAGTTTTGTGCGTTCGACCAGGAATGCCTCTGGCAAGCTATTTCTTCATTCTTTGCTCGGCGGCGCCATGGCTGCGCCTCGGGTCAGGTTCGCCGGTGAAAGTTTTCGGATCGTACCAGGCGTAGGTTGCGCCGGCGTAGTAAAGGTATCCTGTTTTCCCATCGAGCACCTCGGCGATCAGGTCGCCGCGGACTGTCGGCAACGTCTTACCCTTGTTTGCAGTTACAAATTCCTTTCCTGCTTGCGTCTCCATACCGGATCCTGCCGCGTTCTTGAGCAAGTAAGTCTGCGTAGCCTGTGGATCGCGCCAACCCTCGCTGCCATAGCCGTGAATCACAGCCAACAGAGTTTCAGTAGCAGCCACGCGCAGCCGAGGGCTTCGGGCTTCTGGTGTCCCGAAAGGATCTCTAAGGATCCAGGTTGGGAATTCTTCATTCAAATCAGAGATTTTCTCGGGCGCCGGTTTCAGTAGCACGGCGATATCCTGGGACAGGTCACCATTAAAATCACCCGCCACGAAAGCTGGTTTTTGACTTGAATCTACGACCGCGGCTTCCTTAAAGACGCGCTTCACGGCTTCCTGAACTTGATTGAGTTCAGGTGGCGCTACCTTTGCCAACTCCGGTGCTGGAGCTTCCGTCTTGACGATTGGAGCAGGTGGAGCTTCAGCTACCGGTTTACTTCCAGTGGAACACGCGAGAGTAAAACATCCGCAGGCAACGAGTAGCGCGAGGATGGTCTTGAAACCATATGAACTTGCGTAACTTGCTGCCAGACTCGGTAGTTTAGCGCTGACTGTCACCGCGGTTACCTCCTGTAAAGATCACAAGTGTTCGGTTGTGGGAAGGGAAGCTCGCCGGCATTTGAGTCGGGCGAGCTTCCCGCTTAGTGCTTGCGTCATACCGACCGTAGCGAAACTACAGCGATAAGACGAAAGCGATTAGATCCGATCGTTGCGCCGCAGTCAGCGCGCTGTTGAAATTGTTACGAGCCGCTGTTGCTTGCCCGGCGTGTAACTGAATTGAGTCGAAGATAGTGACATTCAGGCCCTGATGCATGAGCCGGTTGCGAGCCCGAATGCCCCAAAGCGGCGCCGTGCGTATTTGGTTGGCGGTGGACTGACCGGCGTTCTGGACAATGCCATCGCCGGTGCCGATGTTGTGCAGCGCAAAGTCGCTGAACGGATGGATGATTTTGTTGCCAAGAGCAGCCGGAACCGCGAACGCTCCGCCGTTGATGAGCGTTCCGGGTGCAGCCGTCTGAAATGTACGCGTATGACAAACCGCGCAGCCTACTGCATTAAACAGCGAGTCGCCACGCGTGGCCGCCGCGGGAATCGGATTTTGACGTCCGGGTGCGCGGGTGGCAGCCATGAAGTCTGCAAACGCCAGCACGTCGCCGCCGTCATCTTCGGGATCTGCGACCGGATCGAATGGAGCGCCGGTGCAGTTAACGACGCCTTCGGCAGTGCTGCAGGGATTCTCAAAGTGCCCCGCATTCGGGTCGTTTGAGCTCCTGCCGCCGTCTCCGGCAAATTTATTGGTGATACCCATCTCATTGAGATAAGCATCGCCGGCAAAAGACACCAGACTAGCCTGTTGTGCTTTCCAGCCGAAGCGACCGATGCGCAAGGCGTTGTTGGCTTCGGTTACGGGCACTGCGGTCAGCGTTCCGCGCTGTGCGGCCGGCTGTGCAGCTACGTTGTTCTGGAGGACAGTGTTCGAGAGACACTCCACGAAGCCGTCACCCAGAGTGCTGGTGACAACTCTGAAAGTCTTGACAGTTTCAGCTGTCGAAATGTGTTCGACAATATCGGAATCGGTACCGCGAGCGTGAACCAATTGACCTCCCGGCGCATCAACGAATTGACCGTTGGTAATGTGGCCGGCACGAAACTCCATTTGCTGACCGAATGCGCCGACGTCGACTGATTGGTGACACTCAACGCATCCTACATCGTTATAGGTGGGTCCAAGTCCGTCTTCAACGGTTTCGCGCTCGCTGAAAATGAACTTGTTATCTTCAAATCTGCCGTTGCCACGTGCGGTGGGCGGCTCGGGTTCTGCAACGCATTCATCGATCGGAGTACCAAGCGCACCGAAGCCGTTGAATAAGTCGTCTGGTGTCTTGGCGTCCATGTCGGTTGTGAGTGCTTCGGTTCCTCCTTGACCTTCGACGGTGTTCGGCATCCACATTGGCAATGCCAGCGCCACCGCAAATAGAACCAGCGCTAAAACCTTCATCAGTTTCAACATTTCTTTCTCCCCTCCCAGAAGTTTGAAGGTAGGTGATTGGGGGAACGGCGCACTTGCTCGTCAGCAAATTGCGCTAGTTCCTCAGAGTGCTGGAAACCCAAGTGTTCGTAAGGGCTGGTCGAAACGAGCTAAGGGGGGTGCTGTTTCACCAGACAGAAAAGAGTAAGAAATAACCTGAGAGACCAATGGCAAAAACTGGTCGTCTCACCTAAGGAAAAGTCAAAATACTGGGCAAGGTTCTAGGTCGGGAGTAATACCGTCGACTAAGGAACGTTCAAAATACTGGGCAAGTTGTTTGTCGGGAGCAATACCTGAGGTGGCCGGCAATCTATTACGAAAGCAGTTTGGTGTCAATAGAAAAATTGCAGTGTGAAGCCCGGAATTTCAGCCTTTTGTAGGACAGACATTCGTGTCTGTCCTCCGTCGGCAGGTGGTTCGCTGAGAAAAGAAGCAAGAGCAGGTTTTCCATTTGTTTATTTGACGTCTTTCATTGGTCATTGAAGGACGGGCGACCGGTGACGGACGACCAAAGGACAATAACTTCGGGTCAAGTGGGTCGACAAATACAGAACGGAGAGCGATAGCGATCTGGTTCAAGGTGAAATTCCGAGCGGACGGGATAGTCGATTCAAGCAATATCGCTAACGAGGTAAGTAGAACATCCCACATCATCTTTGTCGTCCAACGGTTACGTACGTTGAACCAGGTCGCCACCGCTCCCCGCTCTCTATTTGTCGACCCACGGTTGCTGCCGAAGAGATTGTCCTTCGGTCGTCCGTCACTGGTCGCCTGTCCTTCAATGACCAATGAACGATGTCAAATGATATGGAAAATCTCCTCTTCCTGTGACTTGAAAACAAAGAGTGGCGCACGAGACGACTGGTCGCTTGCTCCGACTGCTCTTTTCAGTTAAAAGGGTTGCATTCGCCGGTGAAGAACTCCGTAGGATCACTTAACGATCAAAGTCTTGTGAAGTTGAACCTTTCAAATCATCTGGCTGCATGACATCCAAACTGAACTCCATCGAGCGTGACGCCCGTGTCATGGCGCTCTGTGATGAGCTGACTGAAATTGAACAGCGGTTAATCCCCACCGGGCTGCACGTATTTGGTCGTGCCGCTGAGCTGCGGGAAAAAGCAGATTTGTTGCGGATGGTGGCGTCGTTTGATAGGCCGGAACACGGCACCCGCGCGCTACCGGCACTGGTCGCGGATGCTTTGGGCATTGATAGCTATGCCGAGTTGCTCCAGGAAAGGCCAGCCAGCGAAACGAGAGATAAAGTCGATGGAATTGTCTCTGAAGCAGTGCGACGGTTTTGCGAAGGCGGCGCGGAGTCGGCCGCTACGTGGCTCAATCGCGAGACAGGCGTCGAGTGCGAGAAATCGTTGCCGACGTTTTCTATGCTCACGCGCATTGCCGATCAACTCGACTCCAATAATGAGCTGGAATCATTAGTTCGCGCGCTGAGCGGCGAATATATTAGCCCCGGGCCCGGAGCTGACATAGTCCAGAACCCTCTGGTGCTTCCCACTGGGCGGAATACTCACGCCGTTAATCCTTATTCAGTCCCTTCGCAGGTGGCGTTCCAGCGCGCGAAGTTGACTGCAGACGCGTTGCTTAATCGCTACAAGGACGAGCACGGCAGCTATCCGCGGGCTGTGGCACTAGTTCTATGGGGCCTGGACAACATAAAGACTCAGGGAGAAGGTGTTGCGCAGGCGCTCTGGCTGCTCGGCGTTCGGCCTGTTCGTGATTCGCTCAATCGGGCTACTGAAGTCGAAGTAATTCCGCTCGAAGAATTGCAGCGGCCGCGAATCGACGTGGTGATGACCGTTTCCGGCATCTTCCGCGACCTGTTTGCTCCGACGATGACTCTGCTTGATAAAGCGGTGCGACGAGTTGCTGTTCTTGACGAGCCGCTGGAAATGAATTACGTCCGGCGTAATATCTCCGAACGGATGAACGAGGGAGCTTCGACATTTGACGCGGCAGTGACCCGAGTGTTTTCAAATGCGCCGGGCAACTACGGCACAAACGTGAGTTTCATGGTGCTGGATTCGCAGTGGGAGGCTGCGGAGACTCTCGGAGAGCTGTTTGTGACGCGCAAATGCTTCGCATACTCGCGCGACTCACAAGGGCGAGCCGTCGAGGGTCGCGAAGCGCGCCACTTGATGGATGACGCGCTGTCGCGAGTGGAAGCAACTTACCAGAACCTTGATTCATTCGAAGTCGGCATCACGGACGTTGATCATTATTTCGAGTATCTCGGAGGAATTTCGAAAGCAGTTGAAACGCGCACCAAAGCTCGTCCGGCAATCTACTTGTGCGACTCACTGTCGCCACAGACGCGCGTTCGTTCGTTGGCAGAAACGGTCCGGCTTGAGAGTCGCTCGAAGACGCTGAATCCGAAGTGGTACGAAGGAATGTTGAAACACGGTTTCCGCGGAGTTGCTGAGATTGAGAACCACGTGGCGAACACGTTCGGCTGGAGCGCAACCGCTGATGCGGTAGATCCATGGATCTATACAGAAATTTCCAAAACGTTCTTGTTGGATTCGAAGATGTTCAACCGGTTACTGGAGTTGAATCCACATTCCGTTCGCTCGCTGACCAGGCGTCTGCTCGAGGCCCACGATCGCGGCTACTGGAATCCCGATGAGGAAGTGCTGGAAAAGCTCCGCGAAACTATTGTGAGCCTGGCAGATCAGCTCGAAGGCGTTGTTTAGATAAACCGCGACTGATTGGCGCGACGCCGCCACAGATAGGTCTAAATAGCGTGAATGAAAGACATCTGTTATGAGACGGAACTCCAATAAAACCTTCCACTGTGGTGCGGGCTTTGAGGTTCGTGTAGGTTCGTGTCCTTTCGTGGATCGTATTTATGGCCGAGGTCATTCTCAAAGAAGAGGTTTATCAAGTCATCGGAGCGGCGATGGATGTCTACTACCAGCTCGGCCGAGGATTCCTAGAGCCTGTTTACCAGGAGGCTTTTGAAATTGAATTAGGTCGTCGACAAATTCCATTCGAACCGCACCGTGAACTAATCATCTATTACAAAGGACAGGCATTAGAAAAACGTTACGTTCCAGATGTGATTTGCTTTGACCAGATAGTTGCAGAGTTGAAGGTCTGTGATCGATTGACCGGAAAAGAGGAATCGCAAATTCTGAACTACCTAAAAGCCACTAAAAACCATGTAGGTCTGCTTATCAACTTTGGTAGTCGGGGCACACTGGAGTGGAAGCGCTACGTATTATGAGCAGACTTTGACTTGAGTTTAAAGCCAGCTGACTTGTTCGTGTTCTTTCGTGTAATTTCGTGGATCGTTGTATCTTTCGCTCCGGATTACGATCCACGAACTTACACGAATCGACACGAACCGAAGTCATTAGGGTGGATCGTTCGCTAAATGAAGCTCACTGTTTGCTATGTAGGTTCCAGTCTCCTTGCGCCGCTTAAGAATGCGGAGCGAGAGCTCAACCGTGAGTACAAGCTCGAGCTCCGGGTGGCTACGCACAATTTTGGGTCACCGCTGACCGATGCTGAATGGCAAACAGTTGATAACGATCTAAGTCAGACCGATGTTGTTTTCGTTATCCACGTGCTGGACGGCGAAAACGCGGCGCGTCTTATTCCGGCGCTGAAGACTTACAAGAAACGACACGCGGCCGTGATCGTCATCAACTGCATGCCGGAGTTGATGCGCCGGACGCGGATGGGAAAGCTCGATATTTCGCGGCTCGCCGGCGGCAATGGGGGAACTGGGGAAAAGGGGAATGGGGAAACGGAAGGACGAAAGGGTGTTGATGCGCTTGGACTGATCGCCGCGGCAGGTTCGTGGGTTGGGCGGCAGGTGAAGCGAAGCAAGGTTGAGCAAGGGCAGGCAGGGAACGGAAGGAAGCACGGGCATGGTCAGTACCTGAAGTGGATTGACAAGCTTCCGGGCATTCTGAGGTTGATACCAAGCGCCGGCGGGCTCGGCGACGCCAAGCACTACCTGAATATCTTCTGTTATTTCCTCCAGCCGACTCCCGAGAACATCCGCTCGATGATCCTTTACGCATTGAAGGAGTATGTTGCTGACGAGCGTCTGAAGAATACGAAGATCAAAGTGCAGCCACCCGAACGTATGCCGTCTGTGGCGATTTACCATCCGGATTCAACTACTCTGTTTGAGACGTTCACCGAGTACTGCAGGTGGTACGAGACAAGAAGCTCAAAGGCCAAAGTCCAAAGTCCGAAGACCGCCGAGCGGTTATTGGATCCGTCCAGCACAATTGGTCTTTTGTTGATGCGGCCACAGGTCGTAAGCAAGACGACGAAGCACTACGACGCGCTGATTCGCGCTATCGAAGCTGAAGGCTTAAGTGTAATTCCGGCGCTATCGACTTTGATGGACAACAGGGAAGCGGTCGGTGCTTTCTTCGTTGAATCCGATGAGTCCAAAGTCCAAAGTCCAAGGTCCAAAGTCAAGAATAAGAGAAAAGAGCAAAGACCAAAGGCCAAAGACCAAACAACTGACAATTCTCGTGTCAGCCAGATCGTTTCGCTAACCGGTTTCAGCTTTGTTGGCGGGCCGGCGATGAACGACAGCGAAGCCGCGGCAGAATTTTTGCAACAGTTGAATCGTCCGTATCGATCCGCTGTAAGTTTAGACACACAGACGATTGACTCATGGCGTTCATCGCAAACCGGCCTCAATCCCGTGCAATCGGGAATGCAGATCGCAATCCCTGAGATCGACGGTGCGACCGAACCCTTCATTTACGGCGGCATCCCGGCGAGCGGTGAAGAGCCGGTAGCCCTAAATGATCGCTGCGTGAGATTTGCGCGACGCCTGCGACGTTGGAACCGCTTGCACACCGCACCGCGCAGTGAACTCAGGCTGGCACTAACTCTTTTCTGCTTTCCGCCAAACAAGGGGAACATCGGAACGGCGGCAGACCTGGACGTGTTTCCCAGTCTCTGGGACACACTCAAGAGACTCCAGGACGAAGGTTACAAGCTCGAGTTACCTCACAGCGCCGATGAGTTGAGAGAGATGCTTATCGGTGGAAATGCCGAAAGCTTCCGCGCTACGGCTAACGTCGCCTATCGAATGAATGTCGCTGAGTATCGTCGTCTTTGTCCGTATGTCGACGAAGTTGAGGAGGACTGGGGAGCTGCGCCGGGTCGTGTGAATTCGTTTAGCGGCAAACTGTTGATTCAGGGCCTTCAGCTCGGAAATGTTTTCATCGGCTTACAGCCTACGTTTGGCTATGAAGGCGATCCCATGCGCTTGATGATGGCCCGCAGCGGGTCCCCTCATCACGGCTTCATGGCCTTCTACACTTACCTCTCGCGAGTTCTGGATGTGGACGCGGTCGTCCACGTCGGGACACACGGAGCGATTGAGTTTATGCCCGGCAAGCAGATTGGGCTGTCGGCTGAGTGTTGGCCGGATCGTTTGATTGGTGAGTTACCCAACATTTACATATACAGCGTCAACAACCCTTCGGAAGGCTCAATTGCGAAGCGCCGTTCGTATGCCGAGCTGATTTCCTATCTCACGCCGCCTATCGAAAGCGCCGGACTCTACCGCGAGCTAGCTACGCTCAAAGACCTGGTGATGTCTTATCGGCAGTCGACGAATGAACCGGAACGCGAGCGACTGTTTGAGTCGATCGAAGAGTATTCCAGTCAGTTGAATTTGAATGCGACCGCGGCGAGGGCGGGGGCGGGGGTAAACCACCCTTCCTGACCTGTGAGCTTTTCAGACTTGAATGTCTTATTCGGCTTGAAGGCCTTCACGGTGGAGCGAACTCGAGTTGTGAGAATCTCTCAGGTTGGGAAGGCGGGCTTGCCCCCGCTCTTTTCAAAGCAGCGCCCGGAACGCTTCAGCAGTTAACCTATGTCTGAACGCTTCGACACCGTTGATCGTGATGACCGGAATGTCATACTGATACCGCTTGAGTAGATCCGGATCACTTTCAATATTAATCTCTTCAAGCGTATATTCATTCGGACATCCAGCGCTTTCCATAGTCTGTTTAGCTTCGTCGCAAAGATGACAACCGGGACGACTGTAGATGATGACGTACGCTATGGCTGGAGTCGGCTGCATCTGTTTTATTGTAACGCAATTTGCGATTGTGAATTCTTAAAACACAGACGTGACTGTAATGCCAAAGCGTGGTGATGTACTTAAAGCGGCAAACAGTCAGGAGGGAGATAGATAGCCATGGCAGACCAGAATTTTGATCAGGCGGCAGCTGTAGCACTGTTGAATGAGATTTTAGAAACCGAACTTGCAGGTGTTGTCAGGTATACGCATTACGCGCTCATGGTTTTTGGTTACAGCCGCATTCCTATTGTCAGCTGGCTTCGTAGCGAAGCCACTACCTGTCTTGCGCACGCAAATGCGGCCGGTGAATTGGTTACCCACTTCGGCGAGCATCCTTCATTGAAAATCGGCTCGCTGCTGGAAACACATAAGCACGGCATCAACGACATCCTCCTCGAATCGCTCGATGCAGAGAAAAAAGGCCTCGAACTTTACACGAGACTGCTTGACCTGGTGCGCGATCGCTCAGTGCTGCTTGAAGAGTTTGCTCGCGAGATGATTGCCGAGGAAGAAACCCACCTGGGCGAAGTTAACAAGATGTTGCGCAAGCCGGGCGAGATAACTCAGTTTCCCACTTGATGGCGGCCATAGAAATCATGGGTATCGTGCTTACGCCGGTCGCCCACCGAATTCTGCATAAAGTTTCATGTCGAATAAACTCTGAGTGGGTGTAAGATGGGCGAGATTTGATCGCTGATCTTGCGCCTGCCCAGAACACTCACGGAAGAAGATGTCCTCCTGTCGTCTTTACAACAACAGCGGTATTTTTTCTGTGAGGTCGAACCATGGATGATCGAAGAAGTAAACCAAGATTAAGTGTCAGACTGGAGGCGATGTGGGACAGCTCGACGCAGGCCCACAGCGCCCGCATCACGGATCTGTCTGAGGGCGGTTGCCACCTCGATTCCGTGGGCGAAGTCAGGCAAGGAGAGATTGTTGGTTTTCGGATACTGTTGCCGGACGGTGACTGGCTTTATCTTGAAGGCGAAGTCAGGCATCACAACGCAAACGGTTTTGGTGTTCAGTTTACCGAACTAAACGAGGAGCAGACCGAAGAGCTTCATTGGCTATTGCAGATTGCGGCGGCCGCGGGGCCAAATGATGCGCCGCTGTCTGCTGACCTGGTTGAAGAGTAAAACGGATTTAGAGATCTGCGAAGCGGAGGAACCTCATGCAGGAACAAAGCACGCTGGAAGCAAACAAGGCGCTGATGCGACGTTGGTTTGAAGAGGTTTGGAATAAAGGCAGGGCCGAGGCGATTCATGAGATGTTCGCTGTTGACGGCATTGCTCACGGCCTCTCAGACGAAACCGGCAGGACAATGAAAGGCCCGGCCGATTTCACCCCGTTTCACGCTGTGTTTCGCGGCGCCTTCCCCGACATCGAGGTGATCGTTGAAGACACAATCGCCGAGGGAGATATGGTTGCGGTACGCTGCTCTGTTCGAGGCAGACACGCCGGCGATCATCTTGGAGTTTCCGCCAGCAACGCGCCGGTTGCGTTTACCGGAATGGTGTTCGCGCGGATCAAGAATGGAAAGATTGCCGAAGCCTGGAACAACTTTGATTTCCTCGCGATGAATAGACAGATCGGCGTGATCTGAGTGCGAGCGGGGCCCAGGTCCTTTGCCTGCAGAACCGAGTAGCTTTGCTCGTCTGCGACACGCAGATAACGAGATGAAACTTGTCCGCAAAAATAAGGACTTTTTGGACAAGTTTCTAAGAAGCGCGGTAGCGCCGGATCCTTGAGTCAACTGAGGATTATCGACCAGTTCCCGGCTTACTTGCGGGGGTCCAGGAGCTGATCCAGAGAGTGATCAACTTTAACGATCTCGCAGTAGAGGGAAAACATTTGTCTAAACTGGGCAGAAGAGAGTTTCTATTAAGCGCCGGGCTGACGGGCGGCGGCTTGCTCGCTTTTTATGGATTGGCAAAACGATATGGCTTACTCGAGGTGCCGGCCTCGCTCTCGTCTACGTCGCCGTATGGTCCGCTATCAGCCGCGAAGACTAATAACACCGGCGAGACTTTGCTGGCCTTGCCCAGGGATTTTCAATACAACGTGTTTGGCAAAACGGGGACGGCGATGTTCGACCAACATCCAACTCCTTCCGCGCACGACGGCATGGCTGCGTTTGTCGTAAATAACCAGCTTAGACTAGTGCGCAATCACGAAGTAGACGTGAAGCTTGGCAAGCCCGGCGCCGCCATCGGGCCGAATGCCTACGATCAGCTAGCCTCGGGCGGTACCACCACGCTTATCATCGATCCTAAGACACGCGAACTCGTGCGCGATTTCGTCAGCCTGAGTGGAACAGTTGTTAATTGTGCGGGTGGTGCAACTCCGTGGAATAGTTGGATCAGTTGTGAAGAAACCGTGCTTGGTCCGGCGCCAGTCAAAAACACGGACGGCGTGAACGAGGGTGAGTTTGAAAAGCATCATGGCTACTGTTTCGAAGTTTCCGCGTCAGCCAATGAACCAGTCGCACCGGTGCCGCTAAAAGCCATGGGTCGTTTCGTTCACGAAGCGGTGGCGTTTGATACCCAGACAGGTATCGTTTATCTCACCGAAGATTTTGCGAAGTCCGGATTCTACCGGTTCATTCCAGACAAAGCGGGCGAACTGAGCGCCGGTGGTCGATTGCAGATGCTGGCGATCAAAGATCGGCCGAACTTCGACACACGCACGGGGCAAAAAACAGGGATTGCTCTACCAGCCGCCTGGGTTGATATCTCGAATCCGGATCCACCGGAAGCCGAACTCGATAATCTCGCCGTTTACAAACAGGGAATCGCCGCCGGCGCGGCAACCTTCGCGCGTCTGGAGGGATGCTTCTACGGAAACGGCGTTGTCTATTTCACTTCGACAAGCGGTGGGAATAAGGAGTTGGGTCAGGTGTGGCAGTACGTTCCCGCTGGGAAAGATGAGGGACATCTCACTCTGCTCCTCGAACCAGGCGAAACGTCACTCTTGTACCTGCCGGATAACATCTGCCTTGCCGGCCGGAACCTTGTCATTTGCGAGGACAATGACCATTGGACCTATCTGCGGGTGTTAACACCAAAGGGACAAGTATTCGATCTTGCCAAAAACATCGCACAGGGGTTTGAGAAAAAGGAGCTAGCCGGACTGACGTTTAGTCCTGACGGTCAAACTCTATTTGTGAACTTGCAGGTTCCCGGAATGACGTTCGCAATTTGGGGCCCTTGGGAACGAGTTCAAGCATAACTGCTTTGATTGTCGTTTCTACTTAGCACATAAAACCTGCGCCGGACGGGATGCGCAAGATTCCGGCAGCGCGATAGACGACGCTCACTCACAATCTCAAATCCCGCGGAGCTGAATACCGACCACCACTCCGATTCGCGACGAAACGTGCAAGGGCCCGTGCGTTTGCGCCACTTCAGATTGTGCGCTTTACAAACCAGACGGTCCCACCAGAGCGCTGGAATGTCCTCATAAATAATAGCCAGACCGCCCGAGCCTAAAACGCGTCGCAATTCGCTCATCACGATTGCGAGATCCTGCGCGTGATGCAATACGTAGCAGAGCAACACGGCATCCACTGATCGGTCCGCAACAGGAAAGTGTTTGCCGTCAAACTGCCGGTAGTCAATGGCAGCTTCCGTTATGGCGTCGAGATCCAACCCAATGACATTCGCTCGAAGCAAGGCCGACAAGTGATGCGCGATGTAGCCATTGCCGCAACCAACATCAAGGACGTGTGAGTTGGCAGGAAGCACGCGCGCAATCTCCAGCGCCATATCGTAAGCACGGCCAACCTTGCGCCGCCGCCGTTCCCGCTGCCAGCGCCGCTGAATACCACCTAACCATGGATTTGTTTTGTGGGCCTCGAAAGAATAACTTCGTTGGCGCTCTATGGAGCCAGCCGGGTAGTGGGGAGAAGTCTCAGGGATTGAAACCGACGGTTGGAACATGCTGCGTGAGTGGCAATCCTGGTGCCTCGTCGATAACCCAACAATTTGGAGAGAAACGAAAGGTAACAACGATCTGGCGCGGGATTTAGGCGACGCGTGGCTGCAAGAATCATCGGACACGTAGTTCGGGCAATGCCCGTAGGGTATACTCACCGTCAACGCAACAAACGACTCCCTGGATTTTGGTAGTGGCCCTTTTGTAACGCAAACTGTTAGTTTGCGATGATTGAATGACACTCAAGACACCCGCAAACTAACAGTTTGCGTTACACAAGCGTGGTGAAGAACTGATGCGGAAGCGACTACTGACGATAGCAATTCTAATGATGATTGTGAGCAGCTCTCTAGCCCAAACTGGAAGACGTAGGACGACTTCAAGGGACCTGCCGCCCGGCTACTGGCCGCTGGAAAAGAGCCAGCCGATTATCGACAAGACGCAGACGATTCGACTGGCGCCTGAGTTGTCGCACCTGACAGAAGCCGAGCGCAAGGCGGTGGCGAAGCTGTTGGAAGTGGGACAAATCTTTCAGAGTCTCTATGAGCAACAACGGCATCCACAGGCACGTCAGGCATCTCGCGACCTGCTGCAACTCGATGTACGAACCGGCTCGTCGCCGGCGACGCAGAACCTGCGCACCCTCTATCGCTTGAATCAAGGACCAATCGCGACGACGCTGGAAAACAAACGTGAGCCGTTCCTGCTGGTGGCCGGCGTCGAGCCAGGCAAGAACATGTACCCATGGGGTGTTAAGAAGGAGGAAATAGAAGCCTTTCTCGCCACACATTCTGAGAAACGCTCAGAGCTGATGGATTCACGCGGTCTGGTTCGTTACAACACCAGGAACACTGTTCTTAGCGATCTCGTAAAGTTGGAACAATATCCAGCAATTAGCACACTTCATCCGGGCCTACGGAGCTACTTGCTCACCCTGATCGGCGGCAAAGCAAGATCGCATCACGGCGCAGTCGTAGAAGTTCCCGAGACGGTCAAGGGGTTCTATGCGGTGCCTTATTCGCTCGCCTATGCCGACGACGTCATGAAGGCGTATGGCCTCTTGAATGAGGCCGCAAAGATTTTGGAGAAAGACGACGAGGAGTTTGCAAAGTATCTGCGTAACCGCGCGCGCGATCTTTTGTCAGACGACTACGAGTCGGGTGATGCGGCCTGGGTGACAGGTCATTTCAAAAACCTCAATGCGCAAATCGGATCTTATGAGACCTACGACGACGAACTCTACGGCGTGAAGACGTTCTTTGCATTTAGTCTGCTGGCGACACGAGCACAGGAGACTACGGCTTTGCGCCAGGCCATGCGAGGGTTGCAGTCGCTTGAGGATTCACTTCCTTACGATCACCACAAGAAGGTACGCGAAGATATACCCGTCGGCGTTTACGACGTCGTTGCTGACTTCGGCCAGGCGCGTGGTGGTAATACAGCCACGATACTTCCGAACGAGAGCTATCTGGCTCGCCGCTATGGCCGCACTATTCTGCTTCGCGCCAACATCATGCGCGACCAGAGCATCTTTGAGGCAACCTCCGGAACGCTCACGGCCGCTGTTGGCGAACACGCGAAGGATCTTACTAACGAAGGGAATTTCTATCGTACCCTCTGGCACGAGGTTGGACATTACCTGGGCGTTGACCGAACAAAAGACGATCGCGATCTCGATGAGGCCTTGCAGGAAGATTCAGATGTGTTGGAAGAGATGAAGGCAGATCTGGTTTCGCTCTTTGTCGCGGAGGCTTTGCATAAGCAGGGCTACTACAACGATGCCCAGCTCAGGAGTGTTTATGCCGGCGGCATCCTGCGCGTCCTGCAGAACAACAAGCCACGGCGAGATCAGCCGTACAACACTATGCAGCTCATGCAATGGAATTTCTTTTTGGCCAACGGGCTGCTGACATTTGATCCGGCGAGCAAGCTGCTTCGCATTCACTACGACAAGTATCACGATGTGGTCGGTAAGATGTTGGCAAAGACTTTGGACGTGCAGTATCAGGGCGACAAGGCAGCCGCGGATCGGTTTATCGACCAATACTCGACCTGGGATGAAAACCTGCACGCTGCGATAGCGAAGAAGATCCGTGACGGCCAACGCTACCGGTTCCGCTTGTTTAAGTACGCGGCGCTTGGAGAAAAGGAGTAAAAGGCTTAGCTCCGTAGGAGCCGGATGTTTATAGCCACGCTGGCCAATTAAGAATTCCAGCTCCGAAGGAGCGACATATTTGGTCACGGGCACGAGAGCAGTCGAACGTTGCGCTCCTCCGGAGCTACGAGACCTCACCAGAAGCCATGTTCCATAAATATTACGTCCCTGACGGAACTGGTTGTGTGGGCGAGTATGACTAAATCTGGCTCGCAGGCAGGCTATGATCGCGTCGCGGAACAATATGCGACGGAGTTTTTTGACGAGCTCGAGCGCAAGCCGTTTGACCGTCAACTTCTGGATCAGTTTGCCGAGAGTGTCAGCGGAGCAGGCGCTGTCTGCGAGTTAGGGTGCGGGCCCGGTCAGGTCGCACGTTATCTAAAGGATCGCGGCGTGGACATGCGCGGCGTCGACTTGTCCGCGGAGATGGTGAGGGTCGCCGCCCGTTTGAACCCTGACATTCCGTTCTCGCAGGGCGACATGCTAGCGCTGCATTTTCCTGACGCTTCGCTGGCGGCGATCGTCTTGTTCTACTCAATAATTCACATTCAAAGAGAAGCTCTAACTCGAGCGCTCCAGGAGATGCGTCGCGTGCTGACTCCTGGCGGAAAGTTATTCCTGGTGTTCCACGGCGGTGAAGGCGAACTTCATCGTGACGAATGGTACGGAGAGACAGTATCGATCGATTTCCGACTTTTTCAGGGAACCGAGATGGCTGGCTATCTCGAGACAGCGGGGTTCCAGGACATAAAGATCATCGAGCGTGACCCGTACGAGTTTGAACATCCCACTCAAAGAATCTACATGTTTGCGAGCAATGGATAGCGTCAAGCAGTTCAGAGTTCAACCTTTAGGCTGCTTTGCTCACCGAAGACGCAAGCTAAAGCTTGAACTCTAAACTACATGATCCATGACCAGACACCTCGCCATAATTCTGACTCCGCCACTGCTCCCCCTACTTCTAATTCAGGGTTATTGGCTGCGAAGAACCACTCCGCGCTTGCCAGATGCCGCTGGACCCTTGGAAGGAACTGTTCCCGGAGGTGGCGGGCCGCTTCGACTCATCGCTCTCGGGGAATCGACGGTTGCCGGCATCGGGGCGCGCACCCACGAAACTGGTTTAGCTGGACAACTCGCGCAGTACATAAGTCGACGGACGCACCGAAAAGTTGAATGGACGGTGGTAGCACGGTCAGGCATCAACGCCCGTAAGGGCCGCGCGGAGTTGGTTCCTAAGCTGGCTGGTCGTCAAGCCGACGTCGTAATGATTGCGCTGGGCGTCAACGATGCTATCGAATTGCACACCGCGCGGCGATGGGCCTCGGACATCGAAGAGCTGATCAAAGACGTGCGTGCGAAGGTGGGTGATGCGCTGGTGCTGCTGTCTGGAGTGCCGCCACTCGATTACTTTCCCGCGTTGCCACAGCCGTTGAGCTTTGTGTTAGGCGCGAGATCCGCGGCGCTGGGGCACGCTTCGCATGAAATGGCGCAAAGGTTGAAGCGAGTTGTGTACGTGCCTTTCAAGATTGAGCGACAACGATGTAACGAGCTCTTTTGCGCGGATGGGTTTCATCCAAGCGAGCTTGGCTACAGCGAATGGGCCGCACGGTTGGCGACAGCGTTTGCTGAGTTTGAGAGGTAACTCCTTGGAGTGCGCCGCCTTGTCGGCGCTTTGGCCTGACGTCGGTTAGCGGCAATTGGCGGTTGAAAAGATGACAGAAGATGTGCCGTACAGCTGGCACTGGCCAAAGCGCCGACAAGGCGGCGCACTCCAAGGAGTTGAGCTGCTTACGTGCTCTATGACTCACTTCCCAAACGCATCGCCACCAAGAAAATTCTCACGTAGGTAAGAGACAGTATCGTGAAGTGTCTCGCCGGGGTCACGCGGGCGGAAGCCAAGCTCGCGCGCTGCCTTGGCGCAGTTTAGGTACCAAAAATACTGCGCCATCTCAATTGCGCCAGGCTCGACCGGTGAGGCGAAGTTCCACTGCCGAAAAAGGGAGTCAACGATCTGCGAGCCCGTCACCATGAGCTTCGAGGGTAAAGCAAACTTCGGCGCGGAGACTTTCGTCAGTCGCGCGAGTCGTCCAAAAAATCTTTCAAAGGTCCAGTTAGCAACGCCCAGAAGATAACGCTCGCCGTGCCGCCCCTTCTTCATCGCGACGCGAAAGGCCTGTGCTACATCGCGCGCGTCGACAAAACTCACTCCGCCGCTGGGCACGGCGCTAATCTTTCGCGCCATGAAATCAAGCACAACTTTCGTTGAACTCAAGCGCTCATCGCCGGGTCCGAGCAGCAGACTTGGATTCATGATCACCAAACGAAGGCCCTTGCCGTTGAAGCGTTCAAGCCCCGCCATTTCCTGGTAGGCCTTGCTGGCGTAGTAAGGCCAGCGGGCAACAATGTCGAGCGGCGGAGGGTACGACTCGTCGGGAACAATCTCGCCATCTTCAGTCACGGCAATTGTGCCGCTGGTGGATGCAAGCACAATCGTCTTCACATCGGCGGCTCTGGCTGCATCACACAAAAGACGCGTGCCTTCAACATGGACTTTGTACATTTCGCGCGCATCGTCGCGTTCGCGTGAAACCTTGCCGGCCAGGTGATAGATCTGGCTGATACCTTCGACGGCGCGCTTCACGTCGCTCTCTTTCGTGATCGAACCCTCGAGCGTCTCTACTCCCAGAGCGACCAGCCAATCAGGAATGGAGGTCGCCATGACGCGAATGTCTTTAGCGCCTTCTGCAACCAGCTGTCGCACCAGATGCGAACCGAGAAACCCCGTGCCGCCGGTGACGAGTGTCGCAGCGCGCGGTCGTTTCTCTATTGCGGCGCGGCGCCTGGTCTCAGCTTTAACCGGCGTCATCCGAGCGGTTCGCTTTTGTGGCTGCTTTGTAGGCATATAAATCAAATACTGGGTGCTGAGTACTGAGTGCTGAGTACTGAACGTAAAAGCAGTTCAGAGTTCAACCTTTAGGTTGCTTTGCTCACCAGGGACGCAAGCTGAAGCTTGATGTTATGAACTCTGAACTACTCGTTCGTGCCTCAGTACTCAGCACTCATTACTCATCACTGACTGCTGCTTTCCCGGCGCGCCTTTCCGCCTTCCACTGTTTTCGTAATTCTTTTGCGTGGAAAGGCCGGCGAGCTTGATCGCGAAGGTTTTCAACTTCGTGCTTCACGCGCGCTGCAATCAGGCGGTAGGCTTCGGTGCGCGGCAGTCCCTTCGTCATCTCTTCGAGCTCTGCTGACTCGAGATAGCGGCCGATGCGCGCGCCGACTTTTCGATTCTTGATGATGTTTGAACCCTTCGGCATTGCATCGTGCGTGCCTTCCAGGTAAACGGGCAGTATGCCTACGCCAGTATGTAGCGCTAGATAACCGATAACTGGTTTGAACTCCGCCATCTCGCCAGTCACCGAACGAGTGCCCTCAGGAAAGATGAGTGCGTTGTAGCCGCGGTTGAGAAACGAACTCGCATGACGCAGCGACTGTCGCAGAGATCCGGTCCGCTCCATCGGCACCAGGTTAGTAAAGTTCTCCATTACCGCGCGCTTGTATTTGGTGTCGAAGAAATAGTCAGCGGCGGCAAGCACAACCATGTCTTTGCCGGATTCGGCCAGCGCCATCTTGGTCAGTCCCATGTCCAGGTGAGACGAGTGGTTCGCGGCGACAATAAAGTTTGTATGTGCCGGGATGTTTGAACGGCCCTCGTAATGCGTTTCCAGAAACC
>JBOGOP010000042.1:0-28519 GCA_050747225.1 Pyrinomonadaceae bacterium
TGCGCGCCTTCAGCGCTCGGGAGAGTCGCTGGCTCCCCCCTGGGCCGATGGCCCAGGCTATTACATTCCGCGCCGTTGGCGCTGCGAACGCGAGTTTTGACACAGACTCTTCAAGGCCGGGATCAAGGTTGCGCGAAACGACCTCGTCGCGTCAGCGACGGTAGAAGAACAGACTCAACCGTCGCCACGCGACGGAATTGTTCTTATGGGCTCGATTGCTGTGGCTTGAAAGCCACGGCTAAGCTCATGCCGACGCTACGCGTCGAAATCACGTTTGGATCGAACTCTTGTTCTACTTTTCCGCCCAGCGGAATGCTACGCAGGTCGAGCTGCTGCAGCTTGAGGCATTCTTTGCGGTCTTGGCCCCGAACTCACGGGCGGAACCACCTGCTCCTTCAGGGCTTCGCGAAAGACCTGCCGCATGTTCTCAACGAAGACGAAACGAATGTCTTTGAAGGGTTCCTTTGGAACCTCATCCAGGTCACGCTTGTTTTGCATCGGTAGGATGATGGTTGAGACTCGAGCACGCCGCGCAGCCAGCACTTTCTCCTTAACGCCACCGACGGGAAGGACATTTCCACGCAGTGTGATCTCGCCGGTCATGGCTACGTCTTTCCTAATAGGCCTCGCCGAGAGGGCCGACACCATTGCGGTGGCAAGCGTAATTCCCGCTGACGGTCCGTCCTTGGGAATCGCGCCCTCCGGAATGTGAATATGAAGATCGTAGTTACTGAAATCGTCTTCGTTGATCTCCAGTTCCTTCGCTTTCGACTTGGCGTACGAATATGCGGCCTGAGCCGACTCGCGCATAACTTCTCCGAGCTGGCCGGTGAGCACGAGATTGCCTTTCCCCTTCATCTTTAACGCCTCTATAAAAAGCACGTCTCCACCAACCGCAGTCCAGGCAAGTCCGGTTGCCACGCCCACCTGGTCCTTCTTGAGTACTTCCTCGGGAATAATCTTCGGTGCGCCTAAGAATTCATGCAGATTCTTTAGCGAAACGCTGACAGAGCCCTTATGACCTTCCGCGATTCGCCGCGCAACTTTGCGGCAGATTCGCCCGATCTCTCGCTCCAGCTGCCGCAGTCCCGCTTCCTGCGTGTATTGCTGAATAAGGCCAGTCAGTGCCGTTTTGGAAATGTGCAGATCCTTCGCGGTGACGCCGTTTTCTTCGAGCTGTTTCGGCATCAGATGTCGCCGGGCAATCTCGCGCTTTTCTTCCTCGGTATAACCCGCCAGACGAATGACCTCCATGCGATCACGCAACGGCGGTTGGATTGTGTCCAGCACATTGGCAGTAGTCATGAAGATGACGTTGGACAAATCAAACGTCACGCCGAGATAGTTATCACGGAAACTGTTGTTCTGTTCCGGGTCGAGGACTTCTAACAATGCCGACGACGGATCACCGCGAAAATCCGCACCAACCTTATCGATCTCATCGAGCATGATCAGCGGGTTGTTGGTACCGGCTTGTTGAATCGACTGGATAACGCGGCCGGGCATGGCGCCGACGTAAGTTCGCCGGTGACCTCGAATCTCAGCTTCGTCGTGAACTCCCCCAAGTGACAACCTCATGAACTTACGATCAAGCGCGCGGGCGACCGACCGACCGAGGGACGTTTTGCCGACTCCCGGGGGACCGACGAGACAAAGAATCGGCCCTTTGGGTTTTTCCTTCAGCTTGCGTACCGCCAGCGCTTCAATTATTCG
The DNA here is from genome assembly GCA_050747225.1 of Pyrinomonadaceae bacterium. Taxonomy (GTDB): domain Bacteria; phylum Acidobacteriota; class Blastocatellia; order Pyrinomonadales; family Pyrinomonadaceae; genus PSRF01. The sequence goes on from JBOGOP010000042.1 coordinate 1,714, forward strand.
GTCCTTAACTTTCTCCAGACCATAGTGATCTTCGTTCAAAATCCGTTCGGCCTTTTGTAAGTCCAGGTTATCAACAGACGCTTTCGACCACGGCAGGTCCGTCATTATCTCCATCCAGTTTCGCAGCGTCGCCGTCTCGGCCGCATCCGGATGCATGCGCTCGAGCTTCTTCAATTGTCGCAGCGCTTCATCTTCGGCGGTTTTCGGCATATTTGAGGTTTCGATCTTCTCCCTAAACTGCGCCACTTCCTCTGCCAGCTCATTGCCTTCGCCCAGTTCGCTTTGAATTGCCTTCATCTGTTGTCGCAAATAAAACTCCCGTTGCGACCGATCAATATCAGCGCGGGCCTGGGTGTTAATTTCCTGCTGGACGGTCAACACCTCGATTTCCTTGTTGAGCAGCTCATTCACGCGACGTAATCGCGCGGTGGTGTCAGGAATATCGAGAACCGACTGCGCGTCCTCGACCTTGAGTTCGAGATTGGAAGCGGAGAGGTCGGCCAATCGTCCGGCGTCGTCCAAATTCGCGATGATTGCCATCACTTCGGGCGAAATGTTCTTGCCCAGGTTGATGGCTTTCTCCATCGAGCCGCGAACATTTCGGACCAGCGCCTCAACTTCGAGCGACCGCTCGGGAGGAAGAACTTCATCCATTACGCGCACATGAGCACGAATGTACTGTCCAGTAGTGTCTACAGATTCGATTTCGGCGCGAGCGAGTCCTTGCACGAGTATCCGTATGCGACCATCCGGCAGTTTCAACATGCGCATGATCACGGCTGCCGTGCCCACTTTGTAGAGGTCTTCAGCAGTGGGTTCTTCCTTGTCGAGATCTTTCTGGGAAGCGAGCAGGATCATGCGATTCTCGCCCAGAGCTTCGTCCACAGCGCGAATGGATTTTTCGCGCGAAACGAAGAGCGGCACAATCATGAACGGGTAAATGACGATGTCACGTAGTGGCAACACCGGCAGATCGTTGGGAATCTGCAAGTCCTGACTAGTCTCCGCTACTTCAATGCTTTCGGTTATTTCACTGTCTTTGATGATTGCCATAATTAGTTTCTTACTACTTCATTGTTGCCGATCTATTTGTTCTCAAGTTTCAGTCGTGGTGTATTCCTTCAGACGAAACCGTCTCAATCAGCGTCAGCGTCTTTTACCGGTATCTTAAATTCTACTCCTCTGCGGTCCTCAATCTTGGGAAGACGTATCGTAAGCATTCCATCTGCCACCTCAGCAGTCGCATTTCGCACGCTGACTGTCCAACGCATTGGCACAAGCCGGCTAAACTTACCGTAACTGCGTTCCGAGCAATGGTGCGAGAGTATTTTGTTGCGCGCCACTCGTCGTTTTTTCTCGCCCCAAATTCTCAGCTGGGTATTAGTCGCGCCGATCTTGATCTGTTCGGCCGTCAGGCCGGGGAGTTCAATTCGCACCACGATCGCATCCGCGGTTTCACAAAGATCCACGGGAGGCGCCCAGCTCTCCGAAGCCAACGGATCATCCGCGACGGTCGCTTCCTGCAACGCGGCAAATAATCGTCCCACGCGATCGCGAAGGCGATGGAGTTCGAGGCGTTCAAGGCCTGTTGCGCGTGCAGGTTTAATCATTTTGGAGTGCGGTGACCTGTCACCGCCTTACTCGGTCGCGACTTGTCGCGACCATTTTCACATCAGCATTGCTTGCGAGTTCCGGCGTCAAGCCGCCGCAGACCAAAGCGGTGAGCGGGGTCCCCGGCCGGGCAGCCCGGCTGGGGTGCTTGACAGGTCACCGCACTCCAAAATCAGCTCTTCTTGCCAGCCTGATTCGCGCGCGTTCGCACCAGGTGTTTCAATTCCGTCATAAACTCGGAAACATCTTCAAACTCAAGATACACCGAGGCAAATCGAACGTAGGCTACTTTGTCGAGTTCCTTCAGGCGGCGCATAATCATTTCACCAATCTTGCTTGTCGGTCTTTCACGCTCCGACGATTCCTGCACATATTTTTCTATCGCATTCACGATGCCATCAAGCTTCGCCGAGGGCACCGGCCGCTTCTCGCAGGCCCGCAGAATACCGGCCATCACTTTGTTGCGATCAAAGGGTTCGCGGCGTCCGTCCTTCTTCACGACCATGTAGGGAATCTCGTCGATGCGTTCGTAAGAAGTGAACCTTCGTTCGCAGCGCAGACACTCGCGGCGACGACGAATAGCCTCGCCTTCGCGAGATTCTCGCGAATCAACCACCTTGTCTTCGAGATAACCGCAAAATGGACACTTCATCGCATTTGACCTCAGAAATGGATTTCGATCAGCGTTCCTCTGATAAATTCAATCCCGAGCAACGGCTGTTTCCAACTCGGTCTGAGTGTAAAGCTCATCCGGCAAAATGGGCTCGTCTTCAACTGCATGTTCGACCGATTCGGATGACGTCCTGGCGCGCAAGCGTGAAAGGTTGATATCACCTCGGACAATGTAATAAACGCCAAAGATTAACGCCGGTCCGAAATCTACGATATGGAGCACTATGGAAATCGCGGCAGCCGTTTCACGTTGTACGCCGAGAGAAATAAGTCCCGCTGCAGTGGCCGCGTGGAAGGCGCCCGCCGCGCCACCCGGCGTCGGCACAAGGGAACCAACCAGCGACCAACCAAGAATAAAAACTGTCTGAGTTATCCCAAACGGCAGTCCAAAGGCGCGAAATACCAGCAGCTGCGCGAGTGCGATGGCGATCCAGACCATTGCAGACCAGCCGACAGTAACGGCAAGTTCACGCGCGTCCACCAGCACTCGCAACGCGCTCGCGAGTTGTTCCAGAATACTCAGTATCGCGCGTGTCAGCCGCGCCGGAACAAAACGTCGGCCTTCCAGTTTCTCTCTTATCCAGCCAATGGCGCCCTTCGACTTTTTTCTAAACTGAGTCAGTCCGAAAACTCCCGCGAACGCGACCAATAGCAAAACGATCCCAGCCGTGCGAACCCGGCCAAACTCCACACCAGCGTTTGCGGGCGGTTGAAACCACAGAAGATTTACTGCAAACAAAAGAACAACCGCGATCATGTCGTAGATTCGTTCCACCATGATCGTGACGAAGGAAGCACTGGGGCGGATTTTTGGGTCGAGCATCGGCAGGACGACCGGACGTACGACCTCGCCGGTACGTCCTAATAAGAACACCGCGCCAAACCCTACTGTCGTCGCCACATAAAGATTTCGCAAACTGGCCGGAGAAAGAGGAGCGAGCAACGCGCCCCACCGAGCGGCGCGAAAGAAATAGGCCAAACTAATTGCCAGCGCTGCCAGACCCAGGAGATAAGGGTTCGCATGGCTGACAGCCTGACGGACTTCGTGCCAGTCGAGCTTCCTGCCGAACCACCAGAGAATGGCCAGGGCCAGGAAGCAAAGAGCTCCAAACTCAACGTATTTTCGTGTATTAGACTTCAAGAATTCGTAAACGCTTGACTCGTTAAGGGCCAAACCACAAGATATTGGGCCGGGCGAAGGCTACTACAGTTCATAACACGGAGCAAGAAGGGCTTTTGGAGTGCGATGACCTGTCAAGCACCCCAGCCGGACTGCCCGGCCGGGGACCCCGCTCACCGCTTTGCTCTGCGGCGGCTCGACGCCGCAACTCGCGAGTGAACGCTTATGCTTAGAAGGCCGCGACAGGTCGCGACCGAACAAAGCGGTGACGGGTCACCGCACTCCAAAATTTGGCGCTCCTGGTTCACGAATTATTGGTTCCCGCGCTTGACCGGGAACTTTCCCGTTAAGCGAATCGTAAATCCGTCTCACCAGGGGAAATCCCGGGTGGCGCGAGTCGCACTCGTACAACCAGGTAGGCGGAGACAATAAGTGAGGGTTGCAAGCGCTTTGGCTGCCAACGAAGGAGCCGAGTTGGTTCGCAAGTGTCGCGCGGGAGATGGCGCGGCCTGGGAAGATATTGTTCATACTTATTCGCGAAGAATCTATAACCTGGCCTACCGATTTACTTCGCGAGCAGACGCTGCTGAGGATTTAACTCAGGAAGTCTTTATTAGAATCTATCGATCTTTGGAACAATATGACGCCAAACAGGGTGACCTGCAGAATTGGCTGATGAGGTTGGCGCGAAATCTGATTATCGACGACTACCGAAAGCGACAGCGCACGCCACACGACAATCAGGCAGACGACCTCGCCGATCACACTTATCACCTTCATACGGCTTCTCGCTCAGTACAACAGGAGCTGGAGCGTCAGGAACTAGGCGCGCAGGTTCAGGCCGGAATAGACAAGTTGTCGCCTGACCTGCGGACCTGCGTGATCCTCCGAGACATCGAGGAATTAAGCTACCAGGAGATTGTTGATTTGTTGGAAATACCTGAAGGCACCGTGAAATCGCGAATTAATCGCGGGCGGATCGAATTGGCCAGGATACTTAGGCGAATGAAAGTTTTGGCTGTGAGCGAGGCTTAGATTGGAAGAACTGTTTCGCTCGCGGGGAGCGATGCAGTTTGGCAGTAGCCCACCGTTAGGGAGGGTTCGATGAAAAGAGCGGGGCGGGAAGAGAAGATTTGATGCTTTGTAATGATTTTGAAGACCGGCTGACCGATTACCTCGACGGCATACTCGAGCCCAACGTGCACAAGGCGTTTGCCGAGCATGCTCTGCGGTGCCCGGTGTGTCATGAAACTCTGAGTGCAGTGAAGAACACGATGCAGGCCTGTCAGGCTGCAAGTGTCCCGCCTTCACCCAGAGAATTGGAGGCACGCATACTCTCAAGCACAATGCCCGAAACGGCGATGAGCTGCGAAGACTTTGAAGAGTTTCTTACCGACTACCTTGATGGGTTTCTGCCGGCCTCGCTTTATCATCGGTGGGAACGCCACGCTGTTCTCTGTGAACGCTGCACAGAACTTCCCGGTGAAGTCGTCAGAGCCATCGGCGCTTGCTACACCTACATCGGCGAGGAAAAACCACTACCCGCAGGTCTGAATGAAAGGATCCTCCTGGCTACTTCGGGCTCTCAAATTGCCCATGAGATCCGCGCACCTTTTGGCGAGAGATTCGCTTCGTGGTTACGAATGTGGCTCGATCCAATCATTTCCCCGCAACTCGCGACGGTAGCTACGATGTTGCTGATGGCGGTGTTTGTGCTGGCTAATACGGTTTCTGCTGATGGTTCGATCAGTGGTGTCGTTAGCGCCAGCATGCGTTTGGCTGAACAGAGTCGGACCTCCGGCGCTAATGGCGGAATAAAAGAAATCACCAACGGCATTAAGGAACTCGTTGGCGGACCGCAGGAGAGTGCATCGCCTGCAAGTGAAAAGACCGAAGGTAACAGTCAACCGAAAGAACAGCCGAAACCGAGTGCGGCTCCAAACAAGAACCGGCAAAACAAGTCTTAACGAATTTTCCGAGCGTGCAATAGTAATGCTGTACTGCACTTACCATCCAAAGAATCCGGGCGTTGTCCAGTGTAACCAGTGTGCCCGGCGACTTTGTTCCGCTTGTGATCACCGAATTCGCGGCTTTCCTTTTTGCCAGGATTGTATTGTGGCGGGGGTCGAGATGCTGCGTCACGAGTCGCAAGCAACTGGTTTACCGGTAAGTTACCGCAGCAGTTCACCGTTTGTGGCTACGCTTCTGTCATTCGTTCCCGGACTTGGCGCTGCGTACAATGGTCAAACAGCTAAAGCAATTGTTCACTTCGCGATCTTTGCAAGCTTTTTTCAGATGGCTGTGCTAACGCAAGGTGTACATTTCTTCATCCTGGGTGTGCTTGGTACGTGGCTCTTTGCCGCGGTCGACGCTTGTCGTACCGCTCAACTAATACGGGCAGGACTAACTCCAGACACGGAAGAGGATGTAATCGCGCGCCGTCTCTACGGGAATCCGTTCGCCTGGGGTGTCACACTGGTAGCTATCGGCACCCTCTTCCTGTTACATACGCTGCTGGGCGTGCAGCTTCCAGTTCGTCAATTGCTTCCGGTGGCGCTCGTCGCTCTGGGGATTTACATGCTTTTTGATTATGTTCGCCGCCGCCGCACGACCAATCGCGTAATTCGTTTTGACTCGCGACGTCCTCCGCCGTCGGTGGTCGTTAGCTCGGCAATCGAATCGCCACATTTCAAGACTGGGGAAACGACGCAATTCGGGCGGAAGGAAGTCGAGAGTATTCCTTTCAAACGAAGTTCTTAGGGGTAATCACAAGGGTTAACTATGGCACTCATTCTTAAAGCGCTGGGCGGCATCGCCGCACTAATTCTGCTGGTAATAACCTTATTCAGCTCGATCATTACCCTGGGGGGCTTCTTACTCGGCGCCATCAAGGTACTGATTGTCGTTATCTTTCTCGCAGTTGTTGTAATGGTCGTGTTTTCCATACTCCGCAGCCGCTCGCACCGCCGTAACGAGGCAACAGATATATAACAAAATCGTCTCGCCGCTTGGGTTGCACCGGCCTTTGACCGTGTGATAGGGTCAGCCTTCTTTTGCAGCACGGCCGGGTGGGTTTTCACCTCGAAATGTGAGGTTTTATCTATCCGCTGCAAATCTTCAAGCAGGCAAAGAAACCTCGTAGAACAATAGTTCGCACAAGTCGTCTTTCGGAGGCTGTGCTGTCAGTTGTTTTCAGCTGTCCCCCTGTTTTGCGCTGAGACAACCGGAGAGACAACAAATGACTAGAGACGACCGTTTTTATGCATTCATAATCGCTCATTCCCCTCGTTCAACTTCAATCATTCGTCGCATTTGTGTAGAAAGGAGATGCCTGAGACTCCTTGTCCTGCTGATCATCATGTTGATCGGTTGTTCCATTTATGGCTTTTACGGCATCACGCTACAGACTGCGCACCTTCGAACTGAAGTTGAGAATCAGCGTTTGCGGGCCGAAAACGAGAAGCAACGCCGGGAGTTGAACGACCTGAATCACCGGGTTGAAGCAGTTGAGGACACTTCTCGAAAGCTCGCCGAAAAATCGGGTGTAGTCAACCAGCCCGTCCTGCCCGGCACCGGCGGTCCGGCGCTGCCGCTAGACGCCAATAGCCTGGCTGCGTTGGAAGGCAAAATGAGGCTGCTCGAACAGAATATGAAGGCTTATGAAAGCGTCCTGCGCGAGCGCGGCTATACCCCGTCAATCTGGCCCGTGGTCGGGAAACTGGAAAGCGGCTTTGGCGGACGGCGTAATCCTTTCGGTGGAAGTTCTTACGAATTTCATTCCGGTCAGGACATAGACGCCAAACCGGGTGACGCTGTGGTTGCGGGGGCGAGCGGCACGGTTAGCTTCGTTGGTTGGCAGAACGGGTATGGACAGCTTGTGGTTATCGACCACGGAGGCGGGCTAACGACTCGTTACGGACACTTGTCGCACATTGACGTGACCCAGTCCCAAACGGTTGCGAGAGGCCAGTTCATTGGCCGCGTTGGCTCAACCGGGCGCTCAACCGGTCCGCATCTTCACTACGAGATCCGGATTAACGACGAGCCCGTCAATCCCCTGCAGTATCTGTTAACCAGTTCGGCTAAATAGGGCTTTTTCCGGAATTATGTACTTGACAGCCGAATTTGCTATCGCTTAGTATGCGCGCTCGTTCAGAGTTTGCACCTCGAAATTGGTTCTAAGTTTTCGCTTTACAAGCTTTACAGCAATGTCTTCTGTAGTTGCCCCCCGTGAACATGCATGATGAAATTCGCTACCAAGCGTTTTTCACCATGCATTTTTTGATTGTGTTTCCGTGTTGCGCCCCCTAGAAAGCGCGTCGGGCCACAAGCTTTAACCGAAGGTCGGCGTGAATGCTCTGCAAGCTCTCGCCCCCGTTTTACCGAATCGTTAGGAGGATTCGTTGTTATGTCTAGAATATCCGGTAAGGTCAAGTGGTTTAACAATTCGAAGGGCTACGGTTTCATCGAACAGCCTGGTTCTTCGGACATCTTTGTTCACTACAGCGCCATTCAGGGCGACGGCTTCAAGACTCTCGAAGAGGGTCAGGAGGTCGAATTTGAAGTCACTCAGGGTCCGAAAGGACCGCAGGCGGAAAATGTGATGAAGGTGTAGGTCTCCCCGGCTTGCATTAGCAACGCCACTGACTGCTTCCGGTCTTCCGGTCCGGTAAGCGCAAGAAAGAAAAAGGCAACCCCGACAGGCAGCTGTCGGGGTTGCCTTTTTTTGTTGCCCGCCATAACCGCTACTAGTCTTTTTCGCCTCTGGCTTTAAAACTTACGTGACCACCTTCAACGTCAATGGAAAACGAAACTCGATCGCAACCGAGGCGTTCCTTTAGGCCGTCGGCCTGCGATGCGATAAGGCGATGAAACCGGGGGAAAGAAAAATCTTCTACCGACTCGCTGCACATCTTTTTCGCTTCAACGAGCGCGCCATAAATATTCTTCACCAGATCGACGTCCTTATGCGCATCCTCGCACACAAATTCCGCTCTCTTGAACTCGGCTACGGCCTGCTGTTTGGCAGTTGCCCTCGCCGTTGCTCCAGGGTCCCGGCCTTCCTCTCGACCTTGCATAGTGCGGCGCCAGAGGTCGCGGAAAGCGTTGTAGCGGGAGCCTAATGAGTTGTAGCGATAGCGTTGGGCAAAGGTGAGACTGCGGTCGTCGCCTATGCGCTTGATCATTGTGTCAACGCGGCCCTTTGTATCGTACGGCGGCCGCTTTGAAGCGCCGTTAAAGAACATATCAAACTCGATTTTCAGCCGCCGAATATCTTCTTCGAGGCGCGTTAACTGGTCATCAATAGTGGGCTCAGATGGCCCTGACAGCCTATTATTTCTGGCCCTCATTTGTGCTCGAACGAGGCTATTGCCGGCTTTTGACTTAGACACTGGCTGATTCTCCTTACAAGGCGGGAACACGGGCGGGGCGCGTCAGTCGATTCGACGCAACTAAACTGAGTCTAGGGGTTTCAAAAGCACTGTGTCAACAACTAAGTCCAAACGGTTTGGAGCTCGGTAAAAGCCCAGACCTGAAGGGCCGATAGTAGTCGTTTGCTCCCATCGTGAGGAGCAGCTATCCTACGCAGGCAAATCAAATCTCCAAATAACATGCCTAATCAAGCCCCCTCTAAAGACTTGTCGTTGCGTGCAATCCCCTCCGTCGATCAACTGCTGCGGACTGAAGAAGTCGCACAGTTGCGAAGCTCGGTTGGCTTGGCGCGCCTTACGACAATCGCCCGCCAAGTCACTGAAGGGATGCGCAAGCAGATTCATTCGGAGGGTTTGTCAGAGACTACCAAAGACGATCTGCTTATCGAGGCGGTAGAAAAAATCCAATCTCTTTGCCGGCACGACGCGCTTTCAGGAGTCCGGCGAGTCATCAATGCCACCGGCGTCATTCTCCACACTAACCTCGGACGCGCGCCTTTATCCGAAGCGGCCCGCCAGGCTGTTGCGCGGGAAGCTGCTGGCTATTGCACTCTTGAGTACGACGCAACGACGGGCTCGCGTGGCAAGCGCGGCGGACGAGTGGAAGAGTTACTAATGCAACTGACCGGAGCGGAGGCCGCTCTGATTGTTAACAATTGTGCGTCGGCAGCATTGTTGACTCTGACGGTGTTGGCAGGAAACGGCGAGACGATTGTGTCGCGCGGAGAGCTGGTAGAGATTGGCGGAGATTTTCGTGTTCCTGAAGTAATGTCGAATTCCGGAACGACCATGGTTGAGGTTGGCTCAACCAACCGGACACGGCTGGAAGACTACAAACGAGCAATCACCGGCAACACGCGCCTTATCATGCGCGTACATCCTTCAAACTATCGGATCATTGGGTTCACCGCCGCTCCAGACCTCGCCGAACTCGCAGCACTTGCGCACGACTCAGGACTGCCGTTGTACGAGGACGCCGGCTCGGGCGTGCTGAATGACCTATCTGCTTATGGCTTAGTGGACGAGCCGATCATAAGTGAATCGATTGGCGCCGGCGCGGATGTTGTTTCTTTCAGTGGCGACAAGTTATTAGGCGCAACTCAGGCGGGCTTGATCGTCGGACGTCACGAGATAGTTGATCGCCTTAGCAAGCATTCACTTTACCGCGCGCTGCGCGTGGACAAGCTGTGCCTCGCTGCCCTCGAGGCGACCCTCGATGCGCACCGCCGCGGCGCAATCGAGGAGATACCCGCCTTGCAAATGCTGTCGTTGCGACCGGCGGAGATTGAAAACAGGGCCCGCCATTTCATTGACCAACTCGCTGGAGTCGGCGCCTTCGGTCTAACGGCCAGCATCGTCGCCGGTAACTCAGCTGTCGGCGGCGGCTCCGGCCCCAATGTCCACCCATCCACTACCCTTATTGCCCTAAAACATGCAGAGCTGAAAGCGGATGAAATTGAACAGAAACTGAGAAGTGGCACTGTTCCCGTGATAAGTCGTATTGCCGATGACCGGGTTCTCCTCGATCTCCGAACCGTAGATATTGGTGAAGAGCCAATGCTTATAGCGGCCTTGCAGTCGCTAAACAGCTAGACATTTCGACCCGAATCCTGCCTGATTTCAAGGTTTTTTCGTAGGCATCCAAAGCCTATCAGTGTATAATTCCCTCACTTTTGCAAGCCCCTGCAAAAGCTCAATTCGCTCCAACCTTTTCAGGCGTTTCAAACAACAACTTAATCTTGATACGTTCTTCTTATCTCAGATCACTGCTGGCATGCTCCGCCATCGCTTCGTTGGCCGGTGTGCTTAGCCTTGCCCTTTGGTCGGCTGGACTGCTGACCTGGCTTCACAACTCTTTTGTCCTGCTGCCCAGAGGACACACTCTATCTACCTTGAGAGTTCCACCGATTTGGCTCGGCGCAGCCCTAATCTTTGCAGTCTCTTTCGCCGTAGCAATAGTCGTTGGCCGCTTTGGAGGGCGCCGCGCATTCCTTTATTTGGGCGGAGGCTTTCTGGGTCTCGCCGCGCTGAGTCTCCTCGCTTCGCGCTTCTACTCCTTCGATATTCTTTTCGCTCCCATAGTCCTCGCAGCTTTAGTGTCAGCAGGGCTTGCCCAGGTCAAACGACTCCGAGACAGCGATATTCAACTGACTAAAAAATTGATCGCGGCGTCAGCAAGATTTGAGTCGGATTGCACCGATGAAGCTGAAAGCCGTTTGCTTGGCGGACTGCACCTTCTGGATACCGTTCTCTCCCCGAGCGAGACCATTGTCTTTCGTCGGAACCGCGACGGCCGGCTGACTTTTTCAGCTCGCCTTCGAGCTAAGCAGAGCGGATCTTCCGACCGATCTCTCGACCAGGTTCTCGGTACTGGCAGAAACTCGGCCTGGCGCGAGGGCGTCAGTTTGTGTGATCGAGCTATCGAGGCAGGCGAGATCATTGTAGAGAAGCTTGAGTCGGAGTCTGCCGTCGCAAACATCGCTCTGCCGTTGCGACATGAAGATCGCACGGTTGGAGCCGTGCTTATCCGCGTCACCAAAGAATTTGATGAGGACGACCGAGCGCTGCTGACTGCGGTTGGCGGGCAAATGGCGCGCAGTCTGCAACTTGAGGAAGCGCACAAGTCAGGACGCAAGCGAAGTTCGCTCGCCTTCTTCTCAGCAAGCGAATCGGAGCAACGGCTTGAGTCACTTTACGTACTTAACGGAGTCATGCAGGAGCAGACCGTAGGAGTCAACGCGCTTTCCGAAGTAGGCGACGGCGTGGCGCTTGGCTATTTCGACGGCAGAATCGCCTTCGCGAACCCGGCCCTGGCGGAATTGGCTGGAATCGAGCAAGACCAAACACGCAAGATAAGTTTCTTCGATCTCCTGGACAGGTTTCGTACCGATGTTTTTGACGAGCCGGCAAGAGCCGTCCGGAGAGTTTTACAAACCGGCGAGCCTTATGAATGTGAACTACACTTTTCAGATCGCAATGTGACTTATGGGCTGCGCCTCTCGCTGGTGTTTGCGGACTCGCGACCGGAAAGGACGCCAACCAGCGAGAAACCCCTCAGCGCCGCACAACCGCTCTGTCTGGCCCTGGTGATCAAAGACCTGACGCTTCTCAAGGAATATGATCAGTTGAAAAGCGATATGATTTCACTGATGTCTCATGAACTCCGCACACCCCTGACCAGCATCAACGGCTTCGCGGAATTGTTAACGGCTGACGATCAACTTCCGGCGCAGGCGAAAGAATTTGTCACCATCATTGCCAATGAGTCGCAGCGGCTTTCGCGCATGATCAATACCTTCTTGACCGTCACTATGCTGCAGCGAAAAGATCGGCAGGAAGTCCTGAAGATTCCCCTGCGACTCGACGAGGTTGTTAAGGAAACCGTCGCGAGCATGCAAACGGTAGCCAGGAAGCGACGCATCCGTTTGATCGAGCAACCCATGCAACGTCTTCCTCCCGTCGCTGCCGACAAGAGCATGATCACTCAGGCAGTCAAAAATCTGGTTAGCAATGCAATCAAATACAGTCCGGAGCGAACGACCGTTACTGTGACTACTTCGCTTGAAGCTGAAGTTGTCAGACTCTCGGTAGAAGACCGCGGTTATGGGATTCCAGCTGAGGCCAGGGATCGCGTCTGGGAAAAGTTTTATCGCGTAGTTCGCGAAGGACAGGAAAAAGATGAAGAGTCAACGGGACTTGGTTTGTCCTTTGTTCGTGAAGCGGTGGAACAGCATGGCGGAACCGTGGACCTCGATTCAGAAGTTGGCCGCGGATCCAAGTTCAGTTTTACGTTGCCAAGACTGTAGGGGACATCGACAGGGGCGCCCATTGTCAGCTAATTCTGCTGAAGGAGAACTCACACGTGAGCGGTCTTAAATGTTTGAAGTGCGGGTTAATGAATTTTGCAGAAGCCTCAAACTGCAAACGATGCGGAGCCGAATTGAAATCAACCGATGAAGATTCGCTACTGCCCTTCAACCCTCATTCTTCAAAACCAAACGCGTCAAAATCAGTTTATCTTCAGGCTTTAGGATTAGGGCTGTTAGTTTTGGTAGGGCTATTTGTTTACAGCCTTTTTAGATGGCCAAGAGGCGCTGGAGAATCGTCCTTCCTAATTCTAACCATAATCTACGCGGTGCTGGGGGGCTGGTTCGGTTCGCGACACCGAGTAAAAGCATGGCTGTTAGCCTTGTGCTTGATATCGACTTATTACTTGTCTTTGGGTTACAGCCTATACAGGCTTCTTCAATACAATCAGCTCTACGGAAACTGGTTCTGGACAAATCGATTTTACTTTAGTCCAGTTATTGTTTACGCCTCGGTGGCCCTTGCGGCATTCCTTGGGACACGTTTCGGAGCAAAGCGCAGCCTGTTTCGCATCGCTCCCCTTTTATCTCTATTCGTCATTGCTCTTATTGCGAATGGTTACGCGCATGACGGTACGGGCAGAGCGAGACAGCTCAGTTATTCGGAGAACATAACAGCATCACCGCCAACTGAATTGGCTTTCAGACTTGACATTAAATTGGGAGTTCAAACGAAGGATGATCCGATGAACTTCCGAACCCTTCCCACGGCAGGTAGCATTGAAGGTGGAGGAATGAACGTAACGGTTCTCAGAAAGAATCTCACTTTCGCGCCGACCACCCAGATGATAATGAAGATCAATGGGACTGAACTTCAGAGCATGATGTGGCCGGTTAATTCACCGGACGGGAGCTCGCACTTAGACTTCTCCCCAGGGGCAAACTATAGCGACATCATAAAATGGAAGGTCGGTCCCGATCCTGATCTTTTAAACTCACTCGCTAACGCACACCAGATCGAAGTCACGTGGGGTAATGTGGAAATCGATTTGCCACCGGAACAAGTCAATGCGCTTCGTAACTTCGCACGAAGCTGGTACCAGATTTTGGAAGAAGAGGGGTTACTCTGTACGAATCCTATGTGCGTCCAGGGCGCGCTTAACCCTCATCGCTAATCTTGCTACGGCGCACGACCGACAGTCGTAGAAGGATGCTGATGCCACTTTCTCATGAGAGCCAAACAGCTTGAAGGAAGAAGACGAGATCTATCGGCAAAAGGTGATATCGATGGGACTCGCTAACCCCGGCTCTAATGTATCCTTAATGACTCCTCAAGATCACTCCAGTGTTGTGGTTAACTTCGAGATCGATCACCGCGATCTGTTCCGCGCACACCTGGAGCTTGCTAAGTGGCGATTCCTCCTTGGCATCATTGTGATTGCGGTTCTGAGTTGCGGGGTGATCTATTTCTTCCTGCAGATCGGAGAGCGGGAGATACTTTGGGAAACGTCACCGCTCTTTATCGACCTGCCGTTGGTGGCGCTGGGTGGACAAATACTGCGCTTGCACGCCAGCGCGAGAAAATACGTAGCCGCACTTCCAGAATCGCAGCGGCAGGCTCAGTTGAGGTTCGACTCGAGAAGTGATGGTTACGACTTGACTCGTGGAGCAAGTTCTAGTCATGTCGCATGGAAAGATATTTTAAGTATTAGCGAAAAACCTTCCTATTTCCTGATCCGTCAAAATCGCTTTGAAGCTGGGATCCTTCCAAAAAGAGCGTTTCGCCCCAGCGACATTCCAACTTTTAGAAACATCGTTCAGTCGAGGTTGGGCGTCCGAGCGCAGGTTTCTAATCCGTTAACCTAGCCGATCTTATTGATAGTTCCGCGGCAGGAAGGCGCTCGACAGATGCATCTTTTTTTATCGGAGTGGAGTGTTGATTCGTAGTCGATAGTGATTTCTTCGCCGGGCTCGATGTCACGTAAGGCGATGAAGAGGATGTGGCCGTAGAGAATCTGCATGTAGGCGTTCGGCTCGCAGGAATGGTTGATGTAGTGCGTACCGTTGCCACCACGACTGCCATCCAGGCTCCAGCGAGTATTGATTGCACAGATGCGCAGCTTGCGTCGCTTGGCCCGACGATTCGCCTCAGCCTCCGTTATCCGCTCGCCGGTGTACTCCGCTATTTTTCGTCTGCCCTTGAAGTGAGTAACTGAAAAGCAGCCCTTACCTTCGATTGGAGATTTCCTGATCGTTAGACCTAGAGCTAACTTTAGTCTCATTAACCTTCTGGTGGCCCTTCCTTTTGGAGTGCGCTGACCTGTCAGCACTTTGGTCCGTCGCGACCAGTCGCGACCACCGGTGCATTGAAAACAACGGAAAGCCTGGGCGTCAAGTCGCCCGGGGCCAAAGCGGCGATAGGCGGGGTCCCCGGCGCGGCAGCCGCGCTCGGGTGCTCACGTCGCCGCACTTCAAAGAATTGGCCGCCAACGCTTTTTTGCGTGGCGGCCAACGGAAACTGATTGATTGACTTGCTTACTTGAGCTTAAAACTGCGGGAGATCAGATCCGTCTGGTTGCGAATCCGCCCGAGCCTGTCGCGCAAGCCGCTGAAACGCAATGCGTAGATCGTGCGGTTGTCGGCCTGCAAATAATAAATGCGGCCCGCCATCGGTTTTGCCGTCCTAATGAATTCGTAGGAGACAGTAACCCCGCTCAACCGGCCAGAAAACTTTTCCTCTTTTCCCTCGACGAATCCGGGAAGAAATCTCAACTTCTGATCGAGGTCGCGACGAGCGAGATCCGATGGCGTGGTTCCAGCGTCGACCACTTCCTTGCGAATTTGCAGGTAACCCTCCAGCCGATCGCCGTTGACGAACTCGGCGTGCTCGTGCGCTGCGTCGGGCTCGGTAATAAGTTTCCAAACTGGAGAAGGAAGATCGACCGTATATGCACCACCGTCATAGACCTCCTGGGCAACTGCAAAAACACCGCTACTCAGCAGCAGAAACAGAACAAACCCAATTAACAGCTTCATGATACTAATTCAACTCCTTTTTGGAGTGCGCCGACCTGTCGGCGCTTTGGTCGGTCGCGACCTGTCGCGACCACCGATAATGAAAGCGATCAAGAAAGCCTAGACGCCAAGCCGCCCAAGGCCAAAGCGCTGACAGGTCAGCGCACTCCAAGGAGTAAAGGCTTACCGCAGTCTCGCGTTTATTTTACCCGAATTCGATGCCGTCTGCCGACAGCTCAGTTGTCTGGCATCGACGCACCAGCTGCGGCGCTCAGGCTTTTGCGGTGGCATTCGCGATCGCTTCTCTTTGAGTTGCTATTAGCGACTGAATTCCTTTTGCTGCCAGCGCCAGTAAACTTTCCATCTGCTCCCGCGAAAATGGCTCGCGTTCGGCTGTTCCCTGTAGTTCGATGAAGCGCCCATCGCCCGTGCAAACTACGTTCATGTCGACTTCGGCCGTGGAATCCTCATCGTATTTTAAGTCGAGTAATGGAGTAGTTCCAACAATGCCGACACTGATCGCAGCAACTTCGTTCGTAATAATATTTCGCTGAAGTTTACCGCTTTTGAGCAAGCGGTTAGCGGCTAGGGCAAAGGCGACATAAGCGCCGGTAATCGCCGCGGTGCGGGTACCGCCGTCGGCCTGTAAGACATCGCAGTCAAGGGTTATGGTGCGTTCGCCAAGCAGTTTCAGATCGACAGCGGCTCGTAGACTCCGGCCAATCAAGCGTTGAATTTCGTGAGTCCGGCCGGAAGCTCCGCCGCGTCTAATTTCTCGCGGTGTTCTTTGTTGAGTAGCGCGCGGCAGCATGGAATACTCAGCCGTGATCCATCCCTGTCCGCTGTTCCGCAGAAACGAAGGGACTCGCTCATCAACCGACGCCGAACACACTACACGCGTTTGGCCCATCTCGATCAGAACCGAACCTTCCGCGTAGGGCAAGTAGCCCGGAGTTATCTTCACGGGACGCAACTCATCAAAAGCGCGTCCGTCAGTTCGTTCTAAGCTCATCGTGTCCCCAAACTTCAACTGCCTCGAGTACGGCCGGCGCCGTTCCTAAGAATCGTTCAGCAACTTTCGCAAAGCGCTCGGCTGCATCCGTCACATAAAAATGATCGAGGTCATCGCATAGTTCGCGCTCGCGCGTGCTTTGCTCCGCTTGCCGGGCCGAGATCTGGTTAGACTCCAAAAGCGTTTCGACTTCGGCCGCGGCCGCCGCTCCCGAATCAATCAGCGGAACGTCCGGTCCCACGGTCTTGCTGATCAGTTCTCGAAGAATTGGATAGTGAGTACAGCCAAGCACTAGCGCGCCAAGCTCCTCTTTTCTTAAGTCACTTAAGTACTCTTCGGCGACGGCGCGGGCAACTTCGCTCTCGGCCCAGCCTTCTTCAGCAAGCGGAACAAACAAGGGGCAGACACGCTCGATTACCGGAATTGATGGATCGGTTCTGGCGATGGCGTTTGCATACGCGCCACTTTGTACCGTAGCTTCCGTGGCAATAACCGCAACCTTCTTACCGGCCGCAATTTTCGCAGCGGCCCTGGCGCCTGGTCCAATTACGCCAACAACTGTCACGCCTACCGCCGCGCGAATGGCCGGCAGCGCCAGCGCCGAGGCCGTGTTGCAAGCTACCACCAGCAGCTTAATGCCGTGTGCTTCAAGAAATTTTGAGTTTTCAATCGCGTACCGCTCAACCGTGGAAAGCGACTTAGTACCATATGGCACGCGGGCAGTATCGCCGAGGTAAACAAAATGCTCGTTAGGTAAACGTTCGTGCAGGGCGCGATAAACTGTGAGTCCACCTACGCCGCTGTCAAAGATGCCTATCGGTAGGGAATTTCGGATTTCGGATTTCGGATTTCGGATTTGTGCGTTCACGATGCTGCTTGGTTGCAAGTCCGGCTTTCAAATCCGCAATTCGAAATCCGAAATCCGAAATTCAAAGATTGGTGGAGGCGCCGAGAATTGAACTCGGATCCAAGAGAAGACCCCGAAAGACTCTACATGCTTAGTCACTTCTCTTTCCCGGCCGTCCAGCGACCGGATTTTCGCTTAGCTCCGAGTCAGTGAAGTGACAAGACCTCGGTGCAAGCTAGCCCGACTTTATCTCGCGCGAACCCACGGACCGAAGGCTCGCGCCAGCTTATCTGAGTGACATCTCCCTCCGCGCGCATAAGCAACTTGCGGCGAGACGCTAGCGGCTAATTAGGCTGCTAGAGCTAACTCGTTAGAGTTGGCAATTGTGTTTTCCCTACGCGTTTTAACGAGCCGCATAGAGTAGCCCGGCATGGCATCCGTCGGTCGTCCAAACCCCTGTCGAAGCCTGTCGCCCCCGTTTGCAATCAAATTATAGAGCTTTACAACAAGAATAGGAAAAGGCGCCGCGGTGATTGGCGCGCTGCTTAGTAATTGGCCCGCTCTTACTGGGAGCGCGGGCGTCTCGCCCGCTTTTCGTTGAATGCCACCATGCTGCTGTGTTCGGCTTTTCTGGCTCATTAACGACTTGAGTGAACCCGTCGCTTGATGCGGGCGAGACGCCCGCGCTCCCAGCAACCTACCAGCAATCAGAGGCTTTGCGGTATAACTGCCCCACACTTTCCGGAAAGGAAACAAGCGAATGAGTTCAACATTCACAACCGGAGTCTCGAATATTCCCGTGCACAAATTGTGGGGAAATGATCTATAGCGATGCACCGACCTGTCGCTTCTGCGCCGCACCAGTCGATCGCCAGGCAGCGGAAGCGGGAGCAGACCTCCAGAAAGAGGTCAACAACGCCGTAAGCCTGGCGAAGTGGATCCGAAATGCGGCTGGCGCCATGTGGGGTCTTACCGGACTCGGTTTGGTTTTCGGCATTGCCTCGCTTGCTGCCATCGCTTGTATTTTTCTGATTCCGATATCGCTGATTTACTGGCAAATAAAACACGGTCGACTGAAGACTGCAGATGCCGACTACGCGAAAACGAAGCGTGATCGGGTGATTGCGCTGCTCCTTTGGCTGGGGGCAAGTTTCATTCAAATCCTGATTATCGTTGCGCGGATCGTGTCCTTGCGGTAGTGCCTTGGTTTGATCTCGTAACCCAAGCTGTTAGTTTGTCAGCGCTTTGAAGGCCATTCAATCATCGCAAACTAACAGTTTGGTTACAAATTAGGGAACTACCGTCCTGGCCGACGAATCGAATTTGGGCCGCCGCTAAGTTACAATCGTTCCAGTTGAAGGTCCTGAAATCGTCCACTGTGGGAATCCACGTTGCCCCGAATCGGCATCATAAAGCATCGTTAATTTCGAGGACGGTAATCATATGGCAGCAAAAACCCCGTTGAAATCGTATTCTCCCAGGGCAATCGTCACCGCTCCGCCCGAAAAGCGTCGACACCTTCTGCGTCGATTTTGGTTTCCTGCAGTTTTGCTGTTGGCTCTTGCTGCCGGCGGCTTGACCGGCATGATTGCGGCGTATGAACTCAACTATTCCCGCGCCGCCAACGAAGTTGCCGCGCTGGCGACTTACCGGCCAAGTGTGGTTACGCGAGTTTATGCAGACGACGGCACGACAGTTATCGGCGAGTTCGCGCTTGAGAAACGCATCCCACTCAAGTATGACGAGATTCCGCCCGTAATGAAAAATGCGATCCTCGCCGTCGAGGACGCGCGCTTCTACGAACACGTAGGTATCGATCCTATTCGCATCATAGGAGCAGCCTGGAAAAATCTGACCAGCGATAAGGTTGAAGGTGGTTCGACGCTCACGCAGCAGCTTGCCAAAAACTTGTTTCTCTCAAAGGAACAAACTCTGAAGCGCAAGATGAATGAGTGGGCGCTGGCGCTGCAGATCGAACGCTACTACACCAAGAACCAGATCATGGAGCTTTATGCGAACCATATCTTTCTTGGCGCTAACGCCTACGGCGTTGAAGCCGGCGCGGAAACGTATTTCGGGAAACAAGCGAAAGACCTGACGATTGGCGAAGCGGCGCTGCTGGCCGGAGTTCCCAAAGCGCCCAGCGAATATTCGCCGACATCGAACCCGGTGCGAGCAAAAGAGCGTCGCGATCTGGTCCTGGATCTGATGGCCAGGAATGGCTTCGCCACGCAGGCAGAAGTGGATTCAGCGAAGGCCAAACCTATCCAACTCGCCGACACGGCCTATTATCAGGCCCAGCCGAAATCCAGTGCTTTTGATTATCCGGTCGAGCAAATAAGGCAGGAGCTCGAAGACAAATATACGACGCGCGTAGCGCAGGGTGGTCTTGCCGTTTACACCACCATCAACGTAGAAGCTCAAAAGAAGGCTTATGAAGTCTTGCGCGCGGGTTTGCGGAATTACGACAAGACGCATAGCGGCTGGCGCTCAAGCTACAAGATGATTCCGAATGCGGCTAACAACGGGCAGGGTCCACCGACCGCGCAGGAGCTGAGCAACTATAAAGATCCAGACTGGTATGGAAACGATTACCACGAAGGACGCTTCTTATCGGGGCTGGTATCGAAAGTTGATCACGGAAAGAATGAGGCCACGATCCGTTTTGGCAACTACACAGCTACTCTTGGGGCCGTGGATATGGGCTGGTCGAAGCGTAACCCGAAGGACGAGTTGAAGGCCGGATATCTTTCCGAGTTCGAGATTAAGGAAGTTGATCAGAAAAGTCGCCGCTTAAAAGTTGAACTGTCGCAGGTGCCGGCAGTGGCCGGGGCAATGATGACGCTTAACGCCAGGACAGGCGAAGTCGTCACCATGATTGGCGGTTACGATTTCTACAGCGCCAGCAAGTTCAACAATGCGACACAGGCTTACCGGCAGACGGGCTCATGCTTCAAGCCGTTCATTTATACCGCCGCGGTGGAGTGGGGCATGACGCCGGATACAACCGTCAGCGGCGCGCCCATCAAGATCGGCACTTGGGAGCCACACAACTATGACGGCTCTCTGGGAAACGGCGATCTACCACTGAAGATGGCGCTGGCGAAGTCGATGAATGTTCCGGCCGTTCACCTGCTGCAAACAGTTGGCATTCAAACCGGCTCACAGATGGTCCGGCGTTTCGGTATCAAAGTTCCGATGGCGCCTTATCTTCCTTCCGCTCTCGGCGCCACCGAGGTGCCGCTCGATCAAATGGTTTCCGCCTACTCTGCCTTCCCTAACAAGGGCGTTCGCGTGGAGCCGCACCTCGTTCGTCGCGTGCTCGATCGCGATGGCGCGACACTCGAAGAGTGGGAGAAGACAACCTACAAAGTTGTGAACTCCTATGTCGCGCTGACGATGGTTTCAATGATGCGCGGCGTGGTTCAGTTTGGCACCGCCACCGCAGCGGGCTCGTTGGGTGTGCCCCTCGCCGGCAAAACCGGGACGGTCAATGATCATACCGACGTTTGGTTTATCGGATACACGCCGACTTACGTCACCGGCGTCTGGATGGGTTATCCGGGACGCAAGAAGCCGCTTGGCAATGATATGACTGGCGGCCACGGCGCGTTGCCAATGTTCATTACCTTCATGAAGGACTTTCTGAAAGGGAAGCCCAAGGAAGACTTTGATAAGGCCCCGGGAATGCCGGAGGACATGAAGGAGCTATTCCGCCAACGTCAGCGTGAACTCCAGGCTGAGCGGGCGCAGTTTGGTGAGGACGCCGAAAAGGAGACCGAAGAAGGCAACACTCAGCCGGCGGCGAATAGCACCGAACCGAAGCTGGAACAGATGACCCTACCGCCGCCACCGCGTGCTGAAGAGGGTCCTGCGAACCCGCAACCGCGAACCGAAACGGTGACACCACACTCTGAAGGTCCACCGCCGCCGGCCACGCGGCCACGCGAAGTAGATCCGGCGAAGAAGAAAGGGAAAAAGGGCGGAGACGAGCCGTAATCAAAGGATGAAGGCGGAAGGATGAAGGATGAACTCTCTCATCGCCGCTTGATTCTGGCTCTGTGCTTGACTCTTTTGACAATAGTCACGAGGATGGCTATGAGTTCATCCGCTTCTTGATACAAAGATTCAAGCCGCTTTGCGGGAAGAATCTTGCCTTCCCCAATTAGCTCCAGCCAATATTGTGTTTCGTCAAGTTCTTGAAGGGCACCTTCAACTTTACTGATAAAGTCAGCATCCGACTTTGCTCTGTGGCTTCACGATAGTGGGCGCCCGGAGAGGTTCCAGACTTCAAAACTTGAATTCCGAGAACCTGGGCTGGCCCACGTCTTGGCATAGCTGAGTACAGTCTAATTATGCGCAACGCAAACGTCTTCGTCCGCCGTTTTAGATCGGCTTCCATTGTGGAAGTTCCTCCTAATTTGTCTACAAGGTTCTAAGCGGCGGGTGCTTAAGCGGCGCGTATTGTTGGATCCTACTGCAAGACCTCTTTCGTTCTAACTTTCATCCTTCATCCCTCATCCTTCATCCTCTCAAGATCCGATTGAGCGTGAACGGCAACATCTTTCGCCACCAGGGCCAGTCGTGATCGACGTCGGCGCCCCAGAGATCGAGGTTGTGTGGAATGTTCTTGGCTTTCAGAATGTCGGATAAATTCCGGCTGCGGTCGGGCGCTTCGTAGTTTCCCTGACCGGAAAGAATGTAAATGTCGCTCGCCTTCTGCAGTATCGGCAGGTAGTGGTCGTCGT
The DNA here is from genome assembly GCA_050747225.1 of Pyrinomonadaceae bacterium. Classification (GTDB taxonomy): domain Bacteria; phylum Acidobacteriota; class Blastocatellia; order Pyrinomonadales; family Pyrinomonadaceae; genus PSRF01. Next base: position 23,977 of record JBOGOP010000042.1, read on the forward strand.
TTAAGTTTGGCAGGTAATCAGCAGGATTGTTGAAGTAGACGTTGTCGTCGTAGTAGCCCTTCAGATATGAACGCACGTCGTAGCTACCACTCATCGCGATCACGCCGCGAAACAAATCCGGATGCTTGAAGTAAGCGTTGGCCGCCAGAAACGCGCCGAGGCTGGCTCCCGTCGTCAGGGGCTTCGCATCATCTGAGCCCGCATCTTTGCGGATTAACGGCAACACTTCGTCCGTGATGTAGCGATCGAAACGCGTCAACAACTCCGCCTTCATGTGAGGCGGCATCTGTTCGTTCAGCAAGCTGTATTTGTTGACGCTGTTTATCGAGTAGGCACGAATACGGCCACTATCGATGTGTGGCTTTATCGCGTCAACTAAATGAAACCGTTCATACTCGAGATAGTCAGCGGCCGCGGTTGGAAACATCAGCAGTGGTTGGCCCGCATGACCGTAAGCCACGAGCGGCATTTCGCTGCTTAAGTTGTGACTGAACCAGGATGTTATTCGACGTTCCATGAAAACCTCTCTCAGGTGGATTTGTCCCGCGGATGTAAAGGACTTTGGTTTTTGTTTTTGGCAGTGCGAGATGTTCTCGCAGTTCACCCTTGAGCGCAAGCAGCAGCGCGTTATGTCCGCTCAAATTGTGCGATAAACTTTTTTAGTTTGTCATAGGTAGAGGCAACTCCTTGGAGTGCGGTGACCTGTCACCGCTTTGGCCCAGGGCGGCTTGACGACCTATTCTTTGAAATTTTTCAAGCTAACGTGGCCGCGCCAGGTCGCGACTGGCCAAAGCGGCGACAGGCGGGGTCCCCGGCGTGGCAGCCGCGCTGGGGTGCTCACGTCGCCGCACTCCAGGGAGTTGTCGCAACCTTTTCAGACCTTCCTTTAGTTTGTCGGTGATTCCACAGAAGAAAAAACAAAATTAGGACAAAAAGGGTCGCCTGTTGTTAGCAAAAAGGGTCGTGATCCAAGTTATGTGAATTCACACGAATCGAATCACGACCGCAAAAAGGGTCGCCTTGACGCTCTATGCCTCATCTGTTATAAAAATTTCTTCGCGCGCAGGCATGGTTTGAGACTATGTTGAGGCGCTTATTCCGCAGTAGCTCAATGGCAGAGCATCCGGCTGTTAACCGGAGGGTTGTAAGTTCGAGTCTTACCTGCGGAGCCAGATAGGACGAAGGTCGCTGGAATTGACTCCGGCGGCCTTTTCTTTTTGCCAAGTGGTGTTCGTAATTGCAAGTAGATCAAACGGTTGGCGAAACGTCCCAGTGTGGTCCTTCCATGTTGAGTTCGAACACACTTCCGCTCTTGGCTTGAATTTTTTCAAATTGTGACGTCCTTCATGCCGTAACTGGAGAGAGGCTTTATGGAGTCAGAGATCTCCGTTGTTCGGACAATAGATTGTCAAAAGGCGGAGGAATTTCTTAACGCGCTTCAACCGAGAAGTGATCACTTCAAGAACCTTCATGTCGGCGGATTTCCGAAACCAACTGAGCAACATATTTTTCGGGGCCATGAGGACGACCATTTTGAATTGATTCCAAAGGCCTTACGAATAGGACCGCCGCATGTAAAACTTAAATCAAGAGGCGTCTGGGGCAGCGTTCAACCAAATCCAGATGCTGAGAATAAGGAAAAGTTTGTCGAGGATCGCCATGGAATGGTGGCTACCGGGAACTGGAAGAATCGTGATCAAGTCAGCGCGGAAGGTCTCATGCTTACTGACTTTTTCCGTTTTGCTGATGAAAGCGGCCTAGCGTTACCCGAGGATTCGCGTAAGTTTCGCGCCAGTCTGCTTGATCCCTTCCTAAACCGTCTGTCTGAAGTCAAGCGTGACGAACAAATTACAAATTGGCCTCCTTCAGAAATATTGTCGCTTATGGGTTTGGCTCAACATTACGATGTCCCGACAAGGCTTCTCGACTGGACTCGGAGCGCCTACACTGCCGCTTATTTTGCGGCGAGATCGGCCGCTGAGTCACGCGACTTAACTGTGTCACATCTCTCAGTTTGGGCATTCAACATTGAAGCGTACACCGTTAGAAGGGAAACTGCCTATCCCTTTGGGAACAAAGGAAACGAGTATATAAAGATAATCACCGTTCCCACAGCAAGTAACCCAAATCTCCACGTCCAGAGAGGTCTCTTTACACTTTACCAACCCAAAGAACTATTGGGCGGAGGCCGTGTAGACCGCGCCCCACTGAACGAAGTAATTAAGCCCTTCGGCGTTGTCCCGCTTTTCAAGCGTTTTCGTCTTCCGATTAGTGAGGCAGGCGCACTATTACGACTTCTATTTCTCGAAGGAATCAGCGGCGCCAGTATATTTGCTGGATTCAAAGGAGCGGCGGAGGCAACTATTGAACAAGTTTACTGGGATTGGTGGGACAGGCCTGGCGACATTTGGAAGCGATTTCCTGCGTCGATATTCGATTAAAGCAATAGATATTTCTCGAATTGCTCACAGGGCTAAAGTAGTTCTCGCAACTGCTGGAAGGAATTGAGCATTTGTATTGTTGGCGTCAAGAGGAAGGTGCGAAGATGTCCACTGTGGGCTGCCAACCTTCCTCCGATTTTTCAGACATTCGGTTCGGAAGAGTGAGCCCTTTACTTGGCGCGAGCGTATACTCCAACCGGAGCGCCGGCGACTCGCGCAAGAGGTTGAACTAACGCTCGCAAATCCAGGAAGTAGCTCACTCTCTGTGCTTGCTACCCAACTGGCCACCTGACGCCTCGTCAGAATCCTTGAAGTAATCTCCCTCCGTTGATCGATCGACGCTCCATCAATCACGGCGCTGGAAACAATCTTTGATCGAAAAACCCGGAGCACAAAATGAACATTCGGAACTGGCTACTATTGCTACCGCTTCTACTGTTGTCACACAATTTGGCTGATGCCAGTGAGAGAATTGTCGGCATCGGAATTGCTAAAAACGATCATGTTTACGTTTGGTTCGCCGATGGCAAAGTCACCTCCGGGACCACCTCCAATTTTGAGAAACATAAGCACGCCTATTCTTACAGTCTACCGCCCGGAAAGACGCCTGACGATATAGTTGCGATTTCGATTGCTGGCTCTAACGACCATGTTTACGCGTGGTATAAGGACGGCTACGTTAGCTCAGGGACAAGCGATGATCTCGACAAATACCTCGCCCCTTACAAGTACACTCTGCCGCCTAAAAAGACCGCTAAGAACATTGTTGGCATCGGCATCGCGGGCTCTGACGACCACGTTTATGCCTGGTACGATGATGGTAAATGGAGTTCCGGGACGACGGATGACCTTGATGACTATGCCGGCTTGTCCAGTTCCAGCTTGCCCTCAGGCCGAACGGCTGCAGACATAGTGGAGATTGACATCGCTAAATCAAATGACCAGATTCATGTGTGGTATCGCAACGGATTTGTGAGTAAGGGTCCATCAAATGACTTAAGTCACCATCGCTCTTATGGCTATGTTGACTCTCAAGTTTTGTATCGCTGGTGGGGGCCGGCGGCGCCTGCCAGGAAGGCTACTCCTGTCAATTTTTCAGAAATGTTCGCGTCTCAAACCGACAGAGGACCTGGCGTCCTCTATAAAGGTCCAACCGCCGAACCCCACATCACGATTTCCAAACAAACTGAACTTGAATCCAAAAATGAACCGTCCGACTCCGCAACTCTTTCGCAATCACCAATTTGGTCTGAGCCGCGCTTCACCTCAGACACTGGTGGTTCGGTTGACCCAATGATTGCTGTCGGAAATCAATACCTCATCACCTCGGACACCGGCAACATTGCCTTTTACGATAAGCAAGGTCATCTCTTGCCGCAACAGAACGGGCTGCCGACCAAAATGAGCTCGAATAAGTTTTTTGAGGGCTTTCTAGCGGAGACGAACGCGGATGGCAGTTTCAATGAAAGTAACATCAATCATCACCTAGGGTTTCCCAAACCATGTGACTCGACTGACTACCCGCAAACATCTTCCGGTAAGCGCTTTTGCATTTACAGCTTTTACGACACGCGAGTTTTCTTCGATGCCACGGCAAAACGTTTTTTCGTCATCTCAAATTCGAGACATCCGCTTTGGGCTGCTGCGAAGTATGAAGAGGAATACGGAACTTGCGGCGTTTACACAAACGGTAGCAACGTTAATATCGGAACTGATGATTACTGCGATTTGGCAAGACGTTACATCGCTTTCGCCGTCTCCAGAACCGAAGACCCGCGCGACGGCTTCCATCAATACATGATTACAGAAAACAACAACCGTGATTTTCCCTGGATGGCGGTAAACGGAAACGCTTTCATCGTCTCTCATAAAGGAAGCGAAAGTACTGTCGGACCCGTGGCCACCGTGTTTTCGGTGAATGCGGTGAAGAGCGGCGACCAACATCCAGCATACTTTCGTTATTACGCTGCGGATCTCGGCGGGGTGAGCGCTGCCATACCACCGGTGCATTATCAAAACGCCGCGGGCTTGAGTTTTTTGCTATCCGGTTCGGGTGACCGCATTGACATCTTTGCTTTTCGACAAGCTACTGACCCGTGGAC
>JBOGOP010000043.1:0-28361 GCA_050747225.1 Pyrinomonadaceae bacterium
GCGATCATCTGGTGGCGCTGATCCGAAATGAATGCGGCTTGCGCTGCGTTACACCTGAAGGCGCGTTTTATACGATGGTTGACGTTAGTCGTTATGGCTCATCCATCGAAGTTGCAGAGGCGATGCTCGAAGCTGGGGTGGTCACGGTGCCGGGTAACGCGTTTGGCAGCGAAGGCGAAGGCTTCCTGCGATGTTCTTTCTGTGCTGACTTGCCAGTACTCACGGAGGGCGTGGCGCGCATGGCAGCAGCCCTAAAGAATTTGAAAGTAAACAAGTAACGGAAAGCAAGGGCTCCGGAGGAGCCGAATGTTTATAGAGTCTGCGAGAAAAATGAAGTTGTTAGCTCCGTAGGAGCGACATGTCGCCCCTATCGGGGCTAAGGTTGATCTCTTTTGCTTGAAGCTATAAACATTGCGTCCCTAGCGGGACTGCAGTCGTATGACTAAAAAACTTCGCGTAGGAATACTTGGCGCTACCGGAATGGTGGGGCAGCGCTTTATTCAGTTGCTGGAAAACCATCCGCAGTTTGAGATCACTGCGCTCGCGGCTTCGGATCGCTCGCAGGGAAAAACATTTCAGGGGGCCTGCACGTGGCGATTGCCCGGCGAGATGCCGGCATTTGTGAAAGACATGACAGTCGCAGCACCCGAGCCGCCGTTGGACTGCGAACTAATCTTTTCCAGTTTGCCGGGTGACATCGCACGAGCTAGTGAGGGCGAGTTTGCGCGCGCGGGTTTTCCAGTGATTAGTAATTCTTCAGCTTTTCGGATGGACCCCGATGTCCCACTGCTGATTCCTGAAATAAATCATGAGCACCTCGGCCTGTTGGACACACAACGAGCGAAGCGCGCCGATCAACGGGGCTATATAGTTACGAATCCAAACTGCTCGACGATCATGCTGGCGCTGGCCCTGGCGCCGCTTCATCACAAATTCGGTGTCACGAGTGTTGTTGCCACTACAATGCAGGCCCTGTCCGGCGCGGGCTACCCCGGCGTTGCTTCGCTTGCAATTAGCGACAACGTGCTGCCCTTCATCCAGGGTGAAGAGGAAAAGATTGAGGAGGAGACAGTAAAAATCCTTGGGAAGTTCAACGAAGGCGGCATTGAGGAGGCGCCGATGGCGGTGAGTGCGCAGTGTCACCGCGTTGCTGTCAGCGATGGACACCTCGCCGCAGTGCGCGTGAAATTGGCACAGGCAGCCAGCCTCGAGGAATTGAAGGAGGCTTTCACCTCCTTTACCGCATTGCCTCAGGAGCTTGGCTTGCACTCGGCGCCGAAACATCCAATCGTCGTGCGCGACGAGCCAGACCGTCCCCAGCCGCGCCTCGATCGCGATGCCGGAAACGGCATGAGCATAACCATAGGCCGCCTTCAGCCTGACAAGGTGCTTGACTATCGTTTTGTTGCGCTCAGTCACAACACCATCAGGGGCGCTGCCGGCGCTGCAATTCTTAACGCCGAATTGCTGATCGCGATGGGGAATCTAAAATGAAAAAATTTATTTCCGTGGCACTGTTGCTTACGTTTGTGACGCTGGGCTTTGCAACGCGGACGCAGGAGAAGCCAGCCTTGCAGGCGATGGTCGAAACTGAGCGAGCCTTCGCCAAAATGTCTGAAGACCAGGGAACGCGCCCGGCGTTTGTGGCTTTCATTGCCGACGATGGAATTCTTTTTCGACCGAGGGCGGTGCAGGGAAAGCAGTGGTTTGCGGAACATCCGCTACCGCAATCGGACAAGCGACCCTTGCTCAGCTGGTACCCCGCGGTTGCTGGTGTCGCACGCGCGGGAGATTTGGGATACACAACCGGACCGTGGGAATTCAAAGCCGACATTCACGATGCGAAACCGGTCGCGTGGGGACACTTCCTAACGGTGTGGAAACGACAACCGGATGGGTCATGGAGATTTGCGATTGATCTGGGAGTTTCGCATTCAGAACCGGCGCAGGCCGAAGCCCCATGGGCATTACCGTTAGGCCACAAAAAACCGAAGCCGATAAAAGGTGACTTGATCTCCAACACCTTGGCGTCCGGTGCCGCTATGGCGGGCGGACCGCTTGGCGGTCCAGCTCTGCTTGCGCGCGACCGTGAGTTTTCGCAGGCTTCGGTCAAGCGTGGCGCGGGCGCCGCTTTGGCTGACTACGCGACACCGGAAGTTCGTATCTATCGGGAAGGAAAGTTTCCTTTGGTTGGACAGGACTTAGCCCCCGCCGTTCTTCCTGCAAGTTCAAACGAATGGACCTGGGAACCGGCTGCCGGCGACGTGTCAGTTTCAGATGACCTGGGTTACACCTACGGTAGTTATCAGATTTCCAGCATTGGGCCGGCGGCGAAAATCATCGAATCCGGAAACTATTTCCGAATTTGGAAAAAAGAAAATGGCGTCTGGAAAATTCTTTTTGATCTAACGAATCCTGTTCCACGCGAAACCAGCAAGAATTAACGACCCAACTCGGTCCGTCGACTATGGCCTCAGTTGCGCTCATATGCACCGCGAACAGGTGTCGCAGCGTGATGGCCCACGCGATCTTTGTGGCGGAGGCAAAGTGGCGCGAACTTTCCGTTGATGTCTATTCAGCTGGAGTGTTTGATTTCAGAGGTGCGCCTGCAATTCGGGAAACTACGACCGCCTGTGAACTCAATAACACGCCGGCGCCTGAAGAAATCGCCAGCTGGGTGGGTGACTTGCCGCTGAAATCAATAGATCGGTTCCTGGTCATGGAGCAGCTGCATGCCGATGTCCTCATGTACGAATATGGTGTATCCGTCAGTCGGATTGCTTTGCTCGGAGAATTTGATCCGCAGAGTCGCGGACGGGAAATTGAGGATCCGTTTGGCCAGAGCAACGCGGTCTACCAGCAGCAGTATGATCTGATCCGCGACTGCATCGTTAACTACCTCGATAGTGTGAGCTTCTGAACCCGCTGACGACCCTCCTCAAATCACCTACGCCGCACGGGAAGGAAAATTTGCCAGGTTCATGGGAATCTTGTGCCGCTTGATCATGCGGTCGAGCGTCTTGCGGTCCACTTCGAGCAGACGAGCCGCAGCTTGTTTGTTTCCTCGAGTATGTCCCAGCACCTTCGCCACATAACGCCCTTCGATCTCCGATAGCGGGACCCAGTCTTCCGCTGGCTCCTGGTTCTTCGACTCGGTTGTAGCCTTTGAACCCTGCGCCTGCGTAAGAAAATAGTTTTGGATTCGTTCCGGCAAATCTTTGGCGCGGATCGTGCCATCGCAGATTGCGGTCGCTCGCACCACCGCATTCTCCAATTCGCGAACGTTGCCCGGCCAGGGATACTGCTCCAGGAATTGCAGTGCCTCCAGCGAAAACTTTACCTGCGGACTGAGGGAATAAACGCGCTCCGCAAAACTGTTTGCCAACAGCAAAATGTCTTCCCGACGTTGGCGCAAGGGAGGCAAAGTGATTGATACGGCGTTCAAACGATAAAACAAATCCTCGCGGAACCGGCCGGCTTCCACTTCCTGTTCGACATCTCGGTTGCTCGCCGCGATTACGCGCACGTCTACTCTTTGGTTGTGATTGGAACCAACCCGCCGGATTTCACCCTGCTGCAAGGCGCGCAGAAGTTTGACCTGAAAGGCCGTGGTCGTCTCGGTTATTTCGTCGAGGAAAACGGTTCCGTGATCCGCTTCTTCCCACAACCCACGGCGATCTCTGTCGGCTCCGGTAAAGGAGCCTTTTGTATGTCCAAACAGTTCCGACTCGATCAACTCCGCGGATATTGCACCACAGTTAACTGCTACAAAGGGTTGGTCGGCGCGGCTACTGCGGCTGTGCAAAGATGATGCAACTACTTCCTTGCCAGTGCCGGACTCGCCGGTCAACAGCACCGGTAGATTTGTTCCTGCTACTCGCCCCACCTGTTTCATCACTGCAATGAAGGCCTCGCTGCGACCAAGCACGCCAATGTCGGTTTGATAGGGCGAGACACCACCCGATAAGCGCATCCGGCGCGACTTGGAGCCTTGCAGTTGTTCACGCAGGGCGAGCGAGAGCGACTGCAGATCGTCAGCACCAAATGGCTTGAGCAGATAGTCGTAAGCGCCAAACGATGTCGCATCGAGAGCGCCCTCAGCAGTGCCGTGCCCGGTCATTAGCACCACCTTGGTATTTGGCAACTCACCTTTGAACCGGCGTAACACACTGAAGCCGTCCGCGCCCCCGAGTTGCACATCGCAAAAGACCGCAGCCCAATCGTGATCGCGCAACACTTCAAAAGCCTGCTCGGCAGACCCTACCTCGGTCACTTCCCAGCCATCCTCGCGCAACACGGCTCCTACCAGCGCGGTGACCGCAGGTTCGTCGTCAATCACCAGTACTTGTAAATTCTTCTCGTTTGTCATTTCATCACCCGAAGCAGTTTTCTGTCCTTATTGGTTTTTGCAAAAGAACCGCCCGGCGGCGATGCTTGATTGCGAGCCACCTGAATTGCATTGGCAAAAAAGAGGTCCGGAGGTACGGCCTTGCCAAACAAAAATCCCTGACCTTCATCGCACCTAAGCAATCGCAGAAACCTCAATTGATCCTCATTCTCAACTCCCTCGGCCATGACCTTGAGCCTGAGATTGTGTGCGAGCGTTATGATTGCCATCACCAGAGCGGCATCGTCGGGATCGCTGGTAGCGTCGCTGACGAAACTGCGATCGATCTTCAGCATGTCGATCGGCAAATGCTTCAAATACCCGAGCGACGAATAGCCTACGCCGAAATCGTCAATGGCCACCAGCAGACCCATTTCCTTCAATTCCGTTAGGCGCGTTACCACGTGATCAGCGCTTTGGATCAGCGAAGTCTCGGTAATCTCCAACTGCAAAGTGTGGGGATCAGTTTCAGTTTCGGCGAGAATCTGAGCGACTGTTTCCACAAAGTTCTTCTGGTGAAACTGGTTCGCGGACACATTCACTGAAACCCGGAGCCCGGTTAGTCCGCTTTGCCGCCATGACACAACTTGCCGGCTGGCTTCTCTCAAGGCCCATTCGCCCAGCGGGAGTATTAGATCGGTAGCTTCAGCCATGGGGATGAACTTCCCCGGCGAGAGCAATCCAAGTTTGGGGTGCTGCCAACGTATCAGAGCCTCGGCGCCAAGCAGTTGACGCGTGCTTAGATCGATCTGCGGCTGGTAATGAAGTCTAAGTTCGCCATTCTCGATAGCGCGGCGTAAGTCGCCCTCCATCGTCAATCGTTCAAGCGCTCGGGCGTTCATTTCAGCCTGATAAAACTGATAGTTATTCCCTCCCAGGCTCTGCGCTCGATTCAGAGCGACGCCGGCATTTCGTAGGAGCTCTTCCGAAGTTTCGCCGTCAACTGGAGACAGGCTCACGCCAATGCTCGCAGTTACATAAAGTTGGTGCGTGCCAAGAACAAACGGCGCCCGTAACGGTTCAATAAGATTCTTGAGCACCGCAAGCGCATCTTCTGATCCGTGGATGTCTGTTATCAGTAAGGCAAAATCGTCCCTTTCAAATCTCGCGAGGGTCCCTGGTTCGTCGATCGACTTCCCAATGCGGTCTGCGATCGCGCAGAGCAAGCGATCACCGCTGGCGTGGCCCAGCGTGTCGTCAATCTCCTTGAAGCGGTCGATCCGCAGCAGCAGGGTGCCGACTGGTTGGCGATCTTTTTGCGCGTGTTTTAAGGCCTGAGTTAGCCGGTCTTCAAACAAAAGCCGGTTTGGCAGGTCGGTGAGGGTGTCGAAATAAGCGAGGCGCTCGATTTCGGCAGTGCGGTGATGCACCAATTCCTGAAGTCCATTTTCGTAATACTTTTTGTTTTCGAGAAGTCTTTGGTGACCAAGAGCACGCTGCATACCAGCTTCAACCTGCTGGACATCAAACGGTTTTGTAATGTAATCGAAGGCGCCGGCACGCATCGCCTGGATGGCAGCCTCAATGTTCTGCTGACCACTAATCATCACCACGACAGTTTCCGGACTATCCTTAACAATGGATGGCACCAAATCCAGGCCACTAATACCGCCCATGTTTATGTCACTGATGACCAACTCAAACTTAATGACCTTGAGGAGGTTGAGAGCCTCCTCAGCGGAAGCCACCGTTACGCAATCGTAGTCGTCCTCCAGCATTGAGCAGAGCAAACTTCTAATTTGCTCGTCGTCGTCGACGATAAGAATGCCAGGCCGTTTTGTTTCTGATGTCAGCATTTCATTCGAGTGCGATTTTGACGTCTCTCTTCCTGGCCGCCTGCATTACCAACGATCAACAAATGGCAAGCAAAGGCGGATGCGCCAGGCCAGGCAACTATAGATGCCCATTAGCTGAGTCCAGCACGTCACGAATCTTCTGCGCCAGAGCCCGTTCGGAAAACGGCTTCTGAATAAAAGCAATGTCTGAATCCACAATGCCGTGATGAACGATTGCCTGGTCGGTATACCCCGACATGAACAAGACTCTGGTTTCCGGATGGATGGCTCGCAACCGCTCGGCGACTTCTTTGCCACTGAACTTCGGCATGACAACGTCGGTGATCAGAAGGTCAATGCGGGCTTTGTGTTCTTTACCGAGGTCGATTGCAGCGTCACCGCCGTTAGCCTCCAACACTGTGTAACCACTCTCTACCAACAACTCGCTGGTTAACTTACGAACCATGTCTTCATCTTCCACCAACAAGACCGTTTCCGATCCGCGCTTCACTGTGGTCGCGGTAATCGTTTCAGCGGCCAGTTCCTGTTTTTCTTCGACCAATGGCAGATAGACCTTGAACGTCGTGCCTTTCCCCAGCTCGCTATACACCCAGACGCTGCCGCCGCTCTGTCTAATAATCCCGTACACGGTTGAAAGACCGAGTCCGGTGCCTTTGTCTTTTTCTTTGGTGGTAAAGAACGGTTCGAAGATCCGAGACATGGTTTTCTGATCCATGCCGGTTCCTGTGTCGCTGATTGCCAGCATGACGTATTCGCCTGGAGCAGCGTCCAGATGTTTGCTTGCATAGGCGCGATCCAGGGTTGTGTTGGCGGTTTCGATTGTTACAATGCCGCCCCGAGGCATAGCGTCACGCGCGTTTACGACCAGGTTCACCAGCACCTGTTCGAGTTGGCCGGGGTCGGCCTTGATCTGTTTTAGGTTGGCTCCAGGTTTGGTTATGAGCTGGATATCTTCTCCGATGAGCCGCTTCAGCAGCTTGATCATGTCGCCAACTATGTCGTTAAGATTTAGGGCGAGCGGTTGGAGAAGTTGTTTGCGTCCAAACGCCAGCAGTTGCCGGGTGAGGTTGGCGGCGCGATCGCCGGCTTTTTTTATCTCTTCCAGGTAGGAGGAAATGGGGTGATCGTCGCCCAGGCGGCGCAGCGCCAGGGCGCTGTACCCATTTATGGCCGTGAGCAGATTATTAAAATCGTGAGCAACGCCACCGGCAAGCTGGCCGATCGCTTCCAGCTTTTGGGACTGTCGTAGTTGTTCTTCGCTTTCGCGCAAAGCCTCTTCCAGCCGCTTGCGTTCGGTAATATCGCGGGCGATGCCCTGGACTCCCACCGGGAATCCGTTCTGATAGACAAGGCGTGTGTTCACCTCAACCGGGACGCGGCTGCCTTCCTTGGTCAAAATCTCCAGCTCATAGGCGGTCACGGTTTCGCCGGCGAGCTTCAGGCGAAGCATCTCGCGCGCTTTGTCCAAATACTCCGGTGCTACCGTGTCAATCAGATTTAACTGGAGCGTTTCCGCCAGCGAGTAGCCTGTGAGTTCCTGCCCGGCCTTGTTTGTCGAGGTGTAATTACCTTCAAGGTTGTGTTCGTAGATGATGTCACGGGCGTTTTCGACCAGCTCGCGGTAGCGCTCTTCACTCTCGCGTAACGCCGCCTCAGTCCGTTTTCGTTCGCTGATATCTGTAGTGACGCCTCGCATTCCGACTGGCTGCCCATCGCCATCCTTCATCACTACGGAGTTTGATTCTACCCAGACTGCGCGTCCGTCCTTCGCTACCCAGCGAAACTCCTGAGTCCCGCTATCGCCGGTGACGAATGTTTCGGCAGCAGCACGGGCAGCCTCTTCCCGGTCATCCGGATGAACAAGCGAAAGCCAAAAGTTCGGAGTCGAAAGCCATTCCTCGACCGTATAGCCAAGCAACCTCTCGACGTAACCACTCACGAAGTCGATTCTCTGGGTAGCTGCGTTGGGTTGACCCCACGCTTCCCAAACTACTCCCGGCACGCTGGCGACCATGTTATTCACGCGCTCGCGTTCGCGTTCTATTTGTGCGTGAAGGCGAGCTTGTTCCTCTTCCGCTTTGACGCGCTCGGTTATGTCCTGTGCAGTGCCAAACATTCTGAACGGTTGGTTGCGCTCATCAGTGAGAACATAACCGCGCGCATGAACGGTTCGCACTTCGCCATCCGGGCGCCGAACTCGGAAGTCGAAACTGAAGGGCTCGTGAGTTTTGAGGATGGCCGCAACCTGCGCTGCCACCAGCTCACGATCTTCGGGGACCACATATGAGGACACTACTGAATCGTAGCTAGGATCAAAGTTCTCCGGATCGAGGCCCAGGATGCGATAGTGTTCATCAGACCAGGAGAGAACGTTGTCGCGCAAATCCCAGTTCCAACTCCCGATATGGGCCAAATGCTGGGCCTCGGCTAAACTTCGTTCACTCTGCCTGACTCTTTCATCCGCCTGCTTACGCTCGGTTATGTCTTCGATGGTTCCTTCGTGGTAGAGTTCAACGCCTTGCTCGTCTCGAACCGACCGCCGGTTGAGCGACAACCAAATTTTGTCGCCGCTCTTGCGATACGCCTCAAACTCGAAGGCTTCCAGGGGCGCAAGTTCTTTCTGCAAGCGGCTGGCCCTCGCGCGGACTTCGCCGTCTACATAGACCTGGCGCGCGATATCGGTAACCATGGCGATGAGTTCATCAGGCGATTCATATCCCAGAATGCGGGCCATCGCGGGATTGGCCGTTATGAATCGACCGTCGAGCGTAGACTGGAAGATACCTTCGACCGCATTTTCGAAAATTGAGCGATAGTTCTCCTCAGCCTTTTGCACCTTCGTGTAGAGCGATGCGCTCTCCAATGCCGCTGCTGCGGTGCCGGCCAGGATAGTTAAGGCTTTCATTTGCCCGAGGGTGAAAGGACGCAGCCGTTTGGTCATATTCAGATTGATAATGCCGACCAACTTATTCGCCACTTGCATGGGAACTGAGACAGCCGAGCGAATATCGGCTCTGGGCCAAAGGGCCACGAAGCGCTCGTCAGAAACCTCTCCGTTGAGAATCAAGGGCGTGCGCTCGCGTGCCACCCAACTTGAAATGCTCTCCTGCAGGGGTACGCGCTCGCCCAACAGCCGTTCACGCGTATTCCCTCGCACTGCAGCGACATAAAGTTCCTTGCCATCACTGGTAGGTAAGAGGATCGATACTTCGTCAGCTGCGCTCTGCACCAGAGCGCCATCGGCAAGTTTGCTCAGGACGGTTTGAGGATCCAGCGTGAAGGCAATTGTTTCACTGAGCTCATGAATCGCCACGGCCTCGCGGAGCTGCACGTTCTCCAAACGGAGGTGGCGCGTGTTCATTGCTCGCGTCAGCACCGGCAGCATCGTCTGCAGTCGGAAGGGCTTCAGCACATAATCAAAGGCGCCCACCTTCATCGCATCGACTGCCGTCTGGATCGTGCCCTGACCGGTCATCATGATGCAGATTAAGTTAGGATCGATCTGCATCGCTTCCTGGAGAAGCGAGAGGCCGTCGATTCCCGGCATCATCAAATCGGTCAGAAGCACATCGAATGCCTGAATCCGCAACGCTTCAAGCGCAGAATCGCCCGCGGTAAAACCATCGGCTTCATAGCCCTGCGCAGTCAACGACTCGACGAGAATGTTCTTCAACTCGACTTCGTCATCGACGATCAGGATTTTTCCCAGGCTGCTATTCATCATTTTAAATTGGTGAACGATCCGTTTGCGGTTGCAGGAAACACCATGCGAACGGTTGTCCCCGATCCGGCCGGACTCTCAATCTCGATTGTGCCGCCGTGTTCTTCGACGATGCGGCGACAGATAGCCAGACCAAGGCCGGTCCCTTTACCTTCAGGCTTAGTCGTAAAGAATGGTTCCCAGATTTTTTCGAGGTTCGTTGGCGTTATGCCTTCGCCACTGTCCGCAAACTCAATTACTACTGCCTCGGCACCCTCCAGGAAACCCGGAGTCGCCCGCACGATTAACTTGCCGCCGTCTGTCATAGCGTCGCAGGCATTGGTAAGCAGATTTAAGAAGAGTTGCCGCAATTGTTGTCGATCCGCCTGCACCGTTGGCAATTCGTCAGGGAACTCGTAAACAGCTTCAATCTTGTGATTCCGCAAGTGATAACTAAGAAAATCCAGAGAGGTAGTTATTTCTTCGCGCAAGTCGACGGTTGACACTTGCCGATGACTGCGACGGCTGAACTGCAGCAGGTTATTCACCAGCGTTGCCATCCGATCCACTTCTGTGAGGACCACTTCCAGCGCGTGCCGTTTTTCTTCGTCCTGCCACAGTTGTTCCACCAGCGCCTCTGTACGCAGGGCAATGGTTGCCAACGGATTGTTTAATTCATGTGCAATACTGGCTGCCAGTTCACCCATAGTGGCCAGTTTCGACGCCTGCCATAATTGCTGCGTCGTCGACGCCAACTGCGCATTCTTCTCCTGAACGTCAGCCAGCGCCTGCTGAAGCTTGGTAATGTCCTGTTTGATGGCTATGAAGTGCGTGATATTCCCATCCCGGTTCAGGATGGGGGTTATGGTCATATCTTCGTGATTGAGAGTGCCATCCTTGCGGCGATTTATTATGGTGTTGCGCCAGACATTACCGGAGAGGATGGTGTCCCACATATCTCGGTAGAACTCCTCCTCCTGCATTCCAGACTTGAGCAGCCTTGGGGTCTTGCCAAGGACTTCCTCCTCAGCATAACCGGTGGTTTGAGTAAAGGCTGGGTTGACCCAAATGATCACTCCCTTTTGGTTCGTGATTAGGACTGCGTTTGCCGCAGATTCAAGGGCTGCGCCCTGAAGACGCAACTGTTCTTCAGTTCGCCTGCGTTCGGTAACATCATTTGCGAGCACAATCTCGCAGGGTCTGCCGTCGGAGTTAATCGAACGAGCAGTTATTTCTACGTCGATTATCGTGCCATCACGTTTTTGGTGCCTCCAATTTCCCGTCCGATCCCCTACGGGTGGCCAGGCAATGCGATCAAGCAGCGCCGGAACATCCTCGGGTGGTCGAATGTCCTTGATCGTCATCGCGAGGAATTCTTCGTGACTGTAGCCATAGTGGTTTATGGCAGCCGAGTTAACGTCAAGAAAGGCGAGGGTCTCGAGGTCATAAACCCACATCGGCAAGGGGTTACTTTCGAACAATTCGCGGTAACGCGACTCTGAGGCTTGCAAGGCTTCGCTTGCCAGCTTTCGCTTTTCGCGCTCGCTCCGTTCCTTTATTGCCCGCTGCACTGCATGCGACAGTCGTTGCAGGCGGTTCTTGAGAACATAGTCTGTCGCGCCGCTCTTCAAGCTTTCAATCGCTACTTCTTCGCCCAGCGATCCAGATACGAAGATGAAGGGAATTCCTGGTCGCTTCGCGTGAGCGATGTCCAGGGCCGCACCCCCATCAAATGAGGGCAGTGCATAGTCTGCGAGGATCAGATCAAAGTTCTGGCGTTCCAGAGCGCAAATGTAAGCCGACTCGGTGTCGACGCACTCGACCTCCGCAATAATGCCGTCGGCCGCCAGAGTCTCGCGTACCAGTTCCGCATCCCGGCGGTCATCCTCAAGATGAAGAATTTTTAGTTCGTGCGGCATAGTCTCTATTTCATTGCGGCATCCTGTTTGCTCGCCCGCTTGGTGGTGGTTGGTTAACTACCGCCCAGAAAGAGCCGACCTGCTTAATAGCTTCGACAAACTGATGAAAGTCCACCGGCTTCACGACGTAGGAGTTCACTCCCAGTTTGTAGCTCTCGACGATGTCGCATTCCTCGCGAGAGGAGGTCAGCATCACTATCGGAATCAGTTTTAGAGCCTCGTCTGCGCGGACCTGCCGCAGGACTTCCAAACCATCTACTTTCGGCATCTTCAGATCCAGGAGCACCACTCCCGGATTGTTGCCACCACGCATCTGAAACTGTCCCTGGTGGCGTAAGTAGTCGAGAGCTTCCTGACCGTCGCGCACTACATCGACCTCGTTTGCGAGGTTGTATTCGCCCAACGCCACCAGGGTAAGCTCCACGTCTTTTGAGTCGTCTTCACAAAGAAGAATTCGTTTAATGTCAGCCATGTGTTTGCTCCTTATGAGGTTTCTCTTATTTGGATTTGAACTGGACCTTCCCACTTGGCCCTGTCCTTCCAAACCAAACTAGATGGGGAGTGATAGAAAAAAAGTTGCTCCTTTTCCCACGTCGCCTTCTGCCCAGGTTGTCCCGCCGTGACGGGCAATGATTCTTCGGACGTTTGCGAGGCCAATGCCGGTGCCCTCAAACTCGTCTGCACGGTGCAACCGCTGAAAGACTCCAAACAACTTGTTGACATATCTCATGTCAAAACCTTCGCCGTTGTCCTTCACAAACAACACAGCGTGGGGATCCGTGGACTTACAACCTATTTCGACTTGCGGCTGTTCTCTTTTACGCGTGAACTTCACAGCGTTGGAAAGAAGATTGTCGAAAACAAGTCGAAGCAGAGCCGGGTCTCCTGGGACCTTGGGCAATGCCGAGATTTTCCAGTTGATTTGTTGACCGTCAGGCACGGCCGTCTTGGCAACTACTTCAGCTACCAGCTTCTCGAGATCGACTGTTCGTTTCTGTAGTTCAGCGCGGCCGAGGCGGGAGAAGTTCAGCAGGTGATCAATAAGATCACCCATGCGATTGGCCTCGTCAATAATAGTATTCACATAGCGACGGCTGTTCTCATCAAGTTGTTTCCAACCATTTTTTTGAAGCAGCGAGGCATATCCGGCCAGGTGTCGCAGTGGTGCGCGGAGATCGTGGGACGCAGAATAGGAGAAAGCTTCCATCTCTTTATTAGCGGCCTCAAGTTGGGTGGTGCGCTCGATGACGCGCACCTCCAATTCATCGTTTAGTCGGTGAATTTCCTCCTCAGCATGTTTGCGTTCAGTGATGTCGATGATCGTAGCAAGAACCAGAGTGCCTTCTTCAGCCTCGATAGGATTGAGACCGATTTCGATAGGGACCTCTCGGCCGTCTTTGTGTAGGCCGAATAGATCACGACCAGCCCCCATGGCGCGAGTGCTGGGACTGGAATAGAAAGCACTGCGGTGGGTTGGATGTTTGTCTCGAAATCGCGTGGGCACGAGAACTTCCAGTGGTTCACCAATCAACTCCTCGCGTGAATAACCGAACAGCCTTTCGGTCCGGGCGTTGACCAAAACAATTTTTCCCTCAGCCCCAACCAGGACGATGGCATTTGGCGACGATTCCACAACGCGCTGAAACTTCTGTTCGGCTTGTTTGCGTTCGGTGATGTCGATGATGTTGGCCAGAACGAAAGCGCCTTCGTCGGTAGTGATCGGATTGAGTCCGATCTCAATCGGCATTTCTGTTCCATCTTTACGCCGGCCATAAAGATCGCGACCGGCACCCATAGAGCGAGTGGAGGGATGCTGAAAGAAATTAGTGCGGTGGCCTGGGTGCCCGCCGCGGTAGCGCTCAGGCACGAGTATCTCCATCGGCTGGCCGAGAAGTTCGCTTCGATCGTAGCCAAAGAGAGTTTCAGTCTGGTTGTTGACCAGCGTGATGCGACCCTCGCTATTAACCATCAGCATCGCACTGGGAGATGCTTCGACAACCAGACGAAAGCGTTCTTCGGCACGCTTGCGTTCAGTGATGTCGATGATGCTGGCCAGAACGAAAGCGCCTTCGGAAGTTGTCAGAGGATTGAGTCCGATCTCTATCGGCACTTCAGAGCCATCCCTCCGCAGACCGTAGAGATCGCGACCCGCACCCATAGCGCGAGTAGACGGATGTTTGAAGAAACTCTCTCGCTGTCCGGGATGAGCGCTGCGGAAGCGTTCCGGTATTAGGATCTCGATGTGTTGTCCGAGCAACTCATCGCGGGTGTAACCAAAAAGCTGTTCAGTCAGCTTGTTTGCCAGCGTGATTTTTCCGCTCTTGTCCACCATCAGCATCGCACTGGGAGCGGCTTCAAGTTGCGCGGTCCGTTCTTCGATTTTTCGCTCAAGCTCATGCTGTGAGTCGCGCAGCCGAGTCACCATCTGGTTAAAAGCGCCGGCGAGTTGGCCCAGTTCGTCGCCGGTCTTAACTTCAACCAGGCGAGAACCATCGCCGGCGGTTATTGCTGAAACATCGGTTTTGAGCGCGTGTAGAGGGAGCGTGATGCTGCGGCTAAGCGCAAAGACTCCAGCCAAACCTATTGTGAATATGATAACGCCCGCAGCGATCATCCTTTTCAGAAACTGACGCGCCTGACCCAGAAACAGCTGATCGGGAAGCTCGACGACGACAAACCAGGGTGTGCCTGCAATCGGACGCCCCAGCGCCATTACTGAATTTCCCTCGCGCGAGTAGTGCGTAACCTCCAGTGTCGAAGCCAAGCCCAGAGGTGGCTTGTCAACCGCCTTCACCAGGTCAGTCCACACGTCTCCCGTAGTATTGCCGTAGTAAAGCGCTGCCTGACTGCCAAGCAAGTCGCTCAACTGTTTTCGCGCATTGGCAGTGGGTATGGCGCGCCGCCACCGGACGAGATATCCAATTGGTTTCCCCTGCTCATCTTTGACAGCAGCCAGCGCCGGATAAGCGATGAGATCATTGAGTTGGCGCAAGGCCCCGATGGTCTTAAACGGATCGGCGGCGCCCAAATTGAATTCCGCTTCCAGATCTGCAGGTTGGGGTGGCGCACCCTCGGGCATGACGAGCGCCAGAGAACGGTCAGTGTTCCACAACTCTACTTGCAGGCTGTTTGGGTCCTGTGCCGGCTCAAATTGCCGCAACAGCGACAATGCCGAAGCTCGTGTGTTGGGCGAAGGATTCTTGAGGAAACTACGAATTGTGGGATCGTTGGCAACAACAGTGGTCTTGGTAAGAAGCGCTACCGAGGATTGCTGGGACAGACTCGCTAACTGTTCCGTCAAGCTCGCGAGGCGCTCGCGCCCTAGTTGGAACGCAGACTCCCGCACAGCGCGATACGCAGTCCAGGTTGAGGCCACAATGATTGCAGCCAACAGTATGCCGATCAAGACTGGCAGCCGGTACCTGATAGCCAGGTTAGACATAGAAAACCGTTGCGATCTCATCTTCTATCTTCCCGCGTTCGTAGGTTGAGGTCGCAAGATAAGGGAGGAGGGGGACCTGCGTTCACGAATCAAAAAGTGTAAGAAGGACGCGGCATTCGCCCCAATGCAGCGCCCTTCTTGCGTGTGTTCCTCCGTAGGAACAACCTCTTCAGGTGCACGCGCCGATAGGTTATGCACCTTTGCGACTACCTCTCCAGACCATGTGCCCGGCTGTTCTGCTCCTTCGTTCCATGAAATCACTCGCCCGTCCGGGTCGAGCATGTAAAGCGCGTAGTCCTTCAGGTTCTGAACCAGAATCCGAAAACTCATCTCGGAGTCCAGCAACTCAGCCGGCGCGTTCCTCGTCTCTTCAATCATGATTCACTTTCCTTTGCGGCTCTTAGAAAATCTCCTGCCCATTTATCTTCGTTTGTCTTTTCTCGTACTGACTGCCGGTAGTTGGGAAAACCATTTTCACCGTCGTTCCCTCACCGGGTTTGCTTGCGAGTGTGACGCTGCCTCCATGTTCTTCGACGATGCGGCGACAGATAGCCAGACCAAGACCGGTCCCTTTACCTTCGGGCTTAGTCGTAAAGAATGGTTCCCAGATTTTTTCGAGGTTCGTTGGCGTTATGCCTTCGCCACTGTCCGCAAACTCAATTACTACTGCCTCGGCATCCTCGAGGAAACCCGGCGTGGCC
The DNA here is from genome assembly GCA_050747225.1 of Pyrinomonadaceae bacterium. Taxonomy (GTDB): domain Bacteria; phylum Acidobacteriota; class Blastocatellia; order Pyrinomonadales; family Pyrinomonadaceae; genus PSRF01. The sequence continues at coordinate 15,946 of JBOGOP010000043.1, forward strand.
CGCACGATTAACGTGCCGCCCTCGGTCATTGCGTCGCAGGCATTGGTCAGCAGATTCAAAAACAGTTGGCGCAACTGCTGGCGATCCGCCTGAATGGTCGGCAGGGAATCGGTAAACTTACGCACCACTTCAATTCTTCGCGAGCGTAAGTGATAAGAAATGAACTCAACTGAGTTGACGATCTCTTCGCTGACTTCAACGGTTGACACCTGGCGATGACTACGGCGGCTAAACTGGAGCAGGTTATTGACCAAATTCGCCATTCGTTCCACTTCTTTTGTAACCACCTGCAGCGGGCGGCGCTTTTCGTCGTCCTGGGGCAATTGCATCATCAGGTTCTCAACGTGCAGGCTCACAGTTGCGAGCGGGTTATTCAACTCATGCGCGATGCTGGCGGCGAGTTCGCCCATCGTAGCCAGCTTCGACGCTTGCCAAAGTTGCTGTGTCATCGCCGCCAGTTCTTCGGATTTGTTGCGCAAAGCCTCGTCGGCCTGCTTGCGGCCGGTTATGTCCACCAGAATGCCCTGCCACAGCGTGCCGCCGTCTGTCTCTCGGGTGGGAATGGAATGTGCCGCGACGTAGATTTCGCCTCTTTGGGGATGCCGGACCCGGAATTCAGTCTTCCATGGCTGGAGCTTGCGGGCGGATTCCGCGTTCGTCGCCTGGACCTGACCCACATCGTCAGGATGAATCGCGGCGAAGATCGGAGAGGCACCCAGCGCCAGATCCTCAACGCGCACCTCTGCTCCAAAAAACTCTTGGATCCGCGCATTAGCAAACGGGACGCAGCTCGTCCCGTCTGGCCGCAGCCGGAATGATGCAATCATCCCAGGCACCGTTTCGATTATGCGGCTGAGCTGTTCCTGACTTTGCCGCAACTTCGCCTCGGCCTGCATCCGCTCGGTGATGTCACGCATGATGACCGTGTAGAATTTCTGACCGGTAACATCGATCTGAGAGATGGAAGCTTCCAGTGGAAACTCTTCACCATCTACGCGGAGACCGCAGACGGTTCGCGCGCCTGACATAGCGCGCGTGGTCGCGCCGGTCTTGCCAAAACCACGAATATGGACCGTATGGTCCGGACGGAACCGCTCCGGAATAAAGCGTGAGATTTCCTGCCCGAGGGCTTCAGCAGCACTACAGCGAAACATCTTCTCCGCGGCGCGATTGAAGAGAGTGATGTGCTGCTCCTCGTCGATCGTGATGATGGAATCCATTGCCGATTCAATGATTCCCGCCAACCGAGCGCGGTTTTCGCTCAATTCGCACTCGGCTCTAACGCGCTGCGCAATCTCTGCTTCCAACTTGGCCGTGTAGGTCGCAGTTTCGCTGTATAACAACGCATTGTCGTAAGCGATGGCCATCTTGGTCGCCAACGCCATGGCCAGTCGCTCGTCCTGTTCACTAAAAGCATCGAGGCCGAGTTTGCCGGCCAGACAAATCCAGCCATGAACCTGTCCGCGAATGGTGAAGGGTGTAATTAGGAGCGATGCGGCGCGTGGCAATAGTGCGGGGAGTTCCAGTTCCGCCGGCTCGGAAGTGACAGCACTCAGGCAGATCGGCTGGCCGTTTTTCAACAGCGTGGCAAAGGCGCCCGTTTCCACTAATGCGGCTCGCAAGGCTAGAGTGTCCTCCAACTCCAACCCGATCACGGCGAGGTGTTCTACTGTTTTTCGTTCGCGATCAAGCAGCGCCACCATGCTCCATTGTGAGCCGATCACTTCGCGCACGACTGAACAGTAACGGCCGAGCAGCTTTATCGGATCGCGTTCCTTAGTTAGCTCGGTACTAAGCTCGATCAGCGCAGTCAACTTCGCATTTGTGTCGCGTAGTTGATCAGCCTTAAGCGCCAGCTGGTCTGTCATCACCTGAATATGATCACGATCCAGTTCTTCTCGCAGCGCCTTCACCGGCGTTGGTTCTTTCCCGCGCAACGCTCCTGCGACGACTTCGAGCACCACTTGCGGTTCACATGGTTTATAAATGATTGAAGTTACGCCGCACTTTTCGGCGAGGGCTTGTGACTCGCGGCTCAGGTAGTGGGCGGTGCTGAAGATAACTGGCGTCTTGGCGATGTGTGGTTCCTCCCGCAGGCGGCGGACGAATTCATAGCCGTCCATGGTCGGCATCAGTACGTCGCTGATGATCAAGTCGGGCCGCTGTTCCCACGCGACCCGGATACCTTCCGCGCCATCCGAAGCTTCGAACAATTCGTGCTGCTTATAAGCGAGCAGCGTGGTTAGAAACTGCCGGTTTAGCGGACGATCATCAATGATGAGAATCTTCGCCATTGGTCTTACTTCAGCAATGCCTCCTGAATGGATTTCAAGAGTTCGGCGTTGTCGACCGGTTTTTGAAAGTAGGCTTCGGCGCCTGCTTGCGGTGCGCGTTCTTTGTTTTTCTCCACGTCGCGGGCGCTGACTACGATCACCGGCGTGCAGGAAAGGGAAGCGATGTTGCGCGTGCGTTCCAGCACCTCGGCAATTGCTCTTTCCTGACGCAACCAGGCAACAAATTCGAGGCCATCCATTTTCGGCATCTTCATGTCGCCGATCAACAAATCGAGATGCCGCTGGCGCATTAGACCCAACGCCTCTTCGCCGTCGGCGGTTTCAAAAACCCTATGGCCCTGGTAACCCGGCAGCGATACCGGGAACTGGCGGTTTAGGGCGTGATCGTCAACGGTGAGAATAGAGGACATAGATTCAGGCTACCTTTGCTTTTCGCCGGCAGGCTTCGATTTCGCTAATCAGTGCCTGCGGTTCGATCGGACGCACAACAAATTTTGTGGCGCCCAGGGCCAGGCCGTGCTCGCGCTCCCGTTCCGCCCACAACGTTGAGGAGATAAACATGAAAGGAATGTCTTTCAGTTCCGCATCGGCCTTGACTGCGGTGATGAAATCAAAACCGTCTTTCTTTGGCATATGGAGATCCGAAAGGATTAGATCCGGGGTTTGTTTGCGCAACACTTCGAGCGCCTCGTCCGCGCTTTTAGCTTCGATGATCTGGTAACCAAACGGTTCGAGGATGCTCCGCGACAGGCTGATGTTTACGGGCGAATTGTCAACGACGAGAATCGTTCCGCTTGTTTGGATCGGCGCTACCCTTTCGGCGCCGGCCAAATGGTTCGTCCTTGGCATTTTTGTTTTGGCCAGATATGGCGCCAATTGTTCCATGAAGGTTTGCGGATTAATTGGCTTGCTGAGGTAACCATTGAAGCCGTGGGCTAAGAGTTTTTCGCGATCGCCCACCATCGCATAGGCAGTAACGGCGACGAGGGTAATAGTGCGCGTATTCGAATCCTGCTTGAGTGTTTTGCAGACCTCGATGCCATCTGCGCCGGGCAACTGAATGTCGCAAAGAATCAGATCGGGCGTTTCCGTGCGCGCGACTTCAATGCCCTGCAAGCCATCGCGGGCCAGCAACGGCGTATGGCCAAATGCCCTCAGCAGGTAGACCATCAGGTCGAGGCTGGCCGGATTGTCTTCGATTACCAGTACGCGGGCGCTCATGCCAGGCCTCCATTAATCTTGTCCGGAATAACCAAACGAAATGTGCTGCCTTGTCCGAAGACACTTTCCAGCTCAACTAGACGCGAACCGTCTTTGTGTAACCGCCAGAGTTCGTCCTGGGAGCGTCCCTCGGCTACGGCCTGGGCCAGCTTCCTTTCCGGTTTGCCCGCAGCGATATCCTCGGCAATGTAATTGCACAATAACCAAAGCGCCAGGCCAATCAGCGCGAAACACAGCGCCGTGTTGGCCTTCGTGGTTGATTCGCCCGGCAAAACGCTTTTTGGTGCGTTGACATCAAACAACCAGGCGCCAAGCACCAACAGGCCAACGACTATTGCCGCGATACTTGAGCCCTTTGTGATCAGGAAGCAAGTTCGCGCAGTAGAAGTCTTCATGTCCGGGCTAGCCATCATCATTTCTAATCTTTCGGTATCACCAGTCGGAACGTGCTTCCTTTGCCGTATTCACTTTCCAGTTCAATGCTTCCCTTGATCAGCACCGCCAGCTTCTGGCTGAGATAAAGACCAAGGCCCGTGCCTTCACCGCGATGGTCGACATCCACTTGTTGAAATGCCTGGAAGAGTTTTTCTTTGTCTGCCGGACGAATGCCGATGCCGGTGTCAGTAATCTCGATCAATGCCAGCGAATGTCCATTCACCGGGCGGCTGCTGAGTTCGATCTGGACTTGCCCCTTGTCCGTAAATTTGATCGCGTTGTTGGCCAGGTTGATCAGAATCTGACTCAGGATCCGCCGATCCGATTCCACGCGCAGGCTGCCCTTAGGCGCTTTCACCTTGAACTCCAGGCCTTTGTTTTCAGCCAAAGGCCGGAGCGCTGCCGCAACTTCTTCAACTACACTTTGGCAAACGATTGGCTCGTACTTGATCTCGACTTTGCCCGAGTCGATCTTGGCGAGATCCAGCAGGTCGTTGATCAGCGACAACAGATGCTTGGCGCTGGTCTGCACGGTCGAGAGCTGGTGGTTCTGATCGCTAGTGAGCGGTCCTGGCAGTTCCATCAAGAGCGTACCGGTAAAGCCGATGATGGCGTTCAACGGCGTGCGCAGTTCATGACTCATGCTGGCCAGGAAGCGGTCCTTGGCGAGGTTCGCGCTTTCCAGTTCGAGGTTCTTCTCCTGCAGCGTTTGTTCGAAGCGCTTGCGCTCGGTGACGTCGCGCGCGGCGGCAAACACGCCCTGCAAATTGCCTGATTGATCGTTGAAGGTGGTGGCGTTGTAGCTGACGACCGTTTCCAGACCGTCTTTCGCGCGTGCGGTCAGCTCGTAGTTGGTGACGCGTCCTTCGCGCAGCACCGAACGGATACCGTCTTCAGCGCGTACCTGATCCGTGAAGTACTCTTTGAATGGCGCGCCAACCAGCTCTTCGCGAGTGTGGCCCGTCAACGTCTCCATCTGCTGATTGACGTCGGTGATGATGCCGAGCGGGTCAGTCGTCATCAGCGCGTCAATGTTTGATTCGATTAGGCTGCGCGTATAGAGCTGTGAAGCGCGCAGTTGTTCTTCCAATTCCTTCTGTCCGGTCGCGTCGCGCGCCGCTGCCAGGATGCCGAGTGGATTGCCGTTCGCATCAGTAAATACTCCGGCGTTGAATGACACCGTGATGCGGCGGCCATAACGCGTAATTAAATTCAACTCATAGCCGATAACCCGCCGCTCATTCAGTGTTTCTAACACTCCGGCGCGCGCGCGCTCCGGATCGGTGAAATAATCCGAGAAGCGGGAGTTGACGAGATGCTTGCGCGAGTAGCCGGTCAGCCGGGTTGCTTCTTCATTAACGTCCGTGATGGCGCCATCGGGCGCGATAGCAAACTGCGCGTCAGGTGAGGCTTCGATCAGCGAACGGTTATAAGCTTGTTGCTCGACGAGCTGTGTTTGCAACCGGGCCTGTTCAGAAATGTCGCGCGCGGAAGCGAAAATTCCCTGCATGCCGCCATCGACCGCGCGGAATACTGAGGCGTTAAACGAAACCGTCGCCTTGCGTCCCAGTTTTGATAGCAGTACCAGTTCATAGTTTGTCACCACCCCTTCCGCGAAGGTGCGTTTGACGCCGGCATCGGCGCGATCGGGTTCAGTGAAATACCGCTTGAACGCCGATCCGATTAGCTCGTCGCGAGCGTAGCCCGTCATGCGGCACATCTGTTCGTTGACGTCGGTGATGAACCCATCCGGATCGACGGTGATCAGGCCGTCAACCGAAGACTCGATCAGGCCGCGCAGGTACGACTGTTGTTCGCGCAACTGCTCTTCGAGGCGGACGCGGTCCGTAATGTCGCGCGCTGAAGCAAAGATGCCTTTGACGTTGCCCGCTGGATCGCGGAATACGGAAGCGTTGAATGAAACTTGCAGTTGGCGGCGCGTGCGCGAAACGAGCGTCAAGGCATATTCGGTTACATAACCGACTTCAAATGTTTGCTCGACACCCTTCCGCGCCAGGTCCGGCTGGGTGAAGTAATCGGCGAAAGGAGTGCCGATAAGTTCCGTGCGCGTGTAGCCGGTCATTTGGCACATACGATCGTTTACGTCGCTAATTGTGCCCACCGCATCTACTGTGATCAGGCCGTCCACGGACGATTCGATCAGCCCGCGGTTATAATCCTGCGACTCGCGCAATTGCTCTTCCAGTTTCTTTTGCTGCGTGATTTCTCGAGCGGCGGCAAACACGCCCTGCAGCTTGCCGGTTTGATCGTAGAAGGTGGTGGCGTTGTAACTGACCACGGTCTCGCTATTGTCTTTGGCCCGTGCAGTGAGTTCGTAATTCGTTACGCGACCTTCACGTACCACCAGACTAATGCCATTTTCCGCCCGGTCGGGGTCGGTGAAGTATTGTTTGAAGGGACTGCCGATTAACTCTTCGCGCGTATGGCCGGTTAGCGTTTCCATTTGCTGGTTAACGTCGGTGATGATTCCCAGCGCGTCGGTCGTCATCAGCGCGTCGATGTTTGACTCGATTAGCGAGCGAGTATAGAACTGCGAAGCTTGCAGCTGACTTTCGAGCGCTTTCTGATCGGCAATGTCGCGTGCCGAAGCAAAGATGCCGCGCACGTTTCCGGCCGTGTCTTTGAAAACCGCGGCGTTAAATGAGACCGGCAGGTGGCGGCCGTCGGCAGCCTGTAGGGTCAGGACGTAATTGCGCGCCGACCCTTCGCGGAAAGTCAGACGCACGCCATCCGCGGCTTTCTCCGGTTCGGTGAAATAGCTGGAAAACAAAGAGCCAACCAACTGGCGGCGCGGGCGACCGACCATGCGGCACATCGTCTCGTTAACGTCGGTGATGGCCATGTTTTCGTCGACAGTTACCAGACCGTCGACTGAGGCTTCGATCAGCCCGCGGTTATAAGCGCGCTCTTCGGCGAGCTGCGATTGCAGTTGCGCCTGATCGGTGACGTCGCGCGCGGAGGCAAAGATTCCGCGCACCTTCCCGGCCTGGTCTTTAAAGATGGCTGCATTAAATGAAACGAGAATTTCCTGCTCGTCAGCGCGGCGTAAAGTTAGCTCGTAGTTGGTAACCTCACCCTTGTCGAGCGTGAGCCGGACGCCTGAGGCTGCGTACTTGGGACTTGTAAAGTATTCGGGAAATGGCGAGCCAATTAGTTGCTCGCGACTGTAGCCCGACATGCGGCACATGGTTTCGTTGACGTCGGTGATGGCCATGGTGGGGTCGACGGTGATTAGGCCATCAAGTGAAGCTTCAATCAGGCCGCGGTTGTAAGCACGTTCTTCGGAAAGCTGCGATTGCAGTTGCGCCTGCTCAGTAATATCGCGCGCCGAAGCGAAAATGCCGCGCACATCGCCGGATTGATCGCGGAAAATTGAAGCATTGAACGAAACCTGGAGATGCTGGCCTTTGCGCGGCGCCATCGTCAGCACATAGTCAGTGACCACGCCCTTCTCAAAAGTTTCATTGACGCCGGCGAGCGCGCGTTCGGGCTGCACGAAGTAATCGGCGAATGGTGTGCCAATCAATTCCTCGCGCGTGTAGCCGGTCATGCGGCACATCTGCTCGTTAACGTCCGTGATGGTTGCCGAAGGATCGGCAGTAATCAGACCGTCAACTGAAGCTTCGATCAGGCCGCGGTTGTAACTTTCGGAATCGCGCAGTTGTTGTTCGAGTTTTTTCTGCTCGGTGATATCGCGAGCGGCGGCAAACACACCCTGAAGTTTGCCAACCGCATCGCGGAAGGTGGTAGCATTGTACGAAACGACCGTGGTGCGGCCGTCTTTGGAAATCGCGGTAAGCTCGTAATTGGTGACACGTCCTTTTTGCAGCGCCAGCTTGATGCCTTCTTCAGCACGCTTTGGATCAGTGAAATAGTTCTTGAATGCCGAGCCGATCAACTCCTCGCGCGCATGGCCTGTCAGCAACTCCATCTGCTGGTTAACGTCCGTAATGATTCCGACCGGATCGGTAGTCATCAACGCGTCGATGTTTGATTCGATTAGCGAACGGGTGTAGAGCTGCGTCGCTTGCAACTCTTCAGTCAGGCGAATTTCGTCGGAGATGTCTTTCGAGATCAGCAGAAAACCGATGACGTGGCCTTCGGCATCGCGCCGCGGCGTCAGCACCATGCGCGCGGTGAAGTGCTCGCCGTTCTTGCGCACCCGGCTAATGGTGCCTTCCCACTTGCCATCCTTCAGTGCGGCTTCCAGAATCTGCCTCGGCTTGCCGGCTTTGACGTCCTCGGGCGTGTGCAGGATTGACGAGTTTGCCTTACCGACTACTTCTTCCGGTTCATAGCCATAAAGGCGGCGGGCACCTTCGTTCCACAGCAGAATTTTTCCTTCGAGGTCTTTACCGATGATCGAATACTCGGTTGATGACTCGAGGATGTTGGTAATGAAATCGACGGCCTCCTGGGCGTTGCCGACGATTTGACTATCGAAAAGTTTGGCCTTGCGAATTTCTTCAGTGAACCGCAGGTCGTTGGTGATGTCTTTGGAGATGAGCAGGAAACCGAGCTGTTTTCCGGAAGCGTCGTACCGCGGCGTCATCACCACGCGCGCCATGAAGCGCCGTCCATCCTTGCGCAGGCGCTCGATGGACCCTTCCCAGGCGCCTTCGCGGAGCGCCGTTTCGCGGATTTCTTCGGGCTTGCCGGTGGCCACGTCTTCGGGAGTGTGCAGGATGTCGGCGTTGGCTCTGCCGACCACTTCATCCGGCTCATAGCCATAGAGGCGGCGCGCGCCTTCGTTCCACAAGAGAATCGTGCCGTCCAGACCCTTGCCGATGATGGAATATTCAGTCGACGATTGCAGCACGCTGGTAATGAAGTCCAGTGAGTCTTGCGTGCTTCTCAGAATCGAACTGTCAAAAAGATTATTGGACATTTCCTCTATTCCTTCGGGCGAATCGTTTGCAGAAAGTCACTCCGTGGATTTTTGTCCACTACGGGGAAAATGGCTGGGCGTATTGCCACACTTCTCGGCTGAAGCGATAGATGGGCCTTCCGATGTCGTTTCGCAGGTGTCTAAATAAATCCGGATAAGGGGCAAAAAGAGCAGTGGCGAGACATACTGCCGAGGTTTTCCGCCGTCACTTTGGCAACAGTTGTGCCCTTTCTGATTACCCCGCCTGTTGGTAAACCTCCGCGCATAGGTTGCAAATGAAAGAAGGACGCGCATTCGCCCCAATGCCACGCCCCCCTTTCGGTCGTTCCCGGTTGGGAACAACGTCGTTCAGGTACATCGGAGGCGAATCGATGTCCTCTGTATTGGTCACGCTGTGCTCTTGGCTTTGGCCCTCATGTTTCTGCCACAACAGGTTTTTCAGAGCGTTTCTGCGAGCTATGAAATTGGGGGAGAAGGACGCCGCATTCGCCCCAATGCAACGCCCTTCTTTTGTATGCCCCTCCGTAGGGACAAAGCCTATGTCTAGTCCGTTCGGCATCGCTGCCTATAGGTTGGAGATACTGCATTCGCGGGCGTTAAAGAGCAGCTTCTCCAGGAAACGTTCACATCTTCCCCTGGGCCCTGGCCTTGTTGCTGGCCGCAAAGAAATTCTCCAGAGTTTCCCGGCTCAAACCGACATAGTTCAATTCGGTCCACACAACTTCCGTGATTTCATTCGCCAGCAGTGCTGATTCCTTTGTTGGCGGAACAAGGTCAAGATTGGTCAGATGTTTCTGAATCGCCGCACTTACTGTCTCAATGGCGTAATTGGTTGTCATGGTCGATCTCCTTCTATTTCAAACAAGCAACCCGCCTTCCCTAAATTGCGATCGTCGCGGGTCGGGCGGTCGCTGCCCTTGGAGTTGCCAAGGAGGAGCCTGTGTCAATTCACCGTCGGTCAAACTGTTTTCTGGAAGAAGGACGCCTCTCTCGCCCCAAAGACGGCGTCCTTCTTCCTGCGCGCATGCCTCCCTGAGGGGCTCACGCGATTTCGCTAAATCTTTGCGGCGCTCGTTTCGACTGTCTGTGTCCCGGCAGTGTTGTTGGCGGCGCCGGCGTTTAGACGTCCGCGAAGAAACCTCAACACATCTTCGGTCAGAAAAGGTTTGTACAGAATGGGAAACTCATTCTTCTCACAGAGCGTGAGCTCTTCCTGTGAGAGCCCACCTCCGGTCATCATGATGATCTGGGTGGCGCTCGACTGTGCGTGAAATTCAATTGCCAACTTCAACCCGTCATCTTCACCGAGCAAATAGTCGAGCAAGACGGTGTCAGGCTTGCAGCGGCGGAATAACTCGCGCGCATTGGCTGCGGATTCGGCTGTGAGCATTTCCCAGCCTTCGTCGCGCATCTCGCTGGCCATGAATAGAAGCAAGTCGCGATTGTCGTCGGCGATCAATATTGAAGGTCGCGGCGGCGCCGCTTTCACTGAGGTTGAATCTGCGGTAATCACCAGCGTCTGGCGATCTGGATCGAAGCCGACACGAACCATTGATCCGGGTCCTATTTCGCTGCGCGCCACCATCGTTGCCAGAGGTTGGGTTAACTCGCGATGGACCGTTCGCTTGAGTTCTCGGGCGCCATATTCCTGACTCACACCTTTTTGCAGCAGAAACTGCCTGCTTTCAGGTAGCACTTCGATCTGGAAGCAGCGCTCACCGAGCCGGGAGTTCACATGCTTCTGCAAGTTGCGGACGTCGTGATCCAGAATCATCTCGAGCGCTTCAGTGTCGAGTGGCCGGTAGGTCACCACCGCATCAATGCGGTTAACAAATTCCGGCGAGAACTTCTTTTTCACCGCGCCAAGGCCAATGGCTTCGATTTTGTTTGTCAGATCGACTGGTGCTTTGGAGGAACCTCCCTGAAAACCGATATGCGGATTGATCTCCTTCAACATCTCGCGCGCGCCCAGGTTGCTGGTAAAGAAGATCAGACTTTTTTCAAAATTGACTACGCTGTTATCGCCGAGTCGCAGGATCCCCTTGTCCAGGATTCCGAGTAGCAGGCTGGTAATTGAAGGAGCAGCCTTCTCGATTTCGTCAAAGAGAACCAGGGCCAGATCGCAGCCTTCGCTGGTTGCGTCAGTCAGCTGCTGTTGGGTGAGAAGCGGGACAGTTTCACGATGTCCCAGGTATCCAGGAGGGGCCCCAACGAGTTTGGCCGTCTCGTGATCCATTTGAAATTCACCACAATCGATCTTTAGAAGTTTTTTTTCGCTCCCGTGCAACAACTCTGCGATTGCTTCAACGGTTTTGGTCTTGCCTGTGCCGGTGGGCCCAAGCAGCAGGAAGATCGCCGCCGGCCGGCCTTCAGGCGCCAGGCCTGATTGGTACATGTAGACGTAGGGCACAATTGCGCTCATTGCCTGGGATTGGCCCACGATCTTGCCCGACAATAACTTGGTAAGGTCGATAGATTCAGCTTCTGGTTTTGAGGACGGGGCCTGGGGCAGCATGGGTATCCCTTTCGTCTTCGTCGGTTTGCCGCACGCTTTTCCCTGGCAGTCACAACACGGAAAGCAGAAAACTTTGACTAACTTTTGTGATCGCTGGCGTACTCAGAGTACAAGAAGGCAAATCACCAAACAATCCGTTTGATGGGTGATTTTTACAAGGGTTAACAGGTGAGCTAAAGAGCGTTCGCCTACGAGATTTGGGTGAGCAGCGAGGGCAAGAATGATAGGTAAACGATAGGAGATCTTAACAATCCTAATTTGGCCGCATACCGGACCAGGCCAGTGATTTCGTGCGCGCCGAGTTTCTCCATAAGTTTCAGCCGGTGCGTTTTCACGGTGTTGACACTGACCTTGAGGAGACTCGCGATTTCTTTGGTGGCTTTCCCTTCCGCGATTAATAGCAATATTTCACGTTGTCGGGGCGACAGTTTTGCCGGCGCCTCTCCCGTCGATTGACCTTCAAGATAACCCAGGACAACTTTCCTGGTCACCTTCGGGCTGAGATGCTCATCGCCCTGCGCAACTGATTTGATCGCTAAGTAGAGATCCTCAACGGAGTCGTTCTTCAGAACCAATCCTTCGGCGCCTGAGTGAAGGGCGCGAAACACAAGTTCTTCACTTGAATGTTCAGACAGGATAATGATCTTCACGAGGGGAAACTGTTTTTTTGCCAGAACAGTTGCTTCCAGACCATTCATCCCCGGCATTGAAGTGTCCATGATGACTATGTCCGGATCGTGCGCATCGATAAATTGGAGCGCCTCGCGCCCATCGCTCGCCTGAGCGACTACTTTGACACCGGGAAGCAGTTTAACTAACTCGCAAATGCCGGCGCGCACCAACACCTGGTCATCGGCGATCAAAACGCGGAGGGGCTTTCTACTGATCTCCGCCCGGCGGGGCACCAGTTCCGGTTTGGGAAAACGGTCCTTTCCCTTTTCTTCGATCAGTTTCTGTAGTCTATTACTTGTGCGAATCTCCGAACGCATTGCTTGGGGCCCCTTACCTGTCAATATTTACCAGGCCCTTCTTGATCGCATAC
>JBOGOP010000044.1:0-27211 GCA_050747225.1 Pyrinomonadaceae bacterium
ATGGGTTCACTATATGAACAATGTGGCGATGCCAACGGGCACATTCATGGATTCACTAACTGGCGTCTACCCGGGCTGCAGCGGGCCATACGATCGAAAACAGTCTCGTCATTCAAGGAACTGACGGAGATGGATGAGAACGCTTTCTACAATGAAGACAAAGGCGTCAACTACGCGCAGGCGCGTTACCTTTGCTACTACCTGCAGGAAAAAGGTTTGCTGGTAAAGTTTTATCAGGAGTTTCATGCCAGGCAGAAAGAAGACCCCGGCGGCTACCGCACGCTTCAGAAGATCCTGGCCGAAGCCGACATGGATGCGTTCAAAACGAAGTGGGAAAAGTATGTGCTGGGTTTGCGACAGGGATATGAAGTGCGTGTGGACTGAACCGCCGAGGCAGGAGGCAGGAGCAGGAGGCAGGAGCAGGAGGCAGGAGGCAGGAGCAGGAGGCAGGAGGCAGGAGGCAGGAGCAGGAGGCAGGAGCAGGAGGCAGGAGGCAGGAGGCAGGAGGCAGGAGCGGGGGATGATCACGGGTAGCGTCAAATATTTTGTGTAAACGATCGTCTGTTGTTTAGGGTCGGCTGCTTCATTTGATTTTTCAGCAGCAGTAGGGGCTGTGGGAACGGTGGGAAAACGCAGTTTGTTTTTCCACGGTTTCCATAGCCCGGTTTTCGTTTGGCTGTTTCATTTCGTCGCTCGGCTCGTGATTAGTCAACCGGCAAGCGGTTTTCGTAGACGATGGCAAAACGGTTGAGCGCTGCCTTCCAGCCGACCAGCGGCATGGTCCACTTTTTTGCGATGTTGCGCAGCGCCAGGTACAACAGTTTGAAAACCGCCTCATCGCTGGGAAATGAACCGCGCGCTTTCGTAACTTTGCGCAGTGACATGTTCAGCGACTCGATGGCGTTGGTGGTATAAATCACTTTCCGAATCTCCGGCGGGTGCGCGAAGAACGGAATCACTCGAGCCCAGTTACTGCGCCAGGACTTGGCAATGGTGGGAAACTTCGAGTCCCACTTCAGGCTGAACTCAGCCAGTCTTTGTTCCGCTTCTGCTTCGGTGGCCGCAGCGTAAATGGTCCGCAGATCCGCAGCTACCTCCTTGCGCTCTTTCCAGCCCACGTAGTTCAGCGAGTGCCGCACCAGATGCACAATGCACAACTGCACTTCAGTTTGCGGAAAGACCGTCTCAATCGCTTCCGGAAAGCCTTTCAAGCCATCCACACAGGCGATGAAGATGTCGTTTACGCCCCGGTTCTTTAACTCCGTCACCACTTGCAGCCAGAACTTGGCGCCTTCGGTCTGCGCGATCCACAACCCCAGCACTTCCTTCAACCCGCCCACCGTGATGCCAATCGCCAGATAAATCGCTTTGTTCCGGACGTGCCCACCATCACGCACTTTGAACTGGATAGCGTCCAGAAAGACGATCGGGTAGACCGCCTCGAGTTGCCGGTTCTGCCAACTCTTGACCTCATCAATCACCGCATCCGTCACACTCGAGATCAAGGCCGGCGATACTTCTACGTGGTAGATCTCTTCCAGGTGCTGCTGGATCTCTCGGGTTGATAATCCCCGTGCGTAAAGCGAAATGATGTTCGCGTCGAATCCGGTGAAGCGCGTCTGGTGCTTCTCAATGATCTGCGGCTCGAAGGTGCCATTGCGATCCCGCGGTACTTCGATGGGCATCGTGCCAAAGCTCCCTTTGAGCGTCTTGGCCGACGTACCGTTGCGCGAGTTGCCGCTCTTGTGGCCGGCCGCGTCGTGCTTCTCATAGCCGACGTGCTCGGTCAGCTCGGCGGCCATCGCCCGCTCCAGCAACCGCTTAGTCAGTTGCTTCAGCAGCCCTTCCTCGCCAAGCAAATCCTCGGGCTTCTTGTAGTCTTTCAGCAGATTGTCAATCAGCTCATTGTCTATGGTCATCTCTTCTCCTCGCCTAACCTTAACCGGTTAGCTGCTCGATGACCATTTACACAAAACTATTTACACCCTCTGATCACGTGGCGCTCTAGTCATAGCTTCTGGGATTTCAACCTGCCGTCTGCCTCCTGCCGTCTGCCTCCTGCTCCTGCCTCCTGCTCCTGCCTCCTGACTTTGACGATTGCCGGAGCAACGCTTAGGATTCTTCCGAAACTACGAACAACTTTTCTGGAGAGAAAATAGATGTCGCAAGCAATGCCGCAAGCTTATGAAACGCTCCTGGTCGAACGACGCGGTCGCGTCACCCTCATCACGATTAATCGTCCTGACAAGAGAAATGCCCTGAACATCAAGACACGCGAGGAAGGCGCGGCACTGCTCGAGGAACTGCGCAACGATGCGTCGGTGGGCGTTGTGGTTATCACCGGCGCGGGCGACAAAGCTTTTATCGCCGGCGCTGATATTGCCGAGTTTGCCGGCCGCACGGCGATGATGCAGCGCGATGTGATGACGGCGCGATCGCTGTTTACCGCTATCGATACCTTTCCGAAGCCGATCATCGCGATGATCAACGGCTATTGCCTGGGCGGCGGTTGTGAGCTGGCGCTTGCTTGCGATTTGCGTATCGCCAGTGAGACCGCCTCATTCGGCCAGCCCGAAATCAATCTCGGCATTATTCCGGGAGGCGGCGGCACACAGCGTTTGACTCGACTCGTCGGCGAAGGGAAGGCGATGGAGTTGATCCTGACGGGCGATATCATCGACGCGAAGAGTGCCCATGCCATTGGACTGGTGAACACGGTAGTCCCGGCGGATCAGTTGGAAGCAAAGACGATGGAGATTGCGAATCGGATCGCCGAGAAGAGTCCGATTGCGTTGAGTCTGGCCAAGGAAGCCGTGAAACTTGCGTCGCGTTCCAATCTCGATGAGGGCCTGCGCCGTGAAGTCGATCTCTTTGCGCTCTGCTTTTCGACGGAAGACAAGAACGAAGGGGTTAGCGCCTTCCTCGAGAAGCGAAAACCGGTATTCAAAGGAAAATAAAACGAAGTCTATACTCGCAACACCGGGGGAACTTGTTAGTGGATCGGTTGTTTTTGAAAGAGTGCTCTCGACGCGTAGCGTCGGCGTGAGTTTAGCCCGGCTTTTCAAAGCCGGGAAAGTTCGTATCGATTCATCGCGTCGTGTAGCGACGCCTGAATTTACGATCTATCAGCCGTCGCTACGCGACGAGGTTTGTCGTAATTGGAGGACCCGGCGTTAAGACGCCGGGCTAAACTCAGGCCGACGCTACGCGTCGAAACCCACTGCATTAGCTCAAACTGACTTACGGTCTTTTCTTCAAGTTGAGAAATGTTTGAATGCGAGCGATTTCCACATCGAGTTCTAACCTGAATTGTTTCTCTCGGGGACGTTTTTCAACAAAGCCAAGCTCGACGTTCAAATCTCCTCCAGCCACGCTTACGTTTGCCCAGCCCACCACAGTCTCTCCCCAAAGCAGTGGCATCGCATAATATCCGCGCAGTCGCTTGGCCGGCGGTACGTAGGCCTCGAAGCGATAAGGCCATCCCCAGAAATGTTCAAAGCGTCGCCGATCCCAGACCAGCGGATCAAACGGAGCAAGGAACCGAACGCTTGGCTCGCGTTCGACGCGACTCTTTTTCTGCCCGGGCAATAGATAGCTGACTTTGTCGAGCACTTCTTTCTTTAGCGCTCCGGAAGAAACCAGGCTGTCGAGCACCTGTGGATAGGCCGCGAGCAGATGGCGCATTGGTCGAACCGCCTCTCGAAGAGTTCTCTCAGAGACCGGCGCCAAAATATCAACTACTGCCAACAGCAACCTGCGCAAACGCTCCCTCTCGGATAGGCGTTCACTGGGAAGGCGTGCCGCTTGATAAATCCGAATTCCATTTTCACGGCCGGCAATTCTCACCAGGCCACGTTCGTGCAGGTCTTCAAGTGCCAGCTTTGTGGCCCTCGAATAGCCGCCCCAGTTGTTTGTTCTTCGCTCACTCCCAAAGAGTTTTACGAGATCTTTCGGATGAGTTAAGTCCTGGCGACGAACCACTGTCAGTACCTTCTTCTCAAACTCCGGTAAGCCAGTAAACGTTCTACGACGTACCACCAGCCACAGGGCTTTGGTGAGAAAGCCGTACGCATACAGAAAATCCTCCTCCAGCTCCAGCTCGGCGTAATGCCGCTCGAGGTCACCGGCGCGATAATCGCTCACTCGATGGCGAAGAATTAAGTCGTGGGCCCTGGCTGGCGCTCTAATTGGATCGGCCTGTACAAACCCGAGGCGATCAACCGCTGCTCGCAAAGTCGTAGGACGGAAGAGGGAATGCGATATCGCATAAGCACGCAACTGATGTATTGTCGGCTTCACTGGGGATCGTCAATCGACTCGGCAGTGCCTACGCTAACAAGTCTTCGATCTTCACCGGCAGTTCTCGCACGCGAACTCCGGTTGCGTGGTGGACCGCCGCGGTGATAGCAGCAGCAATGCCCGCCAGGCCGATCTCGCCGATCCCACGTGCGCCAATTTCGTTAAGCTCGGTGTCGGGATAATCGAGAAAATACACCTCGATCGGTGGCGCGTCGGCGTTAACCGTAACCACATAGTCCGCCAGACTACTATTGATCGGCGCTCCATTCTGCGGATCGTAAGACGTGTGTTCAAACAGCGCCATGCCGATTCCCATCACGACCCCGCCTTCGATCTGGTTACGGCCGGCGAGTGGGTTCATGATCCGTCCTGCATCAATGACAGTCACCACCCGGCTGACGCGCAGCCGCGCGATCTCCGGTTGCCATTTAACTTCGACGAAATGGCAGCCGAAGGAGTGCGTTGAGAACTTCGGTTTCGATTCAGGATTTCCGAACGTCCCTTCGGCCTTACCGCTGCCTGCAATCACGCGAAGGTTTGCGCGCTTGAGCAACTCGCGGAACGGCACTCCAGCGGCTGGGTCGTTATCTTTCGCAGCCTTCTCAAAGACGCGCCCGCCTTCATATCTCAGTTCGTCGGGCTTGCGCTTCTCGAAGGGAGAGCCTGCGGTGGTTGTTGCGATGGTAAGCAGCGATGCGATCGCATTGTCTGCTGCCGCGTAGACGGCTGGAACCACCGAACTGGTCGCCATCGAACCTCCCGAAATCGGGCCTTCCGGAAGCGTTGTGTCACCTAGTTTGACTTCAACTTTATCGATCGCAACGCCGGTCTTCTCCGCAGTCAACTGTGCGAGGATCGTGTACGTGCCGGTGCCGATGTCTTGCGTGGCGCAGGCTACGCCGGCCGTGCCGTCATCGCGAAGCTCAACATTCGCCTCGGCGGCGAAACGTGCAGCAAGCCACGAACAGCCGGCCATCCCCCAGCCGAGGATCAAGCCGTCACGCGTCATCGAGCCGACCTCCGGAGTACGTTTGGACCAGCCGAACTTCTCCGCGCCCAGTTCGAAGCACTCGAGCAAATGGCGCGACGAAAACGGAAGCCCAAGCCCCTCGTCGATTTCCGGTTCGTTGATGACGCGCAGCTGCAGCGGATCGATCCCCAGTTCATCGGCCAGTTCGTTTAGCGCCGACTCCGTTGCGTAGAGACCCGGCACTGCGCCGGGGCCGCGCATATCGGCGGCCGCACCAATGTTGCGCCTGGCCCGTCCGAACGTTACGCGCAGGTTGGGCACGCTGTATTGGAACGGCGTTGTTTCCCCACAGTCTTCGTGGTGGGCATCGAGCATTGACCGGGTATAGACATAGTCGTGCTGTAGCGACACCAGTTTGCCATCAGGGGTTGCGCCTAATCGCACGCGCTGTTGAGTGCGGGGGCGATGACCGACGTTCTGGAACATCATCTTTCGGCTGAGCACGAGTTTCACTGGCTTACCCAACTGCCGCGCCGCCGCGGCTGCCAGCGCACAATGCGGCCAGGGGAAAAGCTTGTTGCCGAAGCCCGAGCCAACAAACCTACTGATGACGCGAACGTCCTCCTTCGGCAAACCAAACATTTGCGCAAGTATGGTCCTGAGGTTGACGACTCCCTGAGACGAGTCGTAGAGCGTCAATTTGGAGTCGTCCCAGATCGCGATGGTCGCGTGCGGCTCGAGGGGGTTGTGTGTCTCGGCAGGCGTAACATAGGTTTGGTCGATCTTGACCGGCGCCTTCGCGAATGCGGCATCAGCATCACCGCGTTCACTTTGCAAGCGATGCTGTTCTCCGAAGGTGGCAACGATCACGTCGGGATCGTCGTCCGCCTTGAGTTCCGTCTCAACGTTCGGCTTTTCCATTTCATACGTCACGCGAACTGCATCAGCGGCGGCTTTAGCGGTCTCGAATGTATCCGCCACAGCCAGCGCGATGTATTGCCCATAGTAGCGAACAACATCATCCTCAAAGGGCGGGCGGCGCTCTTCGCAGATGCCTCCGAAGCCTGGTTCCTGGACTGAGCGAAAGATCTTGCCAATGTTCTCGCGATGAAAGATTGCGCGCACACCGGGCATCACCTCAGCCGCGGTGGTGTCGAGCTTGACGATTTTGCCGTTAGCAATCGTGGCGCCGACCGGAACGGCATACAGCGTCCCGGCAAAGTGAAAGTCGGAGGTGTACTGCGCCTTTCCACTCACTTTCAAGGGACCGTCCACGCGAGGCGTGCTGCGGCCAATTGGTGACGTCGCCGGGATTTCTTGGGTCGCTGACATCTTCGTTCCTTTCAATAAATCACGCGGTCGCCACTGCGAGCGCATGCGTGAGGCAGCGCTTCGCCAGCTCGATTTTGAATGCGTTCTCACTTTGCGGTTTGGCGTCGCGCAACGCGGCCTCTGCGGCATTACGGAAGGTCGTCTGGTTAACAGGCCGATTGATTAGCACGGCTTCGGCTTCGGGTGATCGCCATGGTTTAGTTCCCACGCCGCCGAGTGCAACACGTGCTCGGGTCACTGTTCCGCCGTCTACATTAACCACGACGGCCGCCGACGCGAGGGCAAACTCGTATGAAGTACGGTCGCGCAGCTTCAGATAAAACTGGTTACTCCCCGCGACCGGCGGCGGGAGTGTGACGTGAGTGATCAGGTCGCCCGGTTCGAGCACTGTTTCGCGATCTGGAGTACTGCCGGGCAGAAGATGAAAGTTAGCGATCGGGATCGCACGACTACCGATGGGTCCCTGCACGTGAATAGTCGCCTCCAGAGCCGCCATCGCAACGCACATATCCGATGGGTTGGTCGCTATGCAGTGTTCGCTCGTTCCAAGGACGGCAAGCATGCGGTTGCTGCCGGTGATGGCCGAGCAACCAGTGCCGGGCTCGCGCTTGTTGCAGGCCATCGCGGTGTCGCGAAAGTACAGGCATCGCGTTCGCTGGACCAAATTGCCGGCCGTCGTCGCCATGTTACGAAGCTGTGCCGATGCGCCTGCGAGAATTGCCTGCGACAGTACGGCATAGTCTCTTTGCACCACCGGATGGTTGGCCAGATCTGAATTTCGAACCGTAGCGCCAATCTGTAGTCCTCCGTCTGGAGTTGCTTCGATCTTGTCGAGCGGCAAACGGTTGATGTCGACGACGCGCGCAGGCGTTTCAACGTTAAGCTTCATCAAATCCAGCAGGGTTGTGCCGCCGGCAACAAATCGCACCTCCGCACCCTGCTGGGCGGTTTTCGCCTGCGCGGCGGTCGCAATGGCCGCAGCGGAATCTGCCGGCCGAATGAATTCAAAGGTATGCATCGAACTGCTCCTGCTCTCGGCTAAATGTTTTGGCGAACTTGTTGAATCGCGGCCACGATATTGGCATAGGCTCCGCAGCGACAGATGTTGCCGCTCATTAGTTCCTTCACGGCTGCGTCATCAGAACCGCAGGGTTCCTTGAGTAACGCAACCGCCGACATGATCTGGCCCGACGTGCAATAGCCGCACTGGTATCCGTCGCAGGCCACGAATGCCGCCTGCATCGGATGCAATGAGTCGAGTGTACCCAGGCCCTCTATGGTTGTGATCCCTTGCCCTTCATGCATCAATGCGAGGCTAAGACATGAGTTCACGCGTCTGCCATTTACATGGACCGTACAAGCGCCACATTGCCCATGGTCGCAGCCCTTCTTTGTTCCGGTGAGCGCAATGGTCTCACGGATGAAATCGAGAAGCGTTGTCCGAGGATCGATCCGAAGTTGGAAGTCTTTCCCGTTGATGCGCAGCGTGACCGCGACCGCACCCTCGATGTTTGGCCGGCTTGCACTTTCTGCGGGCGCTACCGGATTTGACGGGCCCGCCTGTGGATCGTCTCGCATAGAGCCTCCGTTGATTAAGCAGTTTTCTTAAATAATAGAAGCTGGTTTAGTGTGCTGGGGGATGGCTTTTCTTATTTTCGCTCATAACTGATGCGGGAACAAATGTGATCATATCCTAATCCTGGGCGACGATGTTAAATCTCAATGGACTTAATTTGGCCACAAGCAGACCTTCCCTTGCGGTTGCGCAAACGCTTGCCGATCTCGGATTTGAGAAGTTCGATGTGGTGAGGCTCACATGGGTATATAATCCGCATTGCTTTCAAGAGAATTTCAACCCCTGGTGTCGGTTATCGACCGGCAGACGCGCGACCGTCTGAACACTAACCTGGCGTTTCTTAACGCCGCTAGCCAACTGAGGAGGTAATCCTTCAATGTTTGCCAGACCAACAGTTATTGGTTTCTTACGACCAAATCGTGCATCAGTGTCACACCTCGCTTTAATTTTCGCCGCCGCGCTAGCGTTATTACTTACTTTTCCGGGCTACTCGTTTGGCCAGACGTTTCGGGGAACAATAATCGGTACAGTTATGGATCCGAACGGTGCTGTTGTTCCGGGTGCCACAGTCACGGCAAAGAACGTCGGGACCGGCATCGAACGAAGTGTGGTGAGTGACGAGTTCGGGAACTACACCATTCCCGAGTTACAGACGGGTAACTACGAAGTCAGGGTTGAAAAGTCAGGCTTTCAAAGTTCGACTGTCACCGGAGTGTTGGTCGAAGTATCAGCGGAACGACGAGTGGATATCACATTGGCTGTTGCCGGCTCCCAGGCGATGGTCACCATCGCCGCCAGCGCTCAGGTTGAAACCACAAACACCACACTTGGTGGCACCATCAGTTCCAAAGAGGTTGCAGATCTGCCGGTCAACGGTCGCGACTTCACAAAGTATTTGACCATGGTTCCCGGCGCAACCGGAGATCCGTCAGGCGCCACTGATTCACCCGGCTCATTCGGTTTGTTTAGTGCCAACGGTAGTCGCGGACGCGCGAACAATTTCCTCCTCGACGGTACGGACATGAATGATGGCTATCGCAACCTGCCGGCAATTAATGAAGCGGGAGTTTTCGGGACGCCCGCGACGATCCTACCGATAGAAGCGATCTCCGAAGCCGCGATACTTTCAAACTTCGAAGCTGAATACGGTAGAAACTCGGGCGCTATCGTAAACATCGTCACGAAATCTGGCACCAACGCTGTCCATGGCTCACTGTTCGAATTCGTGCGTAATAACAAGCTTGATGCCCGAAACTTTTTCAACCCCAAGCCCGATCCCCAAACCGCATTT
Organism: Pyrinomonadaceae bacterium; assembly: GCA_050747225.1. Lineage (GTDB taxonomy): Bacteria > Acidobacteriota > Blastocatellia > Pyrinomonadales > Pyrinomonadaceae > PSRF01. The sequence goes on from JBOGOP010000044.1 coordinate 9,469, forward strand.
CGAAATAATCAGTTCGGTGGCTCGCTGGGTGGCCCTATCGTTCGCAACCGCACTTTTTTCTACCTTGCATACGAAGGACAACGCGAGCGCGTGGGCCTGAACTCGACGGCGCGTGTTCCCGACCCCAGGGAAATCGCCGCCCTGGGAGGACCGACGAATCCTGTTATTACCAGGTTATTGGCGCGTAATCCCTGGCCCGCACCCAATCGCTCGGTGCCTTTGTGCACCAGCGCGCTACAAAGCGATCGCGACCGTTGCGGAGCACCGAATCTGTTTGCCACTACCCGGGCGTTGAACGACGTCGACAGTCTCATCGCCAAGATCGATCATTCCTTCAATAAAGACAACCAGCTCACCGGCCGTTATTTTTACGGCACCAGCAATCAATCGTTTCCGTTGGCGCTTCTCGCCGGCAACATTCTGCCGGGCTACAACACAGTCACCCCAACTAAAGTTCATCTGGTCTCAATTTCCTATCTAAAGATTCTTTCACCTACGAAGGTTAACGAACTGCGCTTTGGCTACAATCGCTTCAAGGAAGGATTCTTCCCCGAAGACAGCGACTTTGATCCACGAACCATCGGCCTGAATAACGGGATCACAAGCTCACAGGATTTCGGCTTGCCTTTCATCCGGGTCAGAAATTTCGACAGCGATCTCGCCAGGCCGGAACTGCACTTCAGTTTGGCTTCCCTCGGAGCAAACTTGTCAGTGCCACGTGCACGGACTGACATTAACTATCAATTGATCGACAACTTTTCCTTGAAGCACGCCCGCCACGATCTGAAATTCGGTTACGAGTTTCGTCGCACCACAGTCAGCCAGTTTTTCGATGCCGGCTATCGCGGCCGTCTGGATTTCGACACGCTGGCGGATTTTCTGGCCGGCAATCTCAGCGGTGGACGCGCTGCAAGCGGCAACTCAAATCGCAATACGTTTCAAAACTCGCATGCCGGTTATTTACAGGACACGTTTCGCCGGAATTCGCGCCTGACGCTGAACCTTGGTTTGCGCTGGGATTACTTCGGCGTGATCGGCGAGAAGAATAATCTCCTGAGTAACTTCGATCCCACGAGGGGGTTGGTGCTGGTCGGCTCGGGAGGTCTGCCACGCCTGTATCACCGTGATTGGAACAATTTTTCACCGCGCCTTGGTTTCGCCTGGGACTTGCAGGGCAAAGGCAAAACTGTGGTGCGCGCCGGCTGGGGTTTGTTCTATGACGCGTTCTCGCAAGACTTCTTCGCCGGCCAACTACCATTCAACACTTTCAATCCAGGCCCGGCGTTCAATCCGGTCGGCCCCTCGCCAATACTGTTTTCGTTTTCTACCGTCAGTACGATCCAGAACGGGGTACCCATTTACAGCGGCTTTGGCGACTCCGACGTGTTCGCAGTCGATCCAAAGTTAGCCACGCCTTACGTGCAAAACTTCAACCTCAATCTGCAGCACGAGTTGTTTAAGGACGGCGTGTTGGAAGTGGGCTACGTCGGCTCGCACGGCACCAAGCTCTTTCGCTATCGCGACATTAACCAACCCGCGAATCCAGGTGTGTCGTCGGCAAGGCCTTTCGACAACGGACCTTTTGCGCCTTCCGGCGGCACGTTCTTTTACGTCAACCATCTCGAGACGACCGCCAATTCCAGTTATAACGCGCTGCAGAGCAGTTTCACCTTACGCAATCGTCGTGGCTGGACCGCAGCAATCAATTACACCTGGTCCCACTCGATTGATAATGCGTCTGATGGTCAGGACTACGTCGCAAATGCAACGCAACCCGACAACAGCTACCGCGCGGATCTCGAACGCGGTAACTCAAACTTTGATAGCCGTCATCGCTTCGTCGCTTCGGCCAGCTACCGTATTCCAAACTTCGCGAAGGCCCACCCCCGTCTCGGCGACGGCTGGCAGCTGAATACAGTTGTCACGTTGCGGAGCGGCAATCCATTTCATCTGACGCTGTTCGATGACTACAACAACACCGGCGAGTTTTTCCCGCGGCCTGACATTATTGGCGACCCGTATGCAGGCACGCACGCTCCAGACCGGTTCATCAATCTGTCAGCATTCCAAGTGCCCTGCACGCTTGATCCGGCCGGCGATGGCAGCGCCGGTTCATGCCTTCCAGGTACATGGCATTTTGGCTCCTTAGGTCGCAACGCGTTGCGTGGACCCGGTTACAGAAATGTTGACTTCTCAATCTTCAAGGACACACCGATAACCGAACACGTAAAAATCCAACTGCGCGCCGAGATTTTCAACATCTTCAATCATCCAAACTTTTCGAACCCGCTGTTGCCGAGCTTCGCAGCCGACATGACTTCGAGTATTGATCGCGTGACCGGTCGCGGCACCGGCTTTCTGCCAATAACGGTTACACCGGACGTCGGGATTGGCAATCCATTTCTTGGCGGTGGTGGCCCGCGCAACATCCAGCTTGCGGCCAGGCTCGTCTTCTAAGGTTGACTTGGTTAAGGCACTGCCGCAAAGTCAGGCCGTGGCTTGACCGAGTTCTGAACGCTAGGCTACTCTGCATCAAGCATTTACCGCGGAGTTATTTCAACCGAAGGGGCCGTAGCTCAGCTGGGAGAGCGCATGACTGGCAGTCATGAGGTCAGGGGTTCGATCCCCCTCGGCTCCACCAATAATCTAAATATTGAGGCCACCGCGAGCGTGGCCTTTTCTGCAACGCCCGATATGTCGACCTAAGAGGGATCTAAACCTTAAGGCCACCGATTAGTGGCCGTATCGCTTTTTCCGCCGCTTAGAAACCAAAGGCCAGCTTACGTGCTGGCCTTTCGATTGGCGGAAACATTCAGAGTCATGACTCACTATCCCGCCCTTGTGGCCGTTGGTGGCGAGAAGTGATAACAACCCTCTGCAAGAGGTGTAACTGCTAACCCGTCGCTCCCCTCGTCTTTGGCGTCTCCTCGATAACTTCCGGGACATCTGCGGGCGCCGGCTTAAGCTTCATCAAGGCCATTGCCAAGCCTATTGGGATGGCGAGTAGGGAGATACCGTAGAATCGCTCACCTGGCAGCTCACCCATATGCGGGCTCAGGGTATGCACCAGGATCGATAACAGAATCGGGCCAAACCCAATCAACATACCCAACAACATCAGGTTCAATCCATTCGCAGAGCGCTCCTGAGCACTGGCCTTGAAATAACTATGAACCACTGCTATCACGGAGAGCAGTATGTAACCCCCGAAAACGACGCCAAAGGCCACGGACAGTAACATTGATCGGACTGGCGTCATTACCGGGGTTGTTATGAATATGGTCGCAACCATTACTCCAAAAGCACCGGCGGCGATGTAGATTGCCTGGCGCAACCAGGCACGACTGGCGATGATTTTTTTTGTGGCCGGAAATGACAGGCAGTAATCCAACACAACTGCAAACAGCATCGCCACCATGAAGAAAGTGGCCCCCAAAACAAGGCGGCGTAAGACCGACGAAGCAAAGTAAGGTGTATTGAACAACACGACCGCAAACAGCAAGCTCAGGCTACAAAACATGGCGGTCAGCCGCGTTGGACTCTTGAGATAGACCAGCAAGCCAAGAATGAGGAAGGCCAAACCGGTCAGCGTGGCAGCGCCGAAGCCGGCAATTAAATCCACCATGGGCTGTGAGCCATAGCTTAAAGTGAGTGTTTCTTCAGCGGCCCCACGCTTTACACTAACGCTCCCGCTACTGTTAATACCTGGCCGCGGTTGAGCGATCAATGAGCCGAAGTCCGCTACAGCAATACCGTCGATTTTGGTTACGGTATCGCCGATCTTAACGCCTGCCGCGGCGGCAGGGCTATTCTCGCGTACCAGCGTTACCACCCGATCTGGACTTAGAACGTATCCGGTAAAAGGGATATTCCTTATGTCGAGCGTGCCAAGCACTCCCCAGATGAATACTCCGGCCGCGAGCAAATAGAAAAGGGTCTTGTAGCGAGCGTAATCCGTTTTTTCTTCCATTGGATGATCCTCCACTAGTAGAGTGTCGAATGTGACTTCGTAGCTAACCTATGGCCCAGCCCTTTGCTCGCGACCTAAGATAGCCAACTGCGGATGATCTGAAGACGAACTCGTGTAACGTAACGGTTAGGTTCGGCGGGATTGTTAACAGGGTCGGAACTGGCGAAATAAAGTGGTGACGCTCCAAGGCTTGGGGAGCCAGTCTATGAACTCGTTTACCGCCGGATGGCCCAAACACTACGCCTGCTTCTCGCGGAAAGTCAACCCTTTCTAAGATGGAGCGTGCCCACACCTTACTCCTCCGACTGAAAACGAGTTTGTGAGAATCGGACAAGTGTCCTGGGGTTCCACTTTCCGCGCTATTGAACAAGCATGCTCTCAAAAGAGTGACCTTATGAACCACGCGAAAAATTGTGGCCAATTTGTGGCCGGAGGCGTCAACAAACTTCCCACACAAGAGAGTGAGTGAACGTAACGAAACGGGAAACCGAGGAAAATTCGTGCTGGCTGCAACCCATCTTAATTGTTTTAGTTTATGAAAATCGCTTACTGAGAACTGGCAGTCATGAGGTCAGGGGTTCGATCCCCCTCGGCTCCACCAATATTTGCAACAACAAAGGGCCACCGGTGAGTGGCCCTTCGTCATTTCTAAAGCTCAGGCTTGTGACTTAGTGGGTACCTGCCTGGCCGCGAAGCGTCCCCACCAAACCGGCGAGACCGAGAACTATCGATACGATCGCAATCACCAGGCTCAGGGTCGGGCCGCAGCGAAGGCAGGTTATTCCACCGGGGGTGATCATTAGCCCGCCGACGATGATGATCCAGGCCCAAGCTAATACGATGATAATTTTAGGCATCCTTTTCTCCTTAGTCGTGTACGCAAGTGGAAGGAACGCAAATGCGAGGAACTCGATGGCAACAACGTCTCACATTCGGTGGATTTTGCGCGAGGTGCCAGCCGGCACGATCTCGTGAGTCATTCAGCCGATTATGAGAACGCCGGGACGATATTCCTCTCCTTCGTGAAAGTCAAATACTTTTTCAGGGTTGGGCCAGCTCAACAATCAGGCCTTCGGTAGTGTTGCTCTCGGTCCGACCTTCGTTCAAGCTGGCTGTCCTCCTCGTCTGTGGCGTTGTCTAACAGGCGGTGCCGGGCAGATAATTGGTTTCCCTCCCCGATAACTACACTCTTTCAGATTTGGCAGGTGAATGACTATGAGTACTTGTTTTCGATTGACCCGGGCAACCTCGACCGGGATCTTATCCTTGGCTCTCATGCTTATTTTTTCGATTAGCACTCCGGCACAAACTTCAGGCACAAAAACTCAACCGAAGCCAAAACCCACACCCACGCCCAGTCTGGAAAAGAAATTCTTCGTCAATATTCTCAAAGACCAACGCGCAATTTGGACTTCGCCGTTTCATTTGCACCGAATAGATGGGAAGTGGTTAGCTCCGCTGGGCTTGTCTACCCTGGCGTTGATTGCTACGGACCGGCACACTTCCGGCGAGCTCGTCGAACATGGGGACAATCCAAGCCGTCTCAGGATCAGCAAAGACATCAGCCGGCTGGGGTCTATCTCCTCCACCGGCGGCGTGGCTGGTGTTCTTTATTTGACTGGTCGAATGACCCACAACGATCGTTTGCGAGAAACCGGGCTGCTCGCAGCGGAAGCGATCATCGATGGCGAGCTGGTAGCAAGCGCTTTGAAGACGGCCTCGCAGCGACAGCGGCCGCCTGTAGATAACTCGAGTGGAGAATTCTTTGATGGCGGCCGTTCGTTCCCATCGGGTCACGCGGTCAATGCCTGGGCGCTCGCGACGGTGGTCGCGCAGGAGTATGGACATCACCGGCCTTTAGTTCAGGTTGGCGTGTATGGCCTGGCTACCGCGATCAGCTTGTCACGCTACACGGGCCGAAACCACTTTCTGTCAGACGTGGTGGTGGGCAGTGCGATAGGTTACGGCATTGGCCGATATGTTTACCATAAGCATCACGATCCGGCGTTGGATGGTCAAACCGAAAAGCAGAACAAGGACGCGGGATCGAAACTCTTCCCGCGGATTGTTCCGTTCTATTACCAACGAGCGCACGCGTATGGTGGAACGCTTTCGTGGAACTTTTAGTAATTGGAACGGAAAGCTGAAAAGGACCGCTTCTTGCCCAGTTCCGCTTTACCTAACCGCACCGGCGCTGGTTCCATCAATGAACGGGCGCATCTCGCCAACAAACTTGTCGCTATTTGCAATACTTCGCAGCACTATCCTGATTGCTTCCTCAGGAAAGCCTGATTCGAGCGTGAAAGTGTAGCCGGTGAAAATGTCGCTGGACTCATCGGCGCCCCAAAAAAGAAACGCGCGGTCGCTCAGCCGCAGCAGAAGTTTCATGAGGCCGGCGCGATCCTTGACCTTGTCAACATTGATATAGCCTTTGTTGTAATGGGGGTAGATGCGGAAGCCGAGCGTGTCTTTGGCGGTAACACTTATTACGATCTCAAAGCTCTCGGCGTTGACCAGCCCGGTCCGCAGCGTCCCCACATAATTAAACGGCTGTTTTTGACTCTGTTTGAAATCAACCTGAATGTCCGCACCGGTTTTTTCCAGCAATGCTGCCAACCGTTCTCTGGTGCGCTCGCGAGCGGCTTCGTCGTCCTGTTGAGCATAAACGGCGGAAACGCTGAGAGTGGATAGAATGAATAGGACAATTGCGAAAGTTCGTTTCATTGGAGGCCTTCCTTAGCTGATGATTTTAAGTTGCGATGCAGACGCTTTCTATGTGAAATTCCCACCGAAGTCAAACTTCGGAACCAGCGTTGGCGATCTTCAGCAGACGAAACAGAGGATAACTGACTGCGAGCAGGAGCAACGCGTAGATGCTATAGCGCGTTCCTTCCTTTAGATCTGCTGCGATTGCTCCAACCAAAAACAAAACTGATCCGAACAATACCAGGCCAGTTGTCCAGGGATAACCCCAGGCGCGATAAGGCCGCTCTTTCTCCGGTTCGCGGCGGCGTAAAACGAACATCGAAATAAAAGAGAGCGTGTAGTTTGCCACAAAGAAGAAGGCCAGCACGGCAATAACCTTGTCGAAAGTTTGACCAAAAACTATGAAGATCACTGCGACTGCCGCACTGGTAAACAAGGCGACGGCCGGTGTGCCGCCTGTGTTCACCTCAGCGGCCTTTTTCGCAAAGAGTCCGTCACGGCTAACTGCAAACAGCACCCGTGTGGCCATCAGGTGATAGGCATTGATCGCGCTGAGCATAGAGAGGATTGTTAACGTCAGGAAAATTGTGTTGCCGTGTCGACCGAAGATTACCTGCGCGGCAGCTCCGGCAGCCAGGTCCTGTCCGGCGATTTTGGAAATTGGCAGGACATAAAGCAACGCCACGTTCACCAGCAGATAGATCGCAATAATGGTGAGCACGCCGCCAAACATTGCGCGCGGAACATCACGCCCGGGATTCTCGACCTCTTCCGAGAAATACACCACTCCGCTCCAGCCGTCGTAGGTATAGATCACGCTCTGCAGCGATAACACCAGAGCGGCAACCAAACCGAGCCCCGCCGGTTTAGTCAGTTGTTCTGACGTTGTAAAGGAGCCTTGCCCGCCAAATATGAAAGCCGCGACGATGAGTACCATGAACGCCAGCGCCTTTATCAAGCTGGTGAAGTTTTGCGTCGTGCTGCCCCAAATAATCCCACCCCATTGCAGGACGGCGAAGATGATTGCGATCGCCGTTGCAATGGCTGCGGCTTTGTCATCCCCGTTTAGTGCGGGAAAGAGCGCCCCTGTAAACTTCCCAATCAGAAGCGAAACCGCGGCAGCCGAGCCACAGGTAGAGATCCAGTCGCTCCAGCCAACAATGAAGCCGGCGTATTCGCCAAGCGCGTAGCGTGCAAAGACGTATTGACCGCCAGAGCGTGGCAGCATCGCACCTAACTCAGCCAGCGCGATCGCGCCGAGCAAGGCATAGAGCCCGCCCAGGATCCAAACGCCGAGAAAAAGCCATGGGTGCGGTAACTGCGAAGCGATGCTGCCGGGTGCGCGAAAGATCCCGGCGCCGATGGTGTTGCCAATGATTACAGCAATGCCAAAGCCAACGCCGAGGACACGCAAGAGGCGGCCACGCTTTTGGGTGTTAGAGATGGTCACAGTTTGCGGAACTTAGGAAAGGAGTGCGCTAGGGTATCTCGAAATACGTTTCCGTAGTCTTATTGTCGTGTGAGACCAACTCGATGGACAACTCCTCCGACATATACATGCCCAACGAACTGGTTTCCCGATTTGCCCTCGATGGTTATCTGAGCATTGAATTGCTGCGTCGTACCGGAGTTCTGATCGTATAGTAAACCGTCAAGAGTTAACGTTCGATCACTGGGCGAATACTGCCATGTCCCCTGTTCATTGCCTGACTGATAAGTGTAGTCTTCGTGGAGATCAATAGTCACTTGTCCCATGTTCTCAATCTGATAGAACCAACTTCCCACCGGCTGAAAATCACTTGCGACGGGAGCCAGAGAAGGCTCTCCCGAGGGAGCGTTTGAGTAAACCGGCGCTGGGTTCGATCCGTCGTTACTGACGCCACTCTGGCTTGAAAACAGAAGTCCTAACATCACCAGCAGAAAAAAAACACCGATCCCGCCAACGACTAAACCTATCACTGACCACAGCAGGCAATTGCTTTTCGCCGCTCTCACGGGGGGTTGCGGTATTGGACGTTGCTCACCGAATGCGAACTCCAGGCCCTCAATCAGTCGCCCCACATCATGATCAAAGTCCTGGTCGGTTATTTCAATGGCGTTGCGAAACGACAGCGCCGCAAGATCGGCAGGAAGCGACTCAGGCGGCGGCATTTTAGCGTCTCGCACAAGTACCGGAATCACGGTGATATTGCGCGACAGCGCCGTTGCGATCTCGTGCCGCACGTAATCATCCTCACGAAACAGGCGACGTCGGGAGCCTTCGTCGGCCATCATCAACCAACCTTTGCCTATGATCGCGATAAGCGCATGGCAAGCTCCTACTCGCTCCTGAATCACCCTGGTAAAGTCCGCACCCGGACTGATGCCCGTGACATCCATGAAGATGCGATTGGGAAAGCGCATGTGAAGTCGATCATAGAGCCGCCCGGCATAGCCCTCAGCGTCGTCGCGCCGGTAACAGATGAATATGTTCTTGGTTACCATCAGAATGCCTGTTGAGGTCGACGCCGGAGCCTGGTGACGGTTTTGCAACCGTGAAAGTTTGCTATCTTAATAGGAACGAATAAGCAGTCATGGCGACTTGAGACCGCTGAACCGATGCGAGAGAGTAGAGGATTCCAACAGTGGAAGCAAGATTTTTTGAAATTCTACAGAATCGGCGTCGCCGTCTTACGCCTGGGATTGAAGAAAGGTGTCTTGACTATCCTGGCAAGCACGCGGTGACGTTTGGCTTCAACTGTGACTTCAAACTGGAGAAGCGTGCCTGGCTTTGTGTGAGGCTGCTTCACAGTGGCCAGCGCAATCATCTTTTTCAAAGTTGGTGACCAGGTGCTCGAGGTTGCCTTGCCAACGTGCGTTCCATCTTTGAATACCGGCACCGCGACGCGGGATGCAATTGGAGAGACAGCCGGAGGCAGACCGACGTTCTCATAAAGCTGCTCAACTTGCGGCCAGTCGATCTCGAGTCCAACAATCTCCCGCGCGCTGCCAAGCTTTTGCTCTGCCAGTAACGCTGCCTGCCCGATGAAGCGGCCCTTGTTTGCGTGTACCAGACGGCCGAGTCCCATTTCAAATGGTGAGTATTTCTGTTCGTCAATCAGCGCCTTCTTGCTGCTGTTGAAATCGACGTCAATTAGCAGTAACCCGGCTTCGATTCGCGCGACGTCGAGCGCGAGCATTCCGGCGGGATGAATATCGAACGCCTTGCCCGCTTCCATCAGAGCATCCCAAACCTGCAGCGCCCATTCGGCAGCAACCCAGATTTCATAGCCGAGGTCGCCGGTATAACCCGTGCGCGAGATTTCGACCGGAACGCCAACAATCTTTCCCATCGTCACGCGAAAGTATTTCAGGTTTTCGATGTCCGCCCCGGTCACCAGACTCTTGAGCAAGCGCGCGGAAGTTGGACCTTGCAGAGCCAGGGCCGCAACGCTCTCGGAAATATCTTCAATTTGAACATCCATGCCGGTTGCGTTTTGCGTAAACCAGCGCAGGCTCGGATCAGCAGCCGTCCAGCGATAAGTGTTTTCCTCCAGGCGCGAAACAGTGCCGTCGTCGATCACCTTGCCATGTTCATCGCACCATGGTGTGTAGACAACCTGGCCCACGGAAACCTTGCGCATATCGCGAGTGATGATTCGGTCGACCAGACGCGTCGCGTCTGGTCCGTTTACCCGGTACTTAAAGAGCGGCGAGATATCGATCAGCGCGGCTGCATTACGGATCGCGTTGTACTCATGTTCGTGGTGAGGTTCGTAGGAACTGACGGCGTAGTAGCCCGACCATTCGCGATAGTTCAGGCTCTCGCAAAGTGGGAATGTTCGTTCGTGAAAAGCGGTTCCGACGGGCATAAGAATAGTCGAGATGCCAGGCCAGGCACGGACGGTTAGTTTGCGGTCAACTCCGGCACGTTTTGGTCCTCGTAGTTTTGAATAAGCACGCCCACAATTCCGTCAAAGAAGCCAGCGGGTGGGATTCGTCTTCCCCAACCTCATCGATCAGGTCATCCAACAACCCCACTAGTCGAAGGTATTCACTTTCCGAATGAGGAACGAAAACCGTACCTGCCAGGGATGACCAGGCACTAGTTGTCTTACTGACATCGAGGTCCTGCATGCTCATTCTTTCCACTTGCCTCTGTCGTACTCGTTGTGAGTCAACACAGCACGGATATAGATTCGCTTGCGATTATAGTGTATCGCGGTAATGAGGCGCACCTTGTTTCCGCCGAAATTGAAAACTGTCAGCTTTCCTATCCGGTCAGCAGTTGGAAACATCGACTTCAAGTTTGGCAGCGACTCAAAATTGTTACGTCTTACTGAAGCGTACCAATTGGCGAGGGCCGTTTTAGTTTCTGGATATTTCTCGGCGAATTTCATTTAGCCGCTTGCGGGTTATTACGTGCATAAGTGATGATACGTTTCAACTTTAGTAGCGACGCGATCCCATCATACGCATGGACAAATACGACGTCATAGTCATCGGCGGCGGACATAATGGTCTGGTCAATGCCGCATATCTTGCACGCGCGGGTAAGAAGGGTTGGTAATTCTCGTTTTGATAAACGCGAAGCGTCGGGCGTAGAATGAACGGCAAGGAGACGAGCATGAGCACCGCCGGCGAAGAACTTCTAAAATCATTTGATCTTTTGCCCGAGAGAGAGAGAGAGAGAGTAGCCAAGGAGATCTTGCTTCGCTCACTGGAATTGAGGTCTACGCCACTGACTGACGAAGAACTTGCCATAAACGCCGAACAGCTCTTCTTAGATCTCGACCGCAGAGAGTCGGAAAATGGCCAATCCTAATAGAGGAGAAGTCTGGTTGGTCGACCTTGGTTATGCGGCAAAAGTCAGGCCCTGCGTAGTCATAAGCATTCCGGCCCTGGATGAAGATCGAGCTCTTGCCTCCCTCGTCCCGCACACTACGAGCACCAGAGGATCCCGGTTTGAAATCAGTGTAAGGGTTCGATATCTTCGCGAAGGGGCGTTTGACGCGCAAAACTTGGTTACCATTCCTCACGCGAAATTGATCAGAAGGCTTGGCTCGTTATCTTCAGAACAGCTAGCCGCTGTCGAAAGCCGGGTCCGTTTCTGGCTCGGTCTATGAAAGACCCCAATACATCAAGTAAATTCGACGTCATAGTCATCGGCGGCGGACACAATGGTCTGGTAAACGCTGCCTATCTCGCGCGCGCCGGCAAGCGTGTGCTGGTGCTGGAGCGGCGCCACGTACTCGGTGGTGCGGCTGTCACTGAAGAAGTATTTCCCGGGTTCAAGTATTCGGTTTGTTCCTACGTCGTATCGTTACTGCGTCCGGAAATTATTCGTGAACTCGATCTCCCGCGACACGGCCTGGAAATTCTTCCGCTGGACGGCACCTTCACGCCGATGCTCAACGGCGACTACCTTTGGCGAGTGAACGATCACGCCAAAACTCGCCGCGAGATTGCGCGCCACTCGAAGGTTGACGCCGAGGCCTACGATGAATACGGCAAAGCGATGCTCGAGATGGCCCACTTCGTGAAGCCAATCATGAGCATGACGCCTCCGGATCCAATGTCGTTAAGGCCGAAGGGCTTGAAGGACCTGCATTTTCTCGGCCGCCGCTTTCAAAAACTGCCGGACGAAGACAAGTACAACCAGGTGCAGTTGATGACCATGAGCGCAGTCGACTTTCTCGACCAGTGGTTCGAGACTGACGTGCTCAAGGCCACGATGTCGGCTTCTGGAATCATCGGCACGTTCCTCGGCGTCCGTTCACCGGGCACGGCTTACGTGCTGCTGCACCACTACATGGGCGAGATCGACGGCGCGTTTCGCTCGTGGGGCTTGTCGCGCGGCGGTACCGGCGCGATTTCAAACGCGATAGCCGACGCGGCGCGCGAAGCCGGTGCGGAGATTCGCACCGAGGCGGCGATTGAGAAGATTCTTCTTACGAATGGACAAGCCCAGGGCGTCGTCTTGAAAAACGGTGAGGAGATCTATGCTGATGTGGTGTCGTCCAGCGTCGATCCGCGTCTGACGTTTATGAAGATGGTTGGCGAAGAACATCTGCCAGACGACTTCACAGATGATCTGAAGCGCTACAAGTATCGCGGCTCATCCGGGAAGGTAAATCTCGCGCTCGATGGCTTGCCGAATCTCAAGTCTCTGCCGGGTGTCGGGGCGCATCTGCGCGGCGCAATATCCATCAGTCCCGGTGTCGATTACATGGAGCGAGCTTATGACGATGCCAAGTATGGCAGTTATTCACGGCGGCCTTATATCGACATAGTAATTCCAAGTTTGACAGACCCGTCGGTGGCGCCGCCGGGCAAGCACGTGATGTCGTGCTTTGTGCAGTATGCACCTTACAACTTGAAGGAAGGGACGTGGGATGAGAAGCGGGAAGCGTTTGGCGACACGGTGATCGAAACGATTGCCGAACACGCGCCAAACATCAAGGATCTGATTCTGCACCGGCAAGTCTTAACGCCTCTGGATCTGGAGCGCGACTTTGGTTTGTCTGAAGGCAACATTTTTCAGGGTGAACTCACTCTCGAACAGCTTTTCTTTCTACGACCGGCGCCGGGCTGGGCGCAATATCGCACGCCCATTCGCAACCTTTACATGTGTGGGTCCGCCACACATCCGGGCGGCGGCATCATGGGCGCCTCGGGCCGAAATGCGGCGATGAAAATCTTGAAGGATAAGAAGTAAAATTTGGAGTACGGCGGCAGAGCGTAGCGCGACGCCGCTTTGGATCGTCTCGTTCAAGAAGTAAGAATTTGGCCGCAGGTTTTCGCGAATGAACGCGGATCAGGAAAGTAAAAGTGGAATTACTCAAATTGGCCGCTTGTCTTGTTTTCAGATTCGCGTGTATCCGCGAAAATTCGCGGCCAATTTAAGTTTGCGTACCGCAAATCGGGAATGGCGAATTACGACATTATCATCATCGGCGGCGGTCATAACGGGCTGGTTGCGGCATGTTATCTCGCCAAGGCCGGTTTGAAAACTCTCGTGCTTGAGCGGCGCGAGATTGTAGGCGGCGCGGCAGTCACCGAAGAAATTCATCCAGGCTTTCGCTGCTCAACCCTGGCCCACTCCGCGGCCCCGTTCGTTCCGCAAATCATCAAAGACCTTAGGCTCGATCGACACGGACTTGAATTCATCACACCCGCCGTGAAAGTTTTCGCCCTAGCGCCGGAGACAAGTCCGATCTGCATCTACAACGACACAGCCCAAACAATTCGCGAGCTGGAAAAGGTTTCCTTAAAGGACGCGGGGAACTATCCGCAGTTCGAGCGGAGTTTCTCGCGCATCGGGAAAATGCTGGCGCCGCTGTTGGCAATGACGCCGCCCGCGATTGAACATCCGTCACCGGGCGAGCTTTGGAACCTGGGCAAACTAGGGCGATCGTTTCGCGGTCTCGGCAAGCAAGACGCTTACCGGTTGCTACGCTGGGGACCCATGGCAGTCGCCGATTTGGTAGCCGAATGGTTTGATACGGAAACCCTACGCGCAGTCGTCGCGGCGCGTGGCATCTTCGGCGCGTTTGCCGGGCCGTGGTCTGCAGGCACGAGCACCGGTCTGTTGTGGCAAGCGGCGTCGGATGGTCATGCGATTGCGCCGGCGGCGTTTGTGAAGAACGGGATGGGTACCCTCACTGAGGCGCTGGCGAGCGCCGCGAGAGAGGCGGGAGTTGAAATAAGAGCCGGAGTCAGCGTTGAGAAAATCGAGGCAAACGAGGACCGAGCGTCTAAAGTTTTACTGGAAAACGGCGAAGAGATTTCGGCGCGCGCGATCGTTTCCAACGCTGATCCGCGCACGACGTTTCTCAAGTTGATCGATCCTGTTTATCTCGATCCGAGTTTCCTGCTAAAGATTCGCAACTACCGAGCGACCGGTGTCTCTGCGAAAATCAACCTCGCGCTTTCGGATCTGCCATCATTCACAGGGGTCGCAGGCGACGAGGTTAGAACAAAACTTTCGGGCCGCATTCACATTGGGCCTGACATTGATTATCTTGAGCGAGCGTTTGATTCGGCGAAGTACGGCGACTATTCAAAGCAACCGTACCTGGACATTACCATTCCGTCATTGCTCGATCCCGCGCTTGCCCCAGCTGGCGCTCAAGCGATGTCGCTTTACATTCAGTATGCCCCTTACAAATTGAAAGAGGGCGATTGGAACTCCCGGCGTGAAGAGTTTGCCGACAATGTAATTGATGTGCTGAGCAGTTATGCTCCGAATCTGAAGGAATTGATTCTTGCGCGGCAAGTGATCACACCGCTCGATCTGGAGGAGACTTACGGAATGAGCGGCGGGCACATTCATCATGGCGAACAGTCACTCGATCAGTTCTTTACTTTTCGCCCTTTGATTGGTTGGGCGCAATACCGAACCCCAATCAAGGGACTTTATCTTTGCGGCGCTGGCACGCATCCTGGTGGTGGTGTAACTGGCGGACCGGGCGCGAATGCGGCGCGGGAGATCGTCAGGGATTTCAAAGCGGCGCGGATTTAGTTTTCTCTGTGGCGTCTCTGTGTTCTCTGTGCCTCTGTGGTAAATAGGGAAGCAAAGAATTCACCACTGAGGCACAGAGAACACAAAGGAAGCACAGAGACAGCAGAAATTCGACTCAAACTGAAAAGACCCCTTGATGAAGAACTTAAAGCCAAGCCGAAGTTTCGCGAGCGACAACAACGCCGGCGTTCATCCTAAGATCATGGAGGCGATTGCCGTCGCAAACGACGGGCATGTGATTGCCTATGGCGACGATCCCTACACAGCCCGCGCCGTTAAGCTTTTTCGCGAATACCTTGGAAAAGGCGCGGAAGTCTATTTCGTCTTTGGTGGCACCGGCGCGAACGTGTTGGGCTTAAAGGCGGGCACCGAGTCGCACAATGCAATCATTTGTGCGCAGACGGCCCACATCTACGTCGACGAATGCGGCGCACCGGAAAAATTCACGGGCTGCAAACTGCTACCCATCGTCACGCCTGACGGAAAGATTAGGGTCGAACAGATCAAGCCACTGCTTCATGAAGTTGGTTTCGAACATCACGTACAGCCCCGTGTGATTTCCGTTTCGCAAGCTACCGAAATGGGCACTCTCTACACGCCGAGCGAGTTGAAGAGTCTGGCAAAGTTCGCGCATGAACGTGACATGTTGCTGCATGTAGATGGTGCCCGGATTGCCAATGCTGCTGCCGGTCTTAACGTCAAACTGAAAGAGATCACCGCAGACGTGGGCGTAGACATTCTCTCTTTCGGCGGCGCCAAAAACGGCATGATGTATGGCGAAGCGGTCGTCTTTTTCGACAAGAATCTGGCAAAGGACTTCAAATACACGCGTAAGCAGGGCACGCACCTGCCCTCCAAGATGCGCTTCATCTCCGCTCAGTTTGAGGCGCTGCTGTCGAACGACCTCTGGCGGAAAAATGCGCAGCATGCGAACCGCATGGCCCAACGTCTGGCGAGCGAACTCGGAAAAGTTCCTCAGATAACGATTACGCAGAAGGTGGAGTCCAACGGGGTGTTTGCCGTCGTGCCGAAGAAATATGTACAGCTGCTTCAGAAGCGATACTTCTTCTACGTTTGGAATGAGGAAATTTCAGAGGTCAGGTTCATGACCTCGTTTGATACTACCGAAGCAGACATTGCCGACTTTATCGCTTTGGTTAAGAAGATCGTGAAGTAATCTAATTGGCCGCGGATTTACGCGAATGAACGCGAATCTGAAAAGAGTCTACTAATAATGTTTGCAGCTGCTTCCTTCTGATCCGCGTTGATTCGCGTAAATCCGCGGCAAAATCTCTGACGCATTAGGCATCCAGCAAAAACTTCAGCAGTCCACGCGCAGACGCTATTCCAGTCAATCGATGATCATCGTCATCTGTGATGCCAAGTCGCGCCGAGTCGCGCAGGCTCGCAGTGAATTGTTCCTGACGCAGCTGTTCTCTTTGCTCGGCAATCTCGATTTTTTCTTTCGCCCTTGATGCGTTCAGCCCGCCGCCGTGTATGAACTCGACAATCCGGCTCAGCTCATCGCGATCAAACCAGGTTCCATGTTGTTTGCAAATATCCACAATCACACCCGAGCAGCGCGCAAAGTTGATTCGATTCATTAACTGGGCACATTCCGGACACGGCACGTAGTTCACCTTGCTCTTCTCGGATTCAGCGCTCGCCGGAGCGTGCGTAGCAGCGCCCAGCACGGCTGACTGCTGCTCCCTATCAGCGCAGATTTTTTCAAACGAAGGCACGTCGAGCCAAAGTCCCAGGCATTGTTCGCACTCCAGGACGGTGGTTAATCCGAGCGTCATCAGCACCATCTCATTCTTACACCGAGGACACTTGCGATCTTTGGCATCCTGGACGTCAGGAACTGCTGCCGCCGCGCCGCAGCGCTGACAATGCTTGCTGCCGATGAACATCATCGCGAAACATGACGGACAGGCAACCGTCGCGAGGCGAGAGCCGCAAAACTGGCAGGCCGGCGCCTCGGTCGAACTTGCGGCGCCACAATTCGGGCAGTTAAGAGTTTCAGCTTGCATCACCGCCATTTTATCAGTTCAGTCAAAATGTGGACTACCCGCAATCACGTGTGCGATTCTTGACGTAGGACAGACATTCCTGTCTGTCCTCCGGTTCAAAATATGGAACTGTCCGACTGTACTGTTCTGTCATGCCTCTGTCACTTGATCTAGCTGGAATGTTTGGACAGACAGGAATGTCTGTCCTACTACAACAATGAGTAACGTGTTAGACGAGATTGTCGACGGGCTCGAGCCGTGGTCTGGAATGCTCCCGGTCCTGGCCGGATCGAAGAGGCCGGCGGTGCTTGGGTTGGACATCGGATCGTCAGGCTCCCGCGCCGCACTCTTTGATGAACAGGGCCGCGAGATGGCCGGAGCGAGTGTCAGGATCGACTACGGGCGAGCGACTACGGACTTCGCGACCTTCGACGCCGAAACGTTACTCGATCAGGTTACGAAAACGATTGATACGTTACTTGCGAAATTTCCCGAATCAACCTGTCGCATTGAGTTGATCTCAATTTCTTGCTTTTGGCACAGCCTGATGGG